>CAZZVX010000020.1:0-19761 GCA_964657535.1 Armatimonadota bacterium | reverse complement strand
AATCGGCCCCGCGCCGGAAGGTCGCTGCCGTCGGGCGCACCGTCCAGGCAGGAAAATTCGCCCAACAGGCCGTCCTTGCGAAGCTGCGCCAGGGCATCGCACCACTGTGCGATCACTTTGCCGGGGTTGGTGCGTGCCATGTTTTCCCAAGAAACATGGCTTTGCGTCAGCACCGTCCGCATCTTGAACGGGTGCTGCGGCGTCACAAGCGTTCGCTCGCGCCCGTCTTTGACAACGTCCTCAAACGCCATCCTGGACCCTTGATTGTTGAACTGAAAGACCAGATACCAGCCGATGCGGCGTTCCCACTGCTGTCGGCGCAAGTCGTATTCCGCCAGACGCTTGCAGAACACGCCCATCATGGCCCGATGTTGCACAAAAGGTTTCGCCCAATCACCCAGCGCAACCAAAAAGCCGCCGCCGGACGGCAGGCGTGACCGCTGGACCAGGAACGACCCTTGACTGACAATCACCGTCTTCCGGCGACGCCCGGAGACGTTGTCCTCGATCCAGAGCGGCGTTCGCGCGCCAAATTGCAGTTTGTCGGAACACAGCAACTCCATCCGGGCGGCGATCTCGCGGCGCAGACCGACGCTCCGCTTGCGCGGGTCAATGCCGCGCCAGTCCAGATAATCGTCCGTCCGCAACAGAAACGTCTCGTCCGGCTGATGGCCGCCGGTGCGCGTGAAAAAGGCGCTCAGGGCCAGCGCCGCCACATCCCAGGCCATCTCATCTAACAGCGCCAGGGCGTCCTGAACGCCGTTTGTCGCCCAGGCGCGGACAACGTCAGGATCGGCGCGCGGGGTCAAAAATGCCGCAGGCGGCGCGGCACACGGCACCCGAATCACGTCATCCCGGCGGCGAAACTCCATCCCGCCCATCTCCGGCGTCAGGAACGGGTGAAAATTAGTTGTCTTGTCGGCATGACACGCCCCGAACAGCAGAGCCATCAACGGCGGCTGCAGGATCGGGCGCGTGTAAATGCGCGGCATCGACAGCGAGGCCGTCCGGTCGGCGGCAGCCCGGCCCAGTTCTTCATAACGTGACCGATATTTCTCGGCCAGACGCCGTACTTTGGCATCATACTGGTCGTAAAGCGCCGCCGTTTGCAAGCGCCGCTCCTCATCCCGGAGTTCTTCGTCCTGCCAGCAGCAAACAAACTGGGCGTCCCGATGCGCCAGCAGCGCTTCCCGCTCCGCCAGTTCGCCGGTATCGCGCATCAGTTTCAGCAAAGGCGCGCACTGGGGCAGGTCCAGGGCAGGAAAAACTAAATTCCAGGCGTAACTGCCGCAGACAAGATCGTTTAACTGACGCCCGGCGCGCGTGGCGCGGAGTTGATCTGTCTGCCGCCTCGCGCCGGGAGCGGCAAGGCGCTGAAGGTTTTTCAAAAGCGACTCGGCGGAAGGTGGGTTCATCGGGATCACAGGCCGAACAAGGGCGACAAGAGCGCATCCAGCGTGGCCTTCTGGACATCCGGCGTCTGAACAACCGTCGTGTAAAACTGCGCCTCGCGCAGCAGCCGCTGGGGAGCGGCGT
Source organism: Armatimonadota bacterium (assembly GCA_964657535.1). Taxonomy (GTDB): domain Bacteria; phylum Armatimonadota; class Armatimonadia; order Armatimonadales; family Capsulimonadaceae; genus CAZZVX01. The sequence continues at coordinate 18,225 of CAZZVX010000020.1, read as the reverse complement.
CCCGTCGGTGCGCGCTGCCGCCGGTGACGACCACGGCGGCCTGCGCCGCGCGCAGGGCCAGCACGTAAGCCCCGGCGCGGGCGCGCAAGGCATGAGTTTTGTAGTCGGAGTGGTCGGCGCAGTCGCCGCCCCAGACGAGCGACTCACGGCGGGACTGATCGATCTCCCATGCCAGTGTCATCGCCGTCCCGCTCAGTTCCTCCGAACGCCGGTCCAGCGCCAGCCCCCGCAGGCAGGACGCCGCGCCGCGCGCACAGCCAAGCGGCAACGCGGTGTGGGAGGTGATCTCCCGAAACTCACGACGCCGCAAATCCGACGCCGGGCTGACACGCAGCACCTCGGCTTCGGACACAACCAAGTTGTCCACGCCCACTTCCACCGTGCCGGACGCCTGCATCACGCTCAGCGGAACAGGCGGGCTGGCCTGCAAATGCGCCGCATGGCGCGTTTTGTCCACCAGCACAAACAGATGCTCTTCCTGCGGCCCCAAGACCGCGCCCAGCACGAAACAATCCAGTAGCTCCCAGCCCGTAATCCAGGGGATTTGCCCCGACAGCCGGAAGCCGCCGGGGACGCGCCCCGCCGTCACCGGGGGCGGGTCGGAGCGGCGCAGATGCGACAGGGCCACTCCGCAAAACATTTCACCCCGCGCCAGCGACGGCAGGAAAACGCGCTTCAGACCGGGATTGTCCCCGGACACGACCAGGCCGATGCCGATCTGCAGTTGCTGCTGCGTGAACGCCGTGACGCCGCAGGCCGACGCGACAATCTCCGTAAATTCGCGCCGCGTGACATCATTTGCCCCTAGCCCGCCGTCTTCCCGCCCAATGCCCAGGCCGAAATACCCGGCCTGCGCCAGCAGCCGAATGTTGTCCCGCACCGGCCCGCGAAGTTCACCCCCGTCGGCGGCGGCGGCGCAGGGCCGAAAGACTTCCTCGGCGAGCCGCCAGGCCGGGTGCAGCAGTGTTCCATCCAGCATGAGAATTCGTATCCTTCTTTACAGGATAATAGCACAGATTATGCGAGTCGTCAACGTGAGAACGAGCGGGCAGGCAACATCCGGTATTTTTCACGTCGCGTCCGCCACACTTCCCGTCGCGGCAGAGCGCGTCTCTTCTCAGACGCGCTAAGTAGTGTAGGCGGCTCAAGAAACGGTCCACGCCGCCCCGTGTCATGAGGGGAGTAAACTATCGGAGAGGAGAAGTCGCATGGCACATATTTCTCTGCCGGAAAACATTCCCGGCATTGTCGGGCCGCTGATGCAGTACCCGGAGACGGGACGGCACTTGTTGGGCTTGGCCGAAACGCTGCTGCGCGGGCCGTCGTCGCTGACGCCGGCAGAACGCGAGGTCATCGCCACCTACGTCTCGTCCCAAAACGAGTGCGTGTTCTGCATGAGTTCGCATGGGGCCGCCGCGCGTCATCTGCTCGGTCCGAATGCGGGCATCGTGGAGCAGGTCAAAGCAGACTTTCACAGCGCCCCCATCAGCGAAAAGATGAAGGCGTTGCTTGCCATTGCGGGCCGCGTTCAGCAGGGAGGCCGCCACGTCACCGACGAAGACGTGGCGCAGGCACGGGCCGCCGGGGCCGACGACCAAGCCATTCACGACACGGTCTTGATTGCGGCGGCGTTTTGTATGTATAATCGTTATGTGGACGGACTGGCAACGCTTACGCCGCACGACCCCGCCGCCTATGACCGCATGGGCGCAGGCCTGGCCCGCGACGGGTACTTACATCCGGCCTCTTAACACCACCAAAGGAGACAATTCTCATGGCAGACGAGCAGGTTTTGAGCAATCAGGCGACGATTTTGGAAAACCAGAAGATCATTCAGGACAATCAAAAGACGATCCTGGCGAATCAAGAAGAGATTAAATCCAACCAGGACAAATTGGACGCCATCCTGAAGAACCAGGATCAGATTGTCGCCAACCAGGAGAAAATCCTGGCAAACCAGGAAAAAATCCTGGCGAAATAAACCGCGCTAGGCTTCTTCGTGCAGGCCCAGCTCGCGGAGAAGCCTGGCAACCGTTTCCACGACCACGGGATGAGTCACATCGCGCGGGCGCGGCAGCGGCACGAGGAGTTCACAGCGGACGCGGGCGGGCCGCTCGGACAACACAAGAACTCGGTCCGCAAGATGGGCGGCTTCTTCCAAATCGTGCGTGACAAACACGACGGTGCAGGGTCGGGACTGGAGCAGCCGGACCAGTTCCCGGCGCATCCGCAGGCGCGTCTGATAGTCCAGGGCCGAAAACGGCTCGTCCATCAGCAAAATATCGGCGTGACCGGCCAAAGCCCGCGCGAGTTCCACCCGCTGCCGCATTCCTCCCGACAGTTGGTGCGGATAATGGGCGGCAAACTCCTGCTGCCCGATCAGCGCCAACAGTTCCTGCAACTGCGCCTCGCGCTCGTCCGGCGACGGCAGCGCCCGCAGACCCAGCCGGATATTATCCGCGACGGTCAGCCAGGGAAACAGGCTGTCCTGCTGATACACCTGCCGGACGACGCCTCGCGTTTCCACCGTTCCCGACTGCGGCTTTTCATGCCCGGCAATCAAACTCAGCAGCGTCGTTTTGCCGCAGCCGGACGGTCCGACCACGGCCACAAACTCGCCGGAACCAACCTCAAACGTGATGTCCCTCAAAACAGGCGTTGCACCGAACGACTGCGCGACATGGTTCAATCGCACGGGTGGGTTATCGCTCATAGCCCCACCGCAGGTTCGGCAGCCGCGATAATCCAGCCAATAGGCGGTCAATGCCGATTCCGATCAGGCCGATGACGATCATCTCGCACACGACAATATCCGTCCGCAGGCCGTTCCGGGCGTCATAGATCGCATACCCCAGACCGTCCTGACAGCCGACCATCTCCGCCGCCACAATCACGATCCAGGCCACGCCCGCCGTCACCCGCAGCGCCGTCACCAGCGGGGGCAGGATCGCGGGCAGCGTCACGCGGGTCAGGCTCTCCCAACCAGTCAGCCCGAAATCGCGCCCGACCCGAAAATAGACTTTGGGGATCGCCGCCACGGCGGACATGGTCGCCAGGGCCAGCGGAAACGTGGACGCCATGAAGATCAAAAAGATGGCAGGCTTGTCACCGATCTGGAACCACAAAATCGCGAATGGAATCCAGGCTAGCGGCGACAGGCAGCGGTTGAAGTTGACAAACGGCAGCAGCGCCGCCCGCACGGACGCCCGAAGTCCCATCCAGAGGCCGAGCGGCACGCCGACCAGCACGGCCAGGACAAAGCCGACCGTCACCCGGAACAGCGACGCCGTGATGTCGTCCAATAATCGCCGGGTGCGCACTTCCTCCAGAAAGCCCTGCGCGACGGATTGAGGCGACGGGAACGCATATTCGGGGAAAACGTGCCGCGCGGACAAAATAAACCAGGCCGTCAGCGCGACGGCCAAAATCACGAGCGGCAGCAACACGGTTTGGGACGCCTGCTTCATCGGTTGAAGTATACCACACCCACTGCAGAGGTGGAACGCGAAACAGATTTCGGGGCGTTTCCGGTATGATAGAGTCAATCACGCACCGTCAAAGATTGACTTTTTATGCCTTCCAACCGAGTCCGCTACGCGCTGATCGCCGCGCTGTTTGTCGCCCTCCTCGCCGTCGTCGTTCGGCTCAACCATGCCGCCCGCCAAACCCCGGCGGCGGACCGGCAGGCGCTGGCCCACTACGGCTTTCAATTCCAGGATGTCACCCAGGCCGCCGGAGTGACGTTTACCCACCATGCGCCGACTCTGGACTCGGCGCTGGGGCCGATCATGCCCGAAGTCGCCGCCATGGGCGCGTCCGTCACCGTCGTGGACTACGACCGGGACGGCTGGCCCGATCTGTACGTCACCGACAGCGGCGAAGGACAGCCGAACCATCTGTATCACAACCTCCGCAACGGCAAGTTTCAAGACGTGGCCGCGCAGATGGGCGTCGCCGATCTTAACGCCCCCGGCGCGGGCGTCTCGACCGGCGCCGTCTGGGGCGATTACGACAACGACGGTTACCCCGATTTATTAGTGTACAAATGGGGACGTCCCCGCCTATTCCACAACAACGCCGGCAAAAGTTTCACGGATGTCACCGACAAGGCCGGGCTGCCCCCATGGGTCAACGCCAACGCCGCCACCTGGGTGGACTACGACCGTGACGGCCATCTGGACTTGCTCCTTTGCGGCTACTACCCGGACAACGTCAATTTGTGGCACCTCAAGACGACCCGGATGATGCCCGACAGTTTTGAGTACGCCCAGAACGGCGGGCGCAAGTATCTTCTGCGCGGGCGTGGCGACGGCACGTTCCAGGACGTGACGGCGCAGGTGGGCCTCAGCAGCCATCGCTGGACTCTGGCCGTCGGCACGGCGGACCTGCGCGGGACCGGCTACCCGGACATCGTCCTTGCCAACGATTACGGCGTCACCGAAGTCTATGCCAATCAAAACGGCAAGCATTTCACCGAGATCGGGCGGCAGGTCAATATCGGCTATCGGCCCAAAAGCGGCATGAACGTCGCCTTTGGGGACATCTTAGACCGGGGCGACTTCGCCCTCTACGTCACCAACATCAGCGCCGAAGGCAATCTCGTCCAGGGCAACAACCTGTGGGTGCCGCGCACCGGCGGCCCGCTCAAGTACGACAACTGGGCCGAAGATTCCGGCGTGGAATTGGGCGGCTGGAGTTTCGGGGCGCAGTTCGGCGACCTGAACAACGACGGCGCATTAGACCTCGTCTTGACCAACGGCTACGTCTCGGCCAGCCGGGACAAAAGTTACTGGTACGACTTCGGCAAGGTGGCAGGCGGCAACAGCGCGATCATCTCCGACGCCCGCAATTGGCCGCCGATGGGCGACATGAGCCTGTCGGGCTACGAGCAGAAGCACGTCTGGATCAACGACGGCTACGGCAAGTTCGCCGACGTCGCCCAGGCCGTCGGCTACACGGACACCCACGACGGCCGCTCCGTCGCCCTGGCCGACTTGTGGAATACCGGCGCGTTGGATCTAATCGTCGCCAACCAGCGCGGCCCGCTGCTCCTCTACAAGAACACGGTCAGTAAAAATAATCACTGGCTGGAACTGGACCTGTCTGGCACGCGCGGCAACCGGGATGCCCTCGGCGCGCAGGTGCGCGTGTTCTGGAAGAACGCGCAGGGCCAGGAATTGCAACAGCTGCAGGAAGTCTCCGCCGCCTCCGGCTTCTGCGCCCAGAACGACCACCGCCTGCACTTCGGCCTCGGCCCCAAGCCCCAACTGGAACGCGCCGTCATCCGCTGGCCGGACTCCGGCCCCGGGCAGACCTTGCCCGCATCCCAACTGCACCTTGACCAGAACACCCCCGTGCAGGAGCCGTCTTGAAACCCACGGCACCGGCAGTAGTCACACGGGTGCGCGCAAAATTCATGATGGCGGCCTCTAGCCCGAAGACGGCCCCCACCCGGCGCTGCGCACCACCCTCCTCCAAGAATAGGGGGTTGAAGAATGAAGTGAACCCTTCCGGCTCCCTCTCTCCTGTCCTTGGCCGAAGGCTCTCGGCTTGCCGAGCGAGAGGGGGCTGGGGGGTGAGGGCCGATACAGGGGCAACCCTGTCATAAACATTCATGGTACCCTAGTCACACTCCGAGTCCTCCCATTGTGGGAGGACCCTGTGATACGCAGTAATGACCGCAGGGCATACTGAGGAACGAGGGAACAAGGAGGTGGGCTGCCTATATGAGATTGCCCTGGATTTTCGCGCCGGGCCGCTTGACAACTTTGGGTCTAATGCAATACAATGAAGTCGAGCCATGAGTACCCCCAGTCAGACACTGCCCCAAACCGCCGCGCCCGCCGGAAGCGCCCCACGCCCCTTCCCGATTGACAGCCGCTACGTCGCGCCGATCCTGATCACGACAATTTTGCTGATCGGGCAGGTGACTTACGGCGTCCTGGAAAGCTACCCCAAGACGCTGCTCGCCATCGGGTGCAGCATCGGCACGGAAATCGTTCTCAGCCGCCTGCTGTACAACAAGTGGCCGCACCTGGCGAGCGCCTACGTGTCGGGAATCAGCGTCGGCATCCTGGTTCGCTCGCCCCTGTTCTGGCCGTATGCGCTGTGCGCCATGCTGTCCATCGCGTCCAAGTACGTGCTGCGCGTCAAAGGCCGCCACCTGTGGAACCCGTCCAACTTCGGCATCTCGGCGATGCTGTTTCTCGCTCCCGCCGCCGTCGCCTCTCTCAGCATTCAGTGGGGCAACTCGCTGGGGGCGATGCTGGTCATCTGGGCGCTCGGCTCGGTGATCGTCTGGCGCTTGAAGCGTTTCCACATCTGCGCGACCTACGTGGCCTCGTTCTTTGCCTTCGCCCTGCTGCGCAGCGCGCTCCCCCACCCGCCGTTGACGTTCTGGGAGGCGTTTCAGGGCGAGATCGCGCCGATCACGGGGCCGATGTATCAGTTATTTATCTTCTTCATGATCACGGACCCGAAAAGTACGGTGCGTTCCTGGCGCGGGCAGTGCCTCGTCGCCTTCGCGGTCGCCGCCGCCGAGTGCGTCCTGCGCCTGGCGCACAACGTCCACGCGCCGTACTTCGCCCTGTTCCTCGTCGGCCCCGTCGCCAATTTGATTGACATCGCCCGGACGCCGCGAAAACCGGCATCTTGACAGCAGGGCAAGTCTCGTGCTAAACTACTGTCATTGGCCTCGTAGCTCAGCGGATTAGAGCACTTCCCTCCGAAGGAAGGGGTCGGGCGTTCGAATCGCCCCGAGGCCGCCATTTTTGAAGAAAAGCCCCCGCGCCTTGCGGCGGGCTTTTTGCTTGAAGACCGTCCCGATGAAGGAGATGCGATGGCTCAGACACCCGCCCCGGTTTTGATTGTCGGCTCAATGGCCCTGGACTCGGTGCGCACGCCCGCCGGCGAAGTGAAGGACGCGCTCGGCGGCGCGGCGGATTATTCCAGCGTGGCCGCGTCGTTCTTCGCCCCCGTGCGGCTGGTCGGCGTGGTCGGCGACGATTTCCCGCGTGAGCATCTGGACTTTCTGGCGTCCCGCGGCATCGCGCTGGACGGGGTGCAGGTCGTGCCGGGCGGCAAGACGTTCCGGTGGGCGGGCTATTACGATTTTGACCTCAACATCGCGCACACGCTGGACACGCAGCTCAATGTCTTCGCCGACTTCCAGCCGACTCTGCCCGACGCCTACAAGCAGACGCCGTATGTCTTTCTGGCGAACATTGACCCGGAACTGCAACTGCAGGTGCTGACGCAGATCGCGCAGCCGAAACTCACCGTCTGCGACACCATGAACTTCTGGATTGACGGCAAGCCGGACGCCCTCAAAGAAGTGCTCAAGCGCGTGGACATCGCCTTTATGAACGACGCCGAGGCGCGGCAGCTGACCGGCAAGATGTCCACCATCAAAGCCGCCCGCGAACTGCTGAAGATGGGGCCGGAGACGGTCATCATCAAAAAAGGCGAACACGGCGCGCTGCTGTTCCAGGGCGATGACCACTTCGCCGCGCCGTCGTACCCGCTGGAAGACATCGCCGACCCGACCGGCGCGGGCGACACGTTCGCCGGCGGCTTCATCGGCTACGTCGCCTCCCGCGACGATACGAGTATGCAGACGCTGCGCCGGGCCGTCGTCTACGGCAGCGTCATGGCCTCCTTCAACGTCGAAGACTTTTCGCTCAACCGGATGCGGACCTTGACGGAAGGCGATATCGCGGGCCGCTACCGCGCGTTCAAGGAAATCTCCTACTTCGAGGCTCTGGAGGACGCGGCGCTGTGAACACGGCGGGGCTGGGCGCGTGGCTGAATCCCGTCTTGAGCCTGGTGTACCCGCCGCGCTGCTTCGTCTGCCGGACACTGGGCGCGGCCTCCGGCCTGTGCGAGACCTGCCTGACCGCCATCACTCCCGTCCCCGCGCCGCTGTGCGACCGCTGCGGCCACCCGTCCGGTGAAGGCCGCTCCTGCCGCAACTGCCGCGCCTGCGTCCCGGCCTTCGTCCGGGGCCGCGCCCTGGGCGGCTATGAAGGCGTCCTGCGCGACGCGCTTCACCGTTTCAAGTACCACGACCGGCCCGCGCTGGCCGTCCCGCTGGGGGTGCGCCTGGCCGACTACGCCCGCACTCAGTCGGCGGCGCTGAACGATCTCGCGTTCGATGCGCTGGTCCCCGTCCCCATGCATCCCGTTCGGAAACGTCTGCGCGGCTACAACCAATCTGAGCGTTTGGCGCGCGTGGTCGGGCGGGAGATGGGCTTGGCCGTACACACGAAACTGCTGGTCCGGTCCCGCGCCACTCCCCCACAGGTCGGTCTGTCCGGGGCCGAGCGGCAGACCAACCTGCGCGGCGCGTTCGCCGTCCCCCGCCCCGCCGAAGTCGCCGGAAAGACGCTGCTGCTCATTGACGACGTGACCACGACCGGCAGTACGCTCCACGCCTGCGCCGAGGCATTGATGGAGGCGGACGCGCAGGCCGTCTTCGCGCTCACGCTGGCAGCGGACTAGGCCGCCCCGCTTATCAAAATCCGCGCGATGGGGTACACTGAAGGTCGTAAATTCTCATGCCGCTTTTGGAAGTCGAAAACCTGGTCAAGCATTTCCCGATCACGCGCAGCACGGGGGCATTGACGCGCGTGACCGAGCCGCTGCGGGCCGTGGACGGCGTGGACCTCACGCTGGACGCGGGGGAAACGCTGGGACTGGTCGGGGAATCGGGCTGCGGCAAGTCCACGCTTGGACGCTGCATCCTGCGCCTGATCGAGCCGACGGCGGGGACGATTCTCTTTGACGGGCTGGACGTCCGACGGCTCGCGCCGGAAGCCATGCGCCAGGAGCGGCGGGCGATGCAGATCGTCTTCCAGGACCCGTTCGCGTCGCTCAACCCGCGCATGAGCATCGGGCAGATTCTGGAAGAGCCGCTGCGCGTCCACAAGATCGTGCCTTCCGGCCAGGTGCGGGCCGAAGTCGGGCGGCTGCTCGACCAGGTCGGTCTGCCCACCGAAGCCGCGCGGCGCTTCCCCCACGAGTTTTCCGGCGGCCAGCGCCAGCGCGTCGGGATCGCCCGCGCTTTGGCCCTGCGGCCCCAACTGATCGTCGCCGATGAACCCGTCTCTGCCCTCGATGTCTCCATTCGCGCACAGATACTCAACTTGTTCATGCGCCTGCAGGCCGAAACTGGAATCGCGTTGCTGTTTATCGCGCACGATCTCGGAGCCGTCCGCCAGATCAGCCGCCGCGTCGCCGTGATGTACCTGGGCAAAATTGTGGAACTCGCCGACGCCGACGAACTCTACGACAACCCGCGCCACCCCTACACCCGCGCGTTATTGTCCGCCGTGCCGAGCATTGACGGGCGCAAGCCCGTCGCCGAAAAAGTGGAAGGCGACGTTCCCTCCCCGATTGACCTGCCCTCCGGCTGCCGCTTCCGCACCCGCTGCCCATTCGCCCAAGCCATCTGCGCCGAGCAGGAGCCGCCCCTCGCCCCCTTCGCCGATGCCCCGCCCGGCCACCTCTCCGCCTGCCACTTCGCCGCCACCCTGCCCGTTCTGGCCCCAGCCTGAACCGGCGTCAATGCTCCTGACGTGTGGCGAAGAGATCATCGGAAACGGAAACCGGAGTGCTGCCGGGCGGCGGCGTGAAGACGAACAGCGACGCGGGCAAGACCGGGTTTTTCCGGATATTGTTGTACGTCTCCACCCGGCGCGACAACGGCTGATGCGGATCCTGGTACTCGCTGACCTGACGCAGCAGATGATCGCGGCGGCTGATCGCCAGCGCCAGCAAATCATAAACCCGACCCGAAGGGTCGCCCCGCTGCAATGTCACCGTGTCTACCGGCTCCCCGTCCACAACGCCCGGCTGCCCCATTTTCCAGTCATACAGATCGGCGGGCATGGACTGTCCGCCCAGAATGATGTTCGGCATGAAGTCGCTGTCAGGGACATACTGCGGCAGGTTGCCGAACCGGGACAGCCAAATGACTCTGTTCGGCGCGTCCGGCCCAACAGCAAGTTTGAGATAACGGCCCGGCAGCGCCTGCGTCGGACCTGATGATTCCGTCGTCGTCACATACACATTCGTCCCATCAGACACTTCGCGCGCCTCGCCTTCAGAAGAATGACGCACCATCGCCACCCGGCCCGGATTTTCAATGGCTATCGTCGTTTGGGAGCGCGGGAATGAATACGGTTTCCCCAGGGCATCCACATTCTTTTCGGCAATGTCGCGTTCGCAGGAAAAGGAGCGCAGGGCGGCGCTCGCGGCGTACATCTGGGTCAGCAAGGCGACCGCTGCCGGGTCGGCGTGCGCGCCCCCGGGGTCCACGTCCACCGCGACCGCCCCGACGGGCGGCGTATAAACGAACGTAGACACGGCCAGCGGCGGATTGGCGCGCACCTGGGTAAACGTCTGCGTCATCGTCCTCGGCGGCTCGTTCTCCTGCGAGCCGTCCATCTCTGTGAATCGCCGCAGCAGATGGTCTTGGTGGCCGATCTGCATGACCCCGGTATCGTTCTTTCCCGTGAGAACGATGGTATCCACCGCCACGCCGTCCAGTTGCTGGGGCGGGCCGAGAGTGATCCGCGTGCCGGGCGTCTGAATGATGTTTTTGAGCAGATCGTAGCCGTCTTCAAGCAACTCCATCGTGATTGGGAACTTCACGTCGCAGTTGATAATAAACGCTTCTTCCCACAGCGAGTAGTTCTTTTCCGGCTGCGTCATCCGCGTGTAATGCCCCGGCGCATCGTCAGACGATGTTTCGGTCAGCGTCTTGCCGTCCAGAAATTCCCGATGAACAACCGTCTGACGGCCAAAAGTGCGCGTGTGCGTCAACGCCACTTTGCCGGGGCGGGCGTAGGCCATTTGCAGACGGTACGGCATTCCCATCGCGCCCCCGCCGTCCGCCGTCTCGGTGCCGGAATAGGTTTGCAGGGTTTTGTAGGCGTTGCCCATCTGCCGCAGCAGCGAAATCGCGGCGGGATCGGATTGCGTCGCCGTCTTAGCTTCTGGGTTTGGCGCTTGCGCCTGCGCCACGGGCCGCAGCGACGCCAGCGGAACGCAGACGCCCGCCGCCAGCAAGATCGCGATTGTCATGTTTTTGCGTGTTGCCATGTTGCGTATCCTTTGCGACTGGAGAATGGCCCGCACCCGGCTTTCCACCTGCGACGGCTCCGCCATCGGCAGCGCCACGCGCCGAATGAGACGTTGAGTGAACTTGTTATGCATGAAAAATTCCCCTGACGATCAATGCGTGGTATGAATAGAACCTTTATCCAGTTTTCGCCGCGTGTTTGCTCTGGCGGTCTGCAACGCCGCGAATTCCTGCTCCGTCAATGTGGATGGCGGCAGTCCCGTCTGTCCAGGCCAAGCTGCTGCGAGTTCCAGGTCTTGACCGACCTTCCACTGCCGGATAAACTCGGCTTTGGACAGTGGCAACGCCAGCGGGTGCGGGCGCGAATGCGGCGTCGGCACCATTTGGGCCGGGTAAACCAAGACTTGGCTCATGTTTATTTTCTCAACCGAGCCGTCGTCCCATAGAAGCGTCGAGTAACCATTCTTTCCCGGTTCATGGCCTATGGTCTTCGCCAACAAATCACGAGCGGCGGCAGGCTTAGGACTGCCGACCAATTGCCCGTCCGGGCGACGATCAAACAGGGCCACGTTCATCAGCCTTTCAGATGACACCGGCGACAAGGGAGACGGCTGCTGCCATGCTGTAAACACGCTGTCCACTTGCTCCCGCGTTGCAAAGCCATAAGCGGCAAGATGGGAATAGATGTCACTCATCAGATAAACTTCGTCAACGGGATACGCGCCGCCATGCCGCTGACGGTAAACGGAAATCAAACCATACACGCGCTTCAAGTCGGCGGCGTCTTCTTCCGGCGTGTTCGGACGCCGCTCGGATGGGGCGGGCGGCGTTTGCGCCTGCGCCACCGGATGTAGCCCCGCGACCAGTCCCAACAGGCCGACGGCGGCGCTGACCGCAAGCGCCGCCGCTGGGCGGCTCAGGCATGACGACCTACGGCGCGGCGTCAGCAAATCGCGCACCCGGTCGCCAATCCGAAACTGCGCCATCGGCAGCGCCAGGCGGGGCGGCGCTTGGGACAGCGAACGGGCTACGTCCACCAGATGCTGGGCGTAATCGGAAGCAGGAACGCCCATCGCCAGCACCTGGTCGTCGCAGGCCCGCTCGCTTTCTATTCGCATCTGCCGCGCGACAAGCCACACGCCGGGATGGAACCAGTATAGGGCGCAGACGCCGTGCGCCAGCATCTGACCGGGCCAGTCATGGCGCCGGACGTGCGCCAGTTCGTGCAGCAGCACGACCCGCAGGCGCTCCGGCGTCCAAGCGTCCGCCGTAGAGGGCAGCAGCACAACCGGGCGCCGCCAGCTCCAGGTCATCGGGACAACAGCGGCGTCACCTTCCGCGCCTTGAAGCAATGTCACGGGCCGCCGCAGGCCCAATTGTTGCCCCAGATCAGCGGTCAGGCCCAGAATGGCTTCCGACGAGACAGGCGAAGCGCGACGCGCCAGGCGACGAACGCCGACCAGACCTGCCAAAATAGGCAGGAGAACGACACAAACGCCGACGGCCCACAGACTGACGACAAGCAGCGGCCAGGAAAGCCGGACGCCGACAGGCCGGGCCGGAGCGGGCATGACAGGAACCGTCAGCGGCGGGGGCGGCGAAGTTTCAGCAACCGAGGGCGGCGGAGGGGCCGATGACACGACAGGCGGCGCGGCGGGCTGGTTCGGAAGCGGCAATGCCGCCGGGGCCGCGTGCGGCCACACAGCGACTCGCCACCCCGGCAGACTGCCCGACAGCAGCGGTAAAAACAACAAGCACATCACGGAAAGCAGCAAAACCAGATGGCGCACGGCAGCCGACGCGCGCCGCAGGCACAGCAGCGCCAGCCCCGATACCAGGCACAAAATCAGGCTTTTCAGAGCCGTATCCTGCAGCAAAATCATCCCCGCATGGGCTAACGCATCCCCTGTCATGCGCGGCCTCCTTCTTTGGCCTGGTCAATCAGCGCCGACAAACGCTCCCATTCTTCCTCGGACAACTGCGTGTCGGACGAGGATAATAATGTCGTGACGGCCTTCTCCACCGAGCCGCCAAAAAATGTCTGCACGATCTGATGCAGCGCCGACTGGGCCGCAACCGGGCGCGGCTGTGTCGGCTTGAAAACGTACCGCTTGCCGTCTTCCGTGTGCGTCAAATGGCCTTTGTCTTCCAAAATCCGCAGCAGCGCACGCACGGCGGAATAACTCGGCGCATCCGGCAGCGCCTCCCGCACTTCCGCCGCCGTCAGTTGCCCCCCCTGGTACACGGCGTCCATGATCTGCCGCTCCCGCCGACTGAGCGCCCCAAAGAGTTTTTTCATGCTAATAATTTAGCACATAGAACGCCCGTTGTCAAGAGGTTCGGCTAATTTTTTAGCACACTTTACCGATTTTTCAACGCGGGCGCAAAACAAACGCGCCGCCGCCGAACTCGCGGGACGGCATCCCGTCATGGTTGCCGGTGCAGAGGATTTCGCCCTTGTCGTTGATGGCGACTGCTGAATACAATTCCCAGCCCACCGGAACCAGTTTCTGCAAGTCCTGCATCTGGCCGTTCTGCCACAGAAACGCCACGCTGCTGCCGTCTGCGCCGCCGCTTTGCGAGTACAGGACGCCGACGTCGGGGTCGTTCTCCTTCTGGATGTTGTACGAGTTGCCCACGACCTGGCCCGCCGCGTTGATTCCCGCCGGCAGAGTGTAGGCGCAGCCCGGCAGCGCACCCAAATCCTGCACCTTGCCGTGATCCCAGAAGAAGCCGTGCGCTTTGTCAATGCCGGAGTCATCGTCGGCATTTTCCGATTTGCGCCACATGGTTCCGACAACCTGCCCTTGCGCGTTGACGGCCCGCGCATCGCTGCCGTCAAAGCCTTGAGGAATGCCCAAGTCCGTCATTTTCCCCTTCTGCCACAAAAAGGCGTGGTCGCTCATGTCGCCAAAAAAGTGCGGGCCGGTGTTGCTGCCGCCGACGACCATTCCCGCGTCGTTGAGACCATAAGCGCGCACCTGATTGCCATTGGGCAACGGCGAAAGTTCCTGAAAGTGGCCTGCGTCATACAAGACCGCCTGCGGCCCCACGCGCAGGTTTTCTTCCCTTTTCAGAGGACGTGCCGTGACATCCACATGAAATAAGATCTGCCCGGCGTTGTTGATGGCTTCCCCGCCAATAAAAGCCTCCGGTTTCGCACCGCTTGCGATCAGCGCCGCGAACCCCGGCAGCGTCTTCAGGGGAACAAGTTGCCCGTCTTGGACAACAAACGGAAACCCAGAGTCTTCGCCTTTCCGCACGGCGGTTCCGACAATCTGCCCTTTGCCGTTGATGCTCTGCGCGTCATATTGAATATCCGGCGTCGCCGTCCCAAACGTATGCAGATTTCCTTGAACATCCCACAACGCCGCGTAAAACCGCCGCTTGTCGCCCAGCAGTTCCGCCTGACCGACCGCTTCGCCCTTGCTGTTGAGCGCAACCGGCTCGCAATAATCCCCATCGTTTTCGTTCGCGCCGGGCGGCGCTTGCAGCGGGACGATGTCGTAGCGCACAGGGGGAGCATCGGCCCGCGCATGATCACCAAGCGCCAGTCCGGCCAGCACCATCAGGCCCGTGAAGCGGGTTCGTTTTGTCATTTTCCGTCTCCCAAATCAATCATCTGCCCGTCATACGCCAGTTCTACCCCCGGCGGCAATTCGGTGTTGGTCGGGGCGTAATCGTAGTCATGGGAAAGATGCGTCAGCAGCGCTCGCTTGGGCTTCAGTTGCTCAATTACCGCAAGGGCAGCGTCTAAATGATAATGCGTCTCGTGCGGCTCGCGGCGCACGGCGTCCAGCATCAGCAGGTCTAAGTTTTGGAGGTGAGGCCACGTCTCCGGGGGAATCTCGCTGACATCGGTGACATACGCAAAGCGCGGGCCGAACTTGAACGCCAGAATCGGCAGCCGCCCGTGACAGACGCGCAGCGGCAGGACTTCCATCCCGCCCAGCGTCAGCGGCTCGCCCGGCGCGAGCGGAGACAAGTCCACCTGCGGCTTGCCGCCGCCGACCTGGGTCACTTTAAAAATGTATTGGTAGATGCGCCGCACATCGTCCAGCACGTTCGGCTCGGCATAAACAGGCATCGCGCGGCCCGAACGATAGTTGAACGTGCGGACATCGTCCAGGCCAAAAATATGGTCGGCGTGAGAATGGGTGTAAAGGATGGCGTCCAAACGCGAGATGTTGCTGGCGATCAAGGCCAGGCGCAGTTCCGGCGGCGTGTCTACCAGAATGTTCGCGCCGTCGTCCATTGTGACGACAATGGCGGGCCGGTAACGCTTGTTGCGGGGGTCGACGGACGTGCAGACGGCGCAATGACAGCCGATCATCGGGACGCCGTGCGACGTGCCGCAGCCGAGGACGGTGAGCTTCATTTCCTGATTGTACCTCATGCCCTGCACAAGAGGTATAATGCCGCAATGGACATCCGCCGCCTGCTGACCTACACCGACAACTGCCGCCAGGTACTGCAAGCCACCCTGGACGCGCGGCCCGACGTGTTCGACACGCCGTTTGAAACGACGGCGGAATACCGCTCAATCCGCGAACTGGTCGCACACTGCATCGGCGCGGAGCAGCGCTGGGTCGAGCAGCGACTGCGGGGCGAGGTCGCCACCGCCCGCTACGAGGCGCAGTCCGCCGGGACGATCCACGGCATCTTTGCCGACTGGGCGCACGTCCGCGCCCGCACCCGCGCCGCACTGGAAGACATCCATTCCGTGTCTCACGGGTCCACACTGCACACCGAGATTGCCTTCACGCTTCCTCAGTGGCACAGCACGGACATACTAACGGTGGAGGAGGTCTACTTTCACATCTTCAACCATCAGATCTATCACTTGGGTCAGATTTCAATGGCCCTGCAGCAGTTCGGCGTGGACCCGCCGAACTTCGATTACGTGTTCCTGCACCGCGACAGCGACGAGGATGAGTAGCCGCTTCCAGACCGCCCACCTCCTTGCTTCGTTCGTGCCTCACTACGCAGGGTCCTCCCAAAATGGGAGGACCCTGTATGCCCAGGGGCATTACTTCGTATGACCGAGGGACGAGGGAACAAGGTGGTAGGCTGACCTAACCGCCTCCTCCGCCCGCACCGCCGCCTGAGCCACCGCTGGCTCCAGCGCCCCCGGCACCGGCCCCGCCGGACGCTCCCGCGCCGCCGGCGCTTCCTGCGGCCCCAGCGCCGCCCGCTCCCGCACTTCCCGTGCCTGTCCCGGCCCCCGTGCTACCGACCCCCGCGCCGACGGAGGAACCCCCGCTGCTCGTGCCGCCGGGGCCGTTACTGCCGCCGGCATTCCCCGGACTGACGCTGACGCCGTTCCCGCCGACCGTGCTACTGCTCGCGCTCGGCCCGGCGCTGCCGCTCGTGGAGCCGGGGCCGGAGGAAGCGCCGCCAATGCCCCCGCCGCTCACGGAGCCGCTCGCGGCCGTCGTCCCCGGCCCGCCCGCGCCGGTGGCTGTCATGCCGCCGCTGCCGCTTTGCCCATTCGCGCCGGACGTACTGTTTCCGCTTTGGCTCCCTGTCCCGCCGTTTTGACCGCTGCCCGAACCATTGGCCGCAGTCGTCCCGTTGTCCGTACCGCCCGAAGTTCCCATGCCCGCCGAGCCGGTGCTGGACGCGCTGGGGCCGGACGCTCCCGCCGCCCCACCGCCGCTCGTGCTGCCCGGAGCGCCGCCGTTCGTCCCGCCGCCCGATGCCCCTGCCGCCGGGCCGGATGTCGTGGCCGTGTTCGTCTGCCCTTCGCCCGCGTCATGCCGCCCGGAGCCGACGATGGCCCAGGCGATCAGCGCGATCACGATGATCGCCGCCGCGATCACGCCGATCCGTTTGCGCTGCAGAAGCCGCTCGGCGCCCTGATCGGAAGGCGGCACCGGCGATGCCGACGGTGAGTTCTGAATATTTGCCATTGATTGTAATCTCCCTGACTTTGGTGTTCCCGCTGATAATCCACCCCAAACCGGAGAAGCACGGGGAAAGTTTCTGGGTATACTATTCCCAGTAAACGACTAGGAAATGCACAGATGCCCTCTCCGAACGCCCATCGCCTGGAAGACCTGATCGGCAACACGCCGCTGGTGCGTCTGCGCCGCATTGAAGAAGACTCCCCCGGCATAAAAATCTATGCCAAAGCCGAGTTCTTCAACCCCGGCGGCAGCGTCAAAGACCGTCCCGCCCTGAACATGATCCTGGAAGGCGAGCGTTCCGGCGCGCTCCGGCCCGGCAAGATTATTCTGGACGCTACTTCCGGCAACACGGGCATCGCCTACGCCATGATCGGCGCGGCGCGCGGCTACCCTGTTCGCATCTGCATCCCGCGAAACGCCAGCCCGGAGCGCAAAAAAATCCTGCGCGCCTATGGCGCGGAGATCATCCAGACCAACCCCGCCGAGCAGTCCGACGGCGCGATTCGGATGGTCAAAAAGCTCTACGCCGAAGACCCGGACACCTACTTTTACCCCGATCAGTACGGCAACGACGCCAACTGGCAGGCCCACTTCAAGACCACCGGCCCCGAAATCTGGGCGCAGACCGAAGGCGGCATCACCCACTTCGTCGCCGGACTAGGGACGACGGGAACCATGATGGGCGCGGGCCGCTATTTGCGCAACGTCAAGCCCGACATCACCCTCGTTTCCATGCAGCCCGACTCGCCCTTCAACGGATTAGAAGGCCTCAAACACCTGGAAACCGCCATTGTCCCGCCCATTTATGACCCCACAGTGGCCGACTACAATCTCGAATGCCGCACCGAAGACGCCTACGCGATGGTCAAGCGTCTGGCCCGGACCGAAGGCCTGCTCGTCGGCATCTCCGCCGGCGGCAACGTCTATACGGCTTTGCAAGTCGCCAAAACCGCCCCGCAAGGCAGCGTCATCGTCACCATCCTCTGCGACGGCGCCGACCGCTACCTCTCCGAGCGCTTCTGGGAAGACCCCGCCGAAGACCCACAACCCATGATTTAGCCACTGTCCCCAACGCTGTCTCAGGAGACAGGAACGCGCTCCACAGTCTCATCAAAAATCTCCGTTCCGTCACGCGGGGCAGGTGCAAACCCCGCCCCGCAATGCTCGCACCGCTCCCGCGTGACCACCCGCAGACGCCCGCACACCGGACACGCGACCCACGCCGGCCACTCG
>CAZZVX010000019.1:2217-23825 GCA_964657535.1 Armatimonadota bacterium | reverse complement strand
GAAGGCGGCTTCGGCGATGTGGTGGGCGTTCGCGCCGCGCCGCTGCTCGACGTGCAGGGTGAAGCCGGCGTTGGCGGCGACGGCGCGGAAGAACTCGGCGACGAGTTCGGTGTCGAACGCGCCGATCTTGGGCGACGGGAACGCGAAGTCGTGGACGAGCAGACCGCGCCCGCTCCAGTCCAGGGCGCAGGCGACAAGCGCCTCGTCCATCGGGACGACGGCGTGGCCGTAGCGGGTCAGCCCCTGTTTGTCCCCGACGGCCTCTCTGAGCGCCTGGCCGAAGGCGATGCCGACATCTTCGACGGTGTGGTGGTCGTCAATGTGCAGGTCGCCCGTCGCCTGGACGGCCAGGTGCAGCAGGCCGTGGCGGGCGACGTGGGTGAGCATATGGTCGAAGAAGCCGACGCCGGTGACGACCTCGCTGCCGCCGTCGCCGTCGAGCGTGACGGTGAGGGCGATGTCGGTCTCGGTCGTGCGCCGTTGGAGGGCGGCCTGTCGTGTGTCGACTGAAGGCTGTGTATCGGGCGGCATACAGGCATTGTACCAAACGGGGGCGGTTTTGTCCAGGGGGAGACGGCCCCGGAAGCCCCCTATCCGCCTTCGGCACCTTTCCCCCTTCGGAAAGGGAGAAAGGCCAGTGATTATGGGGCTGTGCCTCTTGACTGTTAGGGCAGTTCGTTTTGGCAATTTTTGCATTTGGCTGCACCGACAGTTCGTTTTAGCAATTTTTGTGGTTATCTGTGCCTCGGTTAATATAGTAGCCTTTTGTCTATTATAGCACAAAGGATAATCGCCCCGGTGCCGCGATTCTTGACCTGGAAGAAGGCCGCGCTGCCGAGGTCGGCGGTGACGAACTGGTACTTGATGTTGTCCGAGATGATGCGGGCGGCGAGGGTGTCGGCGAAGGTTTCGGGCAGGCCGAGGTCGTGGACGGCCTGGCGGATGTTTTCGCGCTTGGCGTCGTCGGGCAGCCGTTCGTCGTCGTCGCTGCGTCCGTGGTGTCCCGCTTCCCGGCGCTGGTGGGTGCGGGCGGTGGCTTCTTCCTCGGCGGCTTCGGCGGAGGCTGCTTGGGGCGGGTTCAGCGTCCCGGCGGTCTGGGCTTTGAGGTCGGCTTGTAAGAAGTTCCTACCTTTGTCTTTTTAGTATCTGAGCGACGTATCCATAGATCTGCCCCTCAATCCCGGCCAGAGTGTGATGTTCTATGTCTTCCAGTTCCCCTAATTTGCTGACCCATATTCCTGACGGCAGCTGCCTTGCGGCGTGTGTGGGTTCGCCTGCCTGAGAGGCATAGATGGCGACCTTCTCGTAGCCTGGTTCCAGCCCAGAAGTCTCACAAGGAATATAGTTCAATGCGGAGAACGCTTCAATGAAGCCGGAAAGCGTTGTTTGGCGTGGGACGGCTGGAGGCCAGTAACCGAAGCCGTATTGATCCGGCCACCACCACCGCGTCTGATCGCCTGCGGCGAACGCGATGCAGTTGTACCCGACATCAAACTCGCTCTTGATCTCGTAACCGTCGGCAGACAAGCGGGGAAAGATGCCTTCAATTTCCGAGGCGGCTTCTGCCGTATCACGCATTAAAGGTAGTGATGTTCTCGACCCCAGCGGAGCCAATCTTCGGTCATGGCAGCGACGTTGCCGCCGTGTTCCGGCGGGACGGGATCGGCTCCGGTGATAGCTTGGAGCGCCCAGAACCAGTGGCCGGGCCGTTGGGTCATCTCGTGGAACACCAGCGGGAGAGCGTCCCGGCCCATGCCGATGATGCGTTGATAGGCGGGATGCATCGCTTTTCGTTCGGTGGACGAAAGAACGGCGGTTTCGCGCCGCCACTGCTGCACGAGCGCGTCAAACTCGCGCGTCCTGTCTGCGAGGGCCGAAGGGTTGCCTTCGTCGCCTTGTTTTTGCGGCGGCGCTTGGAGGTCAAGAACGGAAGCCATAGTTCACCTTTGCGGCGGAAACGGATGTGGTTGATTTTACCCGATTTCCGCCGTTTTAGGCGAGGGCGCGCTTAGTCGTCGCCGGTGAGGAAGTCGCGGGCGACGCGGCCCCAGTCGTCGCGGGCGTTTTGGGCGGCCTGGCGGCGGGCGCCTTCGGGCAGTTCGTCCTCGTATCTGGCCCAGGCGATGAGCAGGGTTTTGAGGCCGTCGCGAGCGTTTTCCAGGCGCAGGCGCAGGTCGTCGGGGCTGACGCCGGCGGTGCTTTCCTGCAAGACTTCAATCAGGCTGTCGTAGACGGGGTGGCCGGTGTTGAGGGTGAGAATGATCGCGCCGGTGCCGCGATTTTTGACGCCGAAAAAGGCGGCGGTTCCCAGGTCTGCGGAAAGGAACTGGTACTTGATGTTGTCCGAAACGATGCGGGCGGCGAGGGTGTCCGCGAAGGTTTCGGGGAGGCCGAGGTCGTGGACGGCCTGGCGGATATTTTCGCGTTTGGCGTCGTCGGGCAGCCGTTCGTCGTCGTCGCTGCGTCCGTGGTGTCCCGCTTCCTGGCGCTGCACGGTGCGGGCGGTGGCTTCTTCTTCGGCGGCTTCGGCAAGGACGGTTTTGGTCGGGTCCGGCTTTCCGGCGGTCTGCGCTTTGAGGTCGGCGCGCATCCGCTTGATGGCGTTGCCGATGTCGTTGACGATTTCCAGCAGGGGGCCGCGCGGGTCTTCGTTGTCCCGAAACTCGCGCAGGACGGCGTTGAGGGTGGTGCCTTTGAGCAGGATGTCAATGTCGGTCTTGGCAAGGTCGGCGAAGTTGCGGGCGGATTGCTTGTTGTTGGTGACGCCGAACAGGTCGTCCAGGGCGGGCGGGAAGTCCACCTCCACGCCCCACCAGCGTTCGCGGGGGTCGTATTGAATGACCAGTCCCTGGTCCAGTTCCAGTTCGCGCCCGGCGCGGACGACGGACACGCCGACGTTGTTTTTGGCGTGCTTGCCGTAGGGGGTCGCTCCGGCGTTGGGGGCGTTGCGGGCTTCGGGCTTGGCGAGGGAGTAGCGGACGGTGACGGGGTGGGTCGCGCCTCGGAACTCCACCTGATACACGCGCTCGCTGTGTTCGCCGCCCCAGGGGTCAAACAGGGGCGTGTCGCCGAAGGGGTCGGGGCAGGAGGTGACGGCCATGCGGTAGCCGGGGTCGTTGGGCAGGGCGTCCATGCCTTCCACGTCTTCGGGGGCGTCATAGTTGAAGGCGGTGAGATGGATTGTGACCAGCCCGGCGTCAAGCCACTTGCGGTACATCCGCCCGACGACGAGTTCGGTGTTGTCTATGATGGCGCTGGTGGTGCGCCATAGGCAGCGGTCCAGATTGGACCAGACGACGAGGGTTCCCGACAAGCCCCAGGCGCTGCCGACGGTCTGCCAGAGTTCGGGGACGGGATCGGGAACGGGCTTGGGGACGCTGCTTTGTCGCCGCTTGCGTATTTCGTCCAGGTCTAGATAGGTGTGCAGGGCGTTTTCCGGCCCGTCCTGCCATGTCCACACGTCAACGCGGGTGCATTGGGAGATGCTTGACGCCGGAAGCCCCATGCCGAACTTGCCGATGCCTTTCTGCGTGTCTGCGTCAAGGTGCGTCCCGTTGCCGAACTGCATCGCCATTCGTAGCGTGTCGGCATCCATGCCGGAACCGTTATCAAGAACGGCGATCTGCTCAACGCGCGTCCGATACCGCTGTTCAAACTTGGCCGTTCGTTGGGCGCAAACTAACTGTACGGTGGTCGCTTTGGCCTGAATAGCATTATCCATCAATTCAGCAATGGCGTAAGCGGCGTTTTTGTAGCCGTTGTCGCGCATGGCCTGTACAGCAAGATGGGTAGGGACAATATCAAACTGCTCGGAAGTATCTTCGGTACTCAAACGCAGACCCTCATTTCCTGTATTTCCACGAATTGATGTCAAAGGCTATGGAATGATGCCTGTCTCCCATTCCTCAAAGTGCCGGCCGCCGTGATAGATACTTCCCGATTTAACCCATTGCTCGTAATCGTCGCCCGTCAAAGCGCGAACCATCTGATCAATAACCCACATTTTATGATGTTCGCCGTCTTCTTGTCCGTGAAGCCTTGCCATTCGCAAAGCGGCGTCTATACGTTTTTGGCTGTCTAAGCTGTTCATAACTTTAGCCTATCAAGCGGTCAATTTCTGCTCTAGCGTGGTCAAATCCCTGTGTTGCAGCCTGGTCATGGTCAAACCATGAAGCGGCCAATCCACATTTTTGCAGCGTTGCTTCCGTCTCTGATAAAATGGTATCAACACGTTGTTGCAACTCTATATCGTCAGGCGACGTGTCATTATTTTGATAGGCTGCAATGGCTTTTTTAAGTTCTGCTTGGTAAGCAATCCAGTCTGGAGACTGTGTTCTGTTCTGCCATCCAAAGAACTGTCCCTTGTCACCATCATACATACGGATTAAGACGTTGCGATACGTCGGCCAGGATTTAGGGTCTAGGCCCGTTCCAACTATCAAAGGACGTAAATCCTTGAATACAGCCATCCATTGTTCTAGTGAATAGTCATTGAGCCTGTTGATGAGCGCATCTGCGGCATCAACATAATTACCGCCTGTTTCATAGCGGGCTAAATATTCTACGGCTGTCACATATCCCGTTTGGAATGCTTTTGCAACGAACGAATTGTACACATCCTCAACATCAGCGCGTACTTGGCCGTATTGAGTAGCACGTTCCTGGGAAAACTTCTGCTCAATCTCAGCAATAGCAAGTTTGTATTGCGAAGCTAAGTCATCTCCCTCCGCTTGAGCGCGTGTGATGCTCCAATAAAGGCCTTCACCGCCACAGAATACTTTGCGCCACACCTCTCGTTGTGTACTGTTCCCGCTTGTTTGCATAATCCATTGATCTACCTCTTGGCACGCTTGATAATGGGGACGTAATAACGAAAATTGGTTAAAGAAAAGCGATAGAACTTGATAATAAGATGAGGCAAACGCTTTTCTGAACTCCTCGGCTCTTTCCGGCTCCTCAAAAAATAAGCGTCGGTAGCGTTCATCGTCATCACCACTTACACGTAAATCGTCAAAGTCAGGGAAGATACGTGTAAACTTGTCTTTGTTTCGTTGAGCGCGCTCGCTACTTACGCGCGCAAAAGTAAGGTCATCAAAGCCATTACTGCCGAAAAATCCCCAATATACAGAGCTGTTGATTAACTCAGGAGTTGTCAGGACAAACTTATGAAGGCGACTCTCGGCAAGGTCTGAGTCTATATCAAACGCCCCATGAAGCAACGAAAACTTATCGGGCGCGAATCCATTTTGTGCAGCCCCATCATAAAATGCTCTTGTAGCAAGGCAAGTCGCCGCACGGTCATCTAACAGGATCGTTCGTGACGTGCTAATGCGCTTTGCTGTGTTGTTTACGTCAACAAAGAGGCGGCGGGAAATTAACTTTGGATCAATAGGTTTACCTGAATCTGACTCAAACCAGATTAGCGTTACAGGAAGGTCAACGTCGAGATTTTTTTCCGGCTCCACGCCATCATAAAACATTTTATAAATGTCATCACCTGGATCAAAGTCGCCCGCGACGTAGCGGAAAGCACTCGCGCGATGTTGTCCATCAAGAACAATAACCTCTGCACGACTTGGAGTAAGTTCAAGCATTCCAAGTGGTAAAGTTCCGCCACCTTCAGCGTCGTAGCGTTCTACTGACCAACAATTATCGAAGGTAACGATATTTGGTTTAGATGGATCTGATGTAGGTTTTGGATAATCGACTGCGCTATCTGCTAAATAACCCTTCGGCACTATTACCGCAAGGATAGCAGGAAAGAATCCGATTCCAGAAGTACCTTCACCTTTAAGATATGGAACCAGATCGCGCGCTACACGAGTATCGTTCAAGTCGCGTTGAAGAAGGGAGCCTAAATCTTTAATTTGTGAGGCATCTAAGCGATCACGCATTGGCTTCAGTTCTTTCACTAAAGCAGCATGACCATCGTTCTTGGCCGGATTTGCGAATGTTGATACATAGTTCGTTCTGAAATTACTGCCATGAACACGAAATGTACCAAAGAGGCCGTTAAGTTTGATTGTTGGAGGGCCGGGAGCCGTTCCTCGTACCAGCATTATTTTTCTTTTACTTCCTACCACACATGAGTA
This sequence comes from Armatimonadota bacterium, assembly GCA_964657535.1. GTDB lineage: Bacteria > Armatimonadota > Armatimonadia > Armatimonadales > Capsulimonadaceae > CAZZVX01. The sequence goes on along the minus strand of CAZZVX010000019.1, from coordinate 17,733 downwards.
TAAATGTCCGGTTTACGTAGGTCTCAGCCTTTCTGAGATCGGTAGTTCCCGGACCTGGACCATAGATTATTTTGACGAATAAAGGTCTTGTTGTGGTGATTTGATTGGTACGAAGTATCCTGCCCATTCTCTCACCAAAGACGTTTGACTCGGCATCGCTATCTAAATCATCATCGCTGATGCTGGACGTATCATCATCTGGACTTGGAGGCCGCTGAAGAGCAGCCTCTAAAGCCTGTATATGCGTTTCCAAACGTCCTTTAATCCCTTTTGATATGCCGATATAAACAGGTGGACAAAAGATAGTGGACGCGGCCAAAATCGTATCATGGAAAGAAGCAGAATCACTTGTAAAAAAAGGTTGCTTCTTTAATTTACCTGTGTATTTCTCTCCAAGATGACCGGACGCTTCAACCGTCAACCTTTTTGAAGCAAACACGCCATCATATGCAGCCATGTTTACAACAGGATCGGCTTTTTTCAGGACACGAATAAACCATGCGTATATACCCGGTCTTGGCTCGGCATACAGGCTGACATCCGCAGCGGCAACTACGGAATACTCAAACTTCTCATCAAAGTCAAAGTCATAAGTAACGCGCGAGGCAGGCATACCAGAAGTACCTTACAAGTGACAAATCATACAAGGCGCAGTGTCGTCGTCATCGTCTAGCACGTCCTCAAAAACTTCTGAGAGACGCTTGGACTTGTTGCGGCTTTGTTCAGCAGCAAGAGCCTTAACGTGGGCGGCTTTAATTTGGGCGAGGCGTTCCGGCTGCTCTAGCTGAATCAGGCTTTCGCTTTGCGACCATGTGTAACTCTTGACGTTTCCGGTGACTGGATTGGCTTCTTCTTTTTCGTAAGCCTTCGCCTTTTCGTACAGGTCGGGGTGACGCTCTTTCAGCCCGGCCCATTCCGCCTTGCGCTGGAAGAAGCAGAAGTAGCAGCCGGAGCGGGTGCGCCACTCGTAATACTTCGGCAGGCCGACGCCTGCATCTTCCAAAATCCGGGATACGTCATCTTTGGCAATTCCCGCGTCCTTGAACGGATAGACAGCCTCAATGTTGTCTTTGTGCGAGATGTAGCCGTCGCGGTCTTCGTCGGCACGAATGGCGACGTAAGATTTGATGTCGGCGTCGCCGAACTCCCGGTCAAGCCATTCCTCAAAAGGCTTTAGCTTCAACTGCGCCGTACACCAGCGCATATTCGGCGACGGCAGGTAGTTGTTGTAAATCTTTAAGTAATGGTCAAAACGCCGGTCAGGATTTAGCCGGGCAATGGTTTTGCCAAGATAAGTTTCCAAGACGCCGAGATAGTCGTAAGTTTCCGGCAACTCTTCGCCGGTGTCGCAGAAATAGTAGTGCATATCGGGAACGCGATCCCGCATATAAACGGCGAGGGCTGCGCTGTCTTTGCCGCCGGAAATGCCTAGCACATGGACTGTTTTGTTCATAGGTTGCTCGTATGTCTGCTATTTCGCATTGTTCTTGATAATTTCCTGCACAATTTTCCCAAAAATTGCCAAACGAATTTCTTCCGGTTGTGCCGCCACAAGTTTTTGGAAATCGGCCAAGCCTTGCGCGGATAAACGCTCGATCAGTTCAGAAGCCTCTCTTGGAACGACGATCACGCGGGCGTCTTCGCTGCCGGAGTCGCCGGTGACGGACAAGCGCGTACCGACGTAGGACTCATCCAACCCCCGCCCCTGCTTCTCAAACGCCACCAACTCCGCGTGCCGAAACGCCGACACGAGCGGCGGGAGCAGGTTGCCGAAGCGCTCCTCCTCGGCCTCCGTCCACGTTTTCGGCGGACGCCCCACCACGCCCGACGCCACCGATTCCAACCACGCCGCCCGGTCCGTCGTTCCCTCCGCCGCCCGCAGGACAAAGGCTTTCAAGCCCGGCTCGGACACGGCGGCGCGGACGCCCTCGGCGCGGCGGCGCACCTCGGCCCAAGCGGACAAGCCGAACGCCGTCAAAATCTGCCCTTCCAGGCGCGACAGCAGGGCCGGGTACGCGCCGAGCAGGGAGGCCATCGCGTCGTTCCAGCGGGCGAAGAACTGCCGGGCATTGTCGGGGTCGGCATCGGACGGGGCGAAGGGACGGACGCCGAGCAGGACGGGCAGGTCGCGGAACAGCAGATGCTCCGGCTCCCGGCTGTCTTCCACCGCGCGGCGCAGGGCCAGAGCGTCCGGCGGCAGGGCGCGGGTCCGGCGCGTGTAGTCCGGCAGGCGCGCAAACTCGCGGTAGAGTTGGCGCACGACATTGACCAGGGTGGGCGCGGCCTCGCCCGGCAGCAGGCCCCCGGCAAAGCGGCGCAGGATTTCGGCGCGCTCACCGGCGATGCGGTAGCCCTGCAAACGGTAGTCTTCAGGCCGCTTGATCATGCGCTCAAAGGTTGCTGAGTTGAGTTCCGTGACAAAGCGGCCTTCTTCATAGACGGCGACCTGGGTGTCATGGTGGAGCAGCACGGCGCACAGCAGCACGGGCAGAAGGCCGTCGGCGAGGCCAAAAGGCCGGGCCTTCAAGACGCGGTGGAGTTCCGGCAGGGGGCAGGCTTGCCCACCGACGCCAAAAAGCAGGCCTTCGGTTTCGCGCCAAATAGCCGCCAGTTGGGGCTGGTCGGCGTCATGGGGCGGGAAAAAGTCCCAGGCTGCCGTGCCGGGGCGGTGAATGCCGGTGGCTTCCAGCACGGAGAAATACATACTCGCTTCGGGCGGAAAGCCGACGATACCCAGGCGCGGCTCGTGACGGCGGGTGAGCATGGCGTCAATCAAAAGGCGTCGGGCCGAGGCCGCCGTGGACGACAACTGGCGGCGGTTGATGAGTTCGTTGCGCAGGCGCGGGGTCTGCGGGTAGGCGGTGTCGCAGGCGCGGGACAGCAGGGATTGCAGATGGCGGTAGTCGGTCAAGGCAAGGCGCTCGGCATTGTAGTACCAGACGCTTTCGGCGTAGTCGGTGTTTTGCGGGCGCAGCAGGCGCTGCCATTCGGCCTCAAACGCATCGGTGGCTTCCTGCAGGCGCTCCTCCACCTCGCGCTCGGCCACGCGGTCATTGCGTAGGTCGGGGGTCTCGTTTTTGACCCATAATAGGCACTCCACGGAGACGGCGGACTCATGGAGCATCTCGGTTTCCCGGCTCAGGCCGACGACGATGTGGGGGAATGTATTGCCAAGCGTTTGGAGCAGGATTTCGGCCTGGGCGAATTCGGCGCTGTCGGCAACGAGGCAAAGCAGCAGCAGGCCGTCGCCCTGAGACGGGCCAAGTTCCAGTTCCGATTCTAAGGCGGCCAATCGGCATGGGCGAACGTCAAAAAAGCGCAGGGTGCCTGTTTCGTCGGAATGGCGGCGGGCGACAATAGGCGCGATGGCCTGGGTGCGGCTTGCGAGGGCAAGCGCATCGGTGCCGTGGGCGAATTGGAGGCGGGCTTCGCGCAGTTTGTCGGAGACGTCAATGTCGCTGCCTTCGTACAGGCGGTAGGTATTCTGGAAGCGGCGATAAACGATAAAGGTTCCCTGTTCCAGCGCGTGGACGGCGTGTTTGACCTTGTCAGCGGGGACATCGGACAAGGCGAAGGGGAGCAGTTCGGGGGAGGGCCAAAGGTTGGTCTGCGCGCCCATGATCTGCAGCAGGGCGATGGTCTTGATGAGGCGCGCGCCCAGCGGGTTCCGGTCGCCGACCCGCAGCAGGGATTCCTCGGCCTCGCTCCACAGTTTGGCCGATGCCTGGGCATAGAGGGCCGGGCCGAGCGTGTGGACGACGTAATCGTAAAGGCCGTCAATGCACAGCACGGGCAGCGAGTCGGGCGAAAGCGTGGTGCGGCGCAGGAAGTCCTGGAAGCCGTGCGGCTCGTCGGACGACAGGAACGAGAACAGCGACCGCTCGTTCTGCCCGAAGCGGCGGAACAGGAACGGCAGCAGGCGCAGCGTGAGCGGGTGCAGCGGGTAGGTGCGCCGCAGGATGTCCGCAAAGTCGTCGGGGGGCAGCGAGGCCGGGAAAAAGCCCCGGAGGGCGCGGCCCTGTTCCAGCGAAGCGGCGACGGCCTGGGCGATGCGCTCCTCCATTTGCGGGACGGGGTAACGGGCGATGGCTTGGGCGATCAGACGGAGGGTTTCTTCGGGGCCGTCGCCAAAGGCGATATCGGCGAAGCGGCCCTGCACCTTCTGCCATTCGGCGCGCTGGACGGCGCTCAGGCGGTGGCCGTAGTCTTCAAACGCCTGGTGCAGCACGGTGACAACCAGATTGGCGGCGTCGGGGGCGCTGCGGACGGCGTGTTCGGCCATCTCCTGCAGGACCTGCATATCGCCGCGTTCCGGGTGCTGGGCCGCGTATTCTAAAAACTTGCCCATCTCGTCAACCACGACGAGCAGGCCTTTGCAGTCGGGGTCGGACTGCTGGGCCAGGGTCGTGGCCTGGGCATACAGGGCGGCGACGGCGCGGGCGGAGTTGTCGGGGGCCGTGGCGTCCAACTGGTCCCGGACGGTTTGGGCGGCGGGGGCGGGAATCTGGGCCAGGGCGTCAAAAAGGCCGCGCCGCAGGGCAGGGGCGAGCGGTTCGCGCGTGCCGGTGATCAAGACGGGCCAAAAGCCCTGCGCGTCGTGTGAAAAGAGGCTCTGGCCGATTTCGGGTTCCTGCTGGCGCAGGCGCTCGCGCAGGGGGGCCGCGCCGAGCGCCGCCGGGGAGAGGGCTTTGGAGGCGAACAGGGCAAAGGCGCTTTTGCCGGAGCCGTAGGGGCCGGTGAGACTGAACGCGCGGGCGTGGGGCTGGCTGATGCCTGCCGCCAGCCGGTCAAAGGCGAGCAGGGCAGAGGCCGTCAGCAGGTAGCCATCCAGCGGATCGGGGCTGTAAAAGTCCCGTTCCAGGTTGACGGAGCGCAAAAAGCGGCGCTGGACGCTGATAAAACCGGCAAGAGGCGCATCGGGCATAGGCAAAGGTTCAGTGGGCATAAAGAAAGAGGCTCGTGTTTTAGACTTGTAACGGGATTGTCTCGCTGGTGACAACCTCTGCTTCGTCGCGCTCGATGTCGACCAACACCCGCTCCAGCTTTTGCAGGAATGCCTCTTTGCGCTGAATCAGGGTTTCCAATTGCTGAACCCTCTTCTCCGCATCCGCCGCCTCCTGCCGCAGTCGCGCGTTCGCGGCATCCAGACGTCGGTCGAATTCTTCGCGGGTGATGGTATCCAGTGCCATGGGCTTGATCCTTGTTCTTAGAGTATACCGCAAGGGCGCTAGGAGGCGTAGTAGCGGGACAAAATCTCGGAAGCGGCGACGGGGCGGCGGCGGACGACCTGGCGGACAAGGACGGTGTCGCGGAAGGTCAATGCGCCGCCGGTCAGGTCTTCCAGCGTGTCCAGATAAGACAAGACGGCGTCGTCATCTAAACGGAAGACACGGCCGGGACTGCTTTCGCCGTGAACGATCTCGCGCAGGCTCAGGGTCTGCTGGGCGGCGTGGTGCGCGTCCCAGGCGTCCAGCAGGGCGGCGCAGAAGACGGCGGGCGGCAGGCCGGTCTTGGGGCCGTTGTGGAAGCGATAGCGCGGGTGCGCTCCGTCGCCGACCAGCCCGATCAGGCCCAGGCTGGTCAAGGGGCAGTCTAATGTCTCCTCGGCGGTGGAGGCCGGGCCGCGCTTGCCGGCGGTGTAGGTGCGCAGGAAGCAGGACACGTCGGCCTTCAGGGACGCGGCGGAAACGCGGCCCCAGCCGTTGTTGGCCGCATGGCGGGTCAGGCCGTCGAGCAGGCTTTCCCGCGTGAACTCTTGTTCCTTCATCTGGTTGAACGCCCAGTACCAGGTTGTCGCGCGGGCGGGGTTGACGGCAAGCCGCCAGTGCAGCAGCCAGAGCGAGCCGTCGGCTTCCAGATAGGGGTCCCAGCCCGGTTCGTGAAAAAGGCTGCGCCCGAAGTCGGTCAGCGCCAGGGGCCGGGTGCGCGTGCCGGGCCGCGTGTCGCCTTCTTCAATGACCTGCGTTGCCAGGCACCAGTGCCGGATGGAGCGGACCATGTTTTTACCGACGCCCAGTTCCACCATCGCCGAGTCGCGGCTGAAGATGTCGGGCTGACGGCGCAGGCCGTCCACGCCTTTTTTGAGCCAGGCGTAGCGAAAGGTGAAAGTTTCATGCCCGGCGAAACTGCCGGAACGGGGAATCGGCGCAGCGGTCGGGGTGTTCATAGCGGCTCAGTGTTGGACAACGATGGACAAAACTCCTGCCGGGCGGCGTACAACTTGGGCGGGAAAGTCAGCCTTCAGGCGAGCCAGTCCAGGACGGCGTTGACATCGGGGGCGACGAGATCGGCTCCGGCGGTGCGGAAGGGCTTGTCACTGGCACTGCCGGCGGGGCCGGTCAGCACCTGGGCGGAGAGGAATGTGGCGGGAGAGTCGCCGTCGTTGAAGGCGAGGACGGTGCGCAGGTCGTCCAGGGCGTCGCCGATGTAGACGGCGGTGGTGAAGCCCAGGCGCTGCTGCAGGAGGGCCAGACCGCCGGGCTGGGGCTTGTGGAAGCCGTCGCGCTTGGTGACAAGGTGCGTGTCGGGGATGAGCGTTTGGAGGTGAGTGAACTCCAGGCCGATCTTGGCTTCCTCCCAGGTGCGGCCTGTTTGGATGCCGATGATTTTGTTTGTTGGAACTTTGGAAAGATCAATCAAAACCCGGTCGTCGTTGATGAATCCGCGCCCGTGATAGAGGGACGGCACGAAGTCGTACAGGCGCCGGCAGTATTCTCCGGCGAACAGTTCCTGGAAGCACTGGCGGATGACCGGCTTGCGGTAGTAGGTCTCGATGTCCAATCGGTGGTCTTTGGTGAGATGCTCAAAGACGATCTCCTCGGCGGCCCGCAGCCAGCCGCCCCGGTCTTTAATACGAGCGGCGAAACGGGCGAGACTGGGCTGGATCGTGTTGAGCGTTTCCAGCGAAGCGTCGGGGAACTCGTGGCCTTTCCAGAGATAGTGCAGGACGATGGCGTAGGTCAGGTCCCAGTCGTCGTTGAAGCCGCCGGCGTTCTTGAACAGCTCGATGTCGGCGCTGGTCAGCAAGTCATCGGGCGCGGGCCAGCCCAGCACTTGGCGCAGGTAGAACGGGACGGCGAGGCAGTTGACGCGCCGAATGCTCTGGGTGATGTCCAGCAGGACGCCGTCCATGTCGAAGATGACGGCGTCAATCTGCGATTTGAGTTCTTCGGCGCGGGGGGTGATATACATCAGGAAGGCCCTCCGGCGCCGCGCAGGCGGACGGCGGCGGCGTGGGCGTCGAAGCCTTCGGCGGCGGCGAAGCGGGCGCAGGGGTCGGCGGCGTTTTGGGCGGCTTCGCGGGAGTAATACACGATGCTGGTGCGTTTGAGGAAGGTGGCGACGCTGAGCGGGCTGGAAAAGCGGGCCGCGCCTGCAGTCGGCAGTGTGTGGGACGGCCCGGCCCAGTAGTCGCCGATGGGGGCGCTGGTGTAGTCGCCGAGCAGCACGGCCCCGGCGTTACGCACGGACGGCAGCAGGGCGAGCGGCTCGCGGACCATGAGTTCCAAATGCTCCGGCGCGAGGATGTTGGACAGCGCCACACTTTCGGCCAGGGACTGGGTCTTGACGAAGACGATGTTGCCTGCCGTGTGCGCCAGCACGTCTTGACGGGAGAGTTTTGCGCGTTGATTATTTAATTCGACTTTACAAAGTTCCAATAGTTGCGATGAGTGACAGAAAAATACGCCCCGGTTGTCCGGGCCGTGCTCGGTCTGGGCGAGCAGGTCGGCGGCGGCAAAGGCGGGGTTCGCGCCGTCATCGGCGATGACGGCGATCTCGGACGGACCGGCGAGCATATCAATCCCGACCTGGCCGTAAACGAGCCGCTTGGCGGCATTGACATAGGCGTTGCCCGGCCCGACGATGACATCGCACTGGGGTACCGTCTCGGTGCCGTACGCCATCGCGGCAATCGCCTGTGCGCCGCCGATCCGGAAGACCCGATTCGCGTGGTAGGCCGCGGCGGCGGAGACGAGCGGCGGCAGGTGGCCTTGCGCGTCGGGCGGCGTGCAGACGATGATTTCTCCGACGCCCGCAACGCGCGCCGGGATGGTCGCCATCAGCACGGTACTGGGGTAGGCGGCCTTGCCGCCGGGGACGTAAACGCCGACCCGCCCGACGGGGTTCAGTGCCTGGCCGAGCATCACGCCCGGCCCGCCGCTCAGGTGCATCCACGACTGCAAGTGTCCGCGCTCAGCCTCGTGGAACTCTTTGATGTTGACGGCGGCGTCCAGCAGAATCTGCGTCTGTTGCATGCCTAAATGGTCATTGGCGCCGACCAGATCGGCGTAGGGGACTTCCAGCCCGTGCGCGTCCGGCCAGTCGAAGCGGCGCGTGTAGTCCCGCACGGCCTCGTCGCCCCGCGCCCGCACATCGTCTATGATGGCGCGCACGGCGCTTTCCACCTGGGCGTCCTGCTGGGCGTCGCGGGCAGTGAGAGCGGCGTGAATTGTTGGGGGGGAGTCGGTCGCGGTATCAAACTGGCGCATGGGCCGAGTCTACCCTGCGCGGCGGGAGGGTGTCAAGGAGCGCCGGTATGCTATAATAGGGGCGCTGCCGTGACGGGCCGAGACGACGACGCACGCACGGGGCAGGGGATGACAGCGTGAGCGAAAACAAAAATTTAAAACTGTTCGCGGGGACGGGCAACCCGAAACTGTGCCAGGCCATTGCCGACTGGCTGGAGATGCCGCTAGGGGATGTGCAGATCGAGCGGTTCCCGGACGGCGAGACGTATGTGCAGTATCAGGAAAGTGTGCGCGGGGCAGATACGTTTATTATTCAGCCGACGTGCTTTCCGGTAGACGAAAACCTAGTGCAATTACTGCTGCTGATTGACGCCCTGCGGCGGGCGAGCGCGGACCGAATCACGGCGGTGATGCCTTATTTCGGCTACGCGCGGCAGGAGAAGAAAGACCGGCCACGCGAGGCGATTGCCGCCAAACTGGTCGCCGATGTGCTGACCGCCGCCGGCGCGGACCGAGTAATTGCGCTGGACCTGCACGCGGACGCTATTCAGAGTTTTTTTAACATCCCGCTGGATCATTTGACGGCGCTGGGGATGTTCGCGGAGTATTTTCTGGCGAAGGGGCTGGAAAACGTCGTCATCGTCTCGCCCGATGAAGGCCGGGTCAAAAAAGCCCGAAACCTCGTGCGCCTGCTCAACGCGCCGCTGGCCGTCGGGTACAAGCACCATGCGTTCCACGGCCACACGGAAATCACCGATCTGGCGGGCGACGTGCGCGGCAAGACGCCGATCATTTTGGAAGACATGATCACGACGGGCGGCTCCATGATTGAGTGCGTGGACACGCTGCTGGAACACGGGGCGCGGCCTGAGATTTATATTGCCGCCTCGCACGGCGTTCTGGCCGCCAAAGCGGTAGACCGTTTGAACGACCACCCGGCCATCGCGGAAGTCGTCATCACCGACAGCGTCCCCCTGCCGCCGGAAAAAGAGCGCCCCAAGATCAAGCAGTTGTCTGTCGCTCCCATGCTCGGCGAGGCCATCCGCCGCGTCAACCAAGAGATGAGCGTCTCTAGTTTGTTTGATTAGAGGCTTTTATGAACTGTCCCGACGAAATCGCGGATATTCTGCTACAAATCTTGTCGCACGGCGTCGTCATGGCACGATCTGCCGGGTGGTCCCAAAAGTTGGAACAGGCAACGCTGGAAGCCGACCATGTCACAATCTGGCGGATTTGGTGCGTCAGTACAACCCGGAAAAACTTGTGTACTACTGGAAGCATGAGCGCCCGTTGTACATCAGCCGCTTCGCGCGGATGAACGGCTTGGGACCGACAGATTTTGTAGAACTCTGGGCGCGATTGGAAACGCTGATGCCGGAAGTGAGGGTCGCACTGCCGGAGAAATCCGCCTATTGGGAAAGTATGCAGCGCCTCATTCGCGAGAGCGCTGACGAGTTTCGCCGGAAATAAAGGACGAAAACACTGATGCCGCTGTACGATTTTCACACGCACACGTTTCTTTCGGATGGGGCGCTGCTGCCGATGGAGTTGATACGCAGGGCGCACGTCAATGGGTACTCGGCGATGGCGATCACCGACCACGCCTCGGCGTCCAACATTGAGGAATTGGTGGCAAAGGTGACGCGGGACTGTGACCTCGCCTGGGAAGAATGGGGTTTTCGGGTGCTGCCGGGCGTGGAACTGACGCACTGCCCGCCGCGAAGCATTGCGCGGCTGGCGGCGCAGGCCAAACGCGCCGGGGCGAAGATCGTGGTCATTCATGGAGAAACTCTGGTGGAACCTGTGCCGCCGGGGACAAACCGGGCGAGCGTGGAGTGTCCCGATGTGGACGTGCTGGGGCATCCGGGGCTGCTGACAGGCGAAGAAGCGGCGCTGGCGGCGCAGAACGGCGTGTTTTTGGAGATCACGTCGCGGCGCGGGCATTGCCTGGGCAACGGCAACACGGTGCAGGTGGGGCGGGACGCGGGGGCGAAGTTTCTGGTCAACTCGGACACGCATTCGCCGGGCGACCTGCACACGGAAGCGTTCGCGCGGACGGTCGCGCTGGGCGCAGGATTGACGCCCGCCGAGGCCGACACGGCGCTGTACGAGAACCCGAAGTTGCTGCTGGCCTGGGCGGGTGTGGAGAAAGAAACGGTCTGAACGATGGCGCAAACATTGCTGCAAGTGGAAAACCTGCAAACGAACTTCGGCGGGGACAGCAAAAAAGCCCCGCCCGCGCAGGCGGTGCGCGGCGTGTCGCTGTCCGTGCGGAAAGGCGAAACGCTGGGCATTGTCGGGGAAAGCGGGTCGGGCAAAAGCGTGACGGCCATGTCCGTGCTGCGCCTGATCGCGCCGCCGGGCAAGATTGTCGGCGGGCGCGTCCTGCTGGAAGGCGATGACTTGCTCCAAAAATCCGAGCGGCAGATGCGCGATGTGCGCGGGGCGCGGATTTCCATGGTCTTTCAAGACCCGATGACGGCGCTGAACCCGACGCTGACCGTTGGGGAGCAGATCGCGGAAACGATCCGGGCGCACCAGCCCGTCTCGCGGGCCGAGGCGCGGGCGCAGGCGCTGGACTGGCTGCGGCGCGTCCGGGTGACGCTGCCCGAACGCCGGATGACGCAGTACCCGCACGAACTGTCCGGCGGAATGCGCCAGCGCGTGATGATCGCCATCGCGTTCTCGTGCCGCCCGGAACTGCTGCTGGCCGACGAGCCGACGACGGCGCTGGACGTGACGGTGCAGGCGCAAATTTTAGACTTGATGGACGACCTGAAGACGGAACTCGGCACAGGGGTCGTGCTGATCACGCACGATTTAGGCGTGGTGCGCGAGCGGTGCGACACAGTCGCCGTGATGTACGCCGGGCAGATCGTAGAGTATGCCTCTGCCGCCGCGTTGTTCGCCGAGCCGAAGATGCCGTACACGCAGGCGCTGCTGGCGTCGCTGCCGGACTGGCGTCGGGCCAAGACGGACGGCCCGCTGCCGTCTCTGCCCGGCCAGCCGCCGAGCCTGACCCAGATCCCCCCCGGCTGCCCGTTCCACCCGCGCTGCCCGCAGTCGTTTTCTCTGTGTCCGACGCGCGTTCCGGCCAACACAGTTTTGGAAGATGGCGTTCGCACGGTACGCTGCCTGCTGTACGAGCCGGACGCCGTGCCTGCTTATCCGGGTTGACATTGGCCGAGCATTGTGAGTATACTGTTGGGAGTGTCTGGGCGGTGGCATGAGCCGTAACGATGTTTGAGAGTTTATCCGACAAATTACAGGGCGTTTTTAGTCGTTTACGCAGCAAAGGCGCGCTGACCGAACAGGATGTCAACGAGGCACTGCGGGAAGTGCGCGTCGTGCTGCTGGAAGCCGACGTCAATTTCAAGGTCGCCAAAGACTTTATCGCGACGGTCAAAGAGCGGGCCGTCGGCGAAAACATCCTGGAAGGGCTGAACCCGGCCCAGCAGGTCATCAAGATTGTCAACGAAGAGTTGACGGCGCTGCTCGGCGGCGAGCAGGTCGGGCTGACGTTCGCCGCGCGCCCGCCGACGGTGATCATGCTCGCGGGACTGCAAGGCGCGGGCAAGACGACCCACGCGGGGAAACTCGCCACCCTGCTGCGCAAGCAGGGGCGCAACCCGATGCTGGTCGCGGCGGACATCTACCGCCCGGCGGCGATCAAACAGCTGCAGGTGGTCGGCGAGCAGGTCAAAACGCCCGTTTTCACGCTCGGCGACAAGGTAGACCCGGCGGAGATCGCGCGGCAGGGCGTCGCACAGGCGGTGCAGGACGGCCACGACGTTGTCATTTTGGACACGGCGGGGCGCTTGCAGATTGACGAGAGCCTGATGGACGAGCTGCGGCGCGTCAAGGCCGTCGTCAGCCCGCAGGAGATTTTGCTGGTCGTCGACGCCATGACCGGCCAGGAAGCGGTCCATGTCGCGCAGGGCTTCAACAGCGCGCTGGATGTGACCGGCTTCATTTTAACTAAGTTGGACGGCGACACGCGCGGCGGCGCGGCCCTGTCCATCAAAACCGTCGTCGGCAAGCCGATCAAGTTCATCGGCGTCGGCGAAAAGATGGACGCGCTGGAAGTCTACTACCCGGACCGCATGGCCTCGCGCATCCTGGGCATGGGCGACGTGCTGACGCTGATCGAGCGCGCCGAAGCCGCGATTGACCAGAAAAAGGCCGAGGAGCTGGAGAAGAAGCTCCGGGCCAACAAGTTTGACTTTGAAGACTACCTGGAACAGATGCGCCAGATGCGCAAGATGGGGCCGCTGCAGGACATCCTCAAAATGATCCCCGGCATGGGCGGCCTGAAAGACCTGCAGATAGACGAAAAGGCGCTGTCGCACATTGAAGCGATGATCTGCTCCATGACCCAGGCCGAGCGGCGCGAGCCGGCAATGATCAACGGCAGCCGGCGGCGGCGGATCGCGGCGGGCAGCGGCACCAATATTCAGGACGTCAACCGGCTGCTGACGCAGTTCGAGCAGATGAAAAAGATGATGCGCGGCTTGACCGGCGGGCCGAACGGCGCGATGCCCAGCCTGCCCGGCATGGGCGGGCGGCCCGGCAAACACGCCGGCAGCAATAAAAAGAACAAGCGCAAGCCGCCGCCCGGCTTCAAGTTCCCGTTCGGGCGCCAGTGACCCAGAATTTTAACCGTTTCCACTGAGACGAAATCACGACCGTTCAACGTATCGTAGAAAGGAGTACACCATGTCCGTCAAGATCAGACTGCGGCGCATGGGCGCCAAGAAGCGCCCCGTCTACCGTATCGTCGTCGCCGACAGCCGCGCGTCCCGCGACGGCCGCTTCATCGAAACGCTGGGCTACTACAACCCCTGTGTGGAGCCGGCGCTGCTCAAGCTCGACGGCGACCGCGTCCGCCACTGGATTCAGTGCGGCGCACAGCCGTCGGATACGGCCAGGGCGCTTATCAAAAAGCAGGGCCTGACCGAACCAAGCGCCGGGCAGACCTCCGCCGCGTAGAGGCGGACGGAGGAACCCCCATTACCGCCGCCCTGACATCCGCCTAGTTGCAAGGCCCCCGGCCGTTAAGGGACGAACTAAACACGGTAATGGGTTCACAGGAGAAGTACGTGAAACCGATGATCGAGTATCTCGTGAAGGAACTCGTGGACGAGCCGGATCAGGTCACCGTCAGCGAAGTTCCTGGGGATGAAAGTACGACCTACGAGGTACATGTGGCGCCCGGCGACCTGGGCAAAGTGATCGGCAAGCAGGGACGAATCGCCAACGCGCTCCGCACCGTCGCCAAAGCCGTCGCCATGAAAGACAAAAAGAAAGTCTATCTTGAGATCGTCGCCTGACGGTTCCTGCTGTTGTTAAGCGGCGTCCAATATAAATAGCAATGACGAGGGCGCCCGCTCCGGCCTTGTGTCGGGCGGGCTTTTGCCCTGTTTAGGTGTTGACTGTGTCTGACGAAGAATTTTCAGTTCTGGCGGCCCAAGTCACCGGGGCGCACGGCGTCACCGGGAACGTGCGGATGCGTCTGATCGGCGCGAACGCCGAGGTCGGGGCGCGCTCGCTGCAGATCGGCAAGGCGATCCGCGCGGCAAAAGACGACCCGGCCAGCGAGCGGATGCTGACGCTGACCTCGCTGCGCCGGTTGGGCGGCGTCAAGGGCGCGTGGATCGCTCATTTCAAGGAAGTCAAGGATCGCACCGAGGCGGAAGCGATGGCGGGCTTCGCGCTTTACATCCGCGAGTCCGAGCGCCCGACCCTGCCCGACGGCGAGTATTACGTGGACCATCTGCTGGGCCTGGACGTGGTGACGGACACGGGCTTTGGGCTGGGCAAATTGACCGATGTGCTGAACACGCCCGCCAACGACGTTTATGTGACCGAAAGCGGCGTCCTGGTTCCCGCCGTCGGCGAGTTCATTCAGGGCGTGGATCTGGATGCGCGCCGTATCACCGTCCATGACCTGCCCGGCCTGCGCGAAGGGACATAGCACACGTTGCGGATTGACGTGGTCACGATCTTCCCGGAGATGATCCGGGCGGCGCTGGGCTACAGCATCGTGGGGCGCGCGCAGAAGACGGAGGCCGTGCAGATCGGTGTCCATGACCTGCGCGACTGGACGGCGGACCGGCACCGCAAGACGGACGACACGCCGTATGGCGGCGGCGCGGGCATGGTGATGACGCCGGGGCCGCTGTTTGCCGCTGTGGAAAGCCTAGAGCCGGGGCCGGAAACGCGGGTGATCTTGATGACGCCGCAGGGCGAGACGCTGACGCAGGCGAAAGCGGTTAAGTTGTCCCAGGCGTCGCACTTGATTCTGCTGTGCGGCCATTATGAAGGCTTCGACGAGCGGGTGCGGACGCACCTGGCGACGGAAGAACTGTCCATCGGTGATTACGTGCTGACGGGCGGCGAACTGCCCGCGCTGGTGGTCATTGACGCCGTGACGCGGCTGCGGCCCGGCGTTTTAGGAAACGAAGAATCGGCGCAGGGCGACACCTTTACCGAAGCCCTGCTGGAATACCCGCATTACACGCGCCCGCCCGACTTTCGGGGGTGGCGCGTGCCTGATATTCTGCTCTCCGGCCACCACGCCGAGATCGCCAAGTGGCGACGCAAGGAGCAGATGCGCCGCACGCGCGAGCGTCGGCCCGACCTCTGGGCGCAATTTGTTCCGTCCAAGTCAGACCTCAAACTGCTCCAACAGATTGAGGACGACCCTGCTTCCCCGCCCGCCGGGGAGGACATTTGAGGAGAATCCGTTCATGCATCCGCTCGTACAGGAAATTGAAAAGGCACAGCGCAAAGAAAGCGTGCCGCAGTTCGGCCCTGGGGACACCGTGCGCGTCCATGTCCGCGTCGTCGAAGGCGGCAAGGAGCGCGTCCAGGTCTTCGAAGGCACCGTGCTGGGGCGCAAGGAAGGCGGCCCGCGCTCGTCGTTCCTGGTCCGCAAGATCAGCAACGGCTTCGGCGTGGAGCGCTCGTTCTTGATCCATTCGCCGCGCCTGGAAAAGATTGAAGTCACGCGGCGCGGCCTGGTCCGCCGCGCCAAACTGTTCTACCT
>CAZZVX010000019.1:0-2207 GCA_964657535.1 Armatimonadota bacterium | reverse complement strand
TGAACACCACGACGATACGGATCAGGCCGGGAACGGCAAGGTTGGCAAAGCGGCCCGCATCAAAGAAAAGCGGAACTTCTAACTCCGGCCCTGCGTACACCACAGGGAGGGCGCACCGCCCGTGCGCCCTCCACTTTCCTGAGCCGAGTGGAGAATTATGGACCCGTCGCAGCCCCCTGGCATCACCGAGACGCTGGCGAACCTCAGCGTCCTTTCCATCCTCCTGATTACCGCCGGCTTGACCGTGTTCCGCCTCGGCCTGATTCGCCTGCCGAGCGCCGGCGCCCGTTCCGTCGCGGAGATACTAGAGTCCGGCCTGATCGCGATTGTGCTGGTGTTTTTGATCATCCGTCCGTTCGTTCTGCAGGCGTACTTTATCCCGTCGCCGTCCATGGAGCCGACGCTGCTCGGCAAAGACAACGTCGGGGACCGCATTCTCGTCAACAAATTCCTGTACCGGTTCCATAAGCCGCACGATGACGATGTCGTTGTCTTTCTGGCTCCGCCTGCCGCGATGGAGGGCAACCCGGACTTCATCAAGCGCCTGATCGGGTCGCCCAACGACGTCGTTTACACGACGCGCGGGCGTGTCATCGTCAACGGACAGGAATACAACCACACGTTCGTCCGCAACGCCCTGGGTCACGCCGGGCTGTTCGGCACGGATGCCGAGTCGGACGCCGTCGTGGATCAGGCCGATCACCACGTCCGATTCGTCAAAAACGGCGTCCTCGCCGACGGCCACCTGATCCCGGACACGCAGCTCGCCAAAGTGATCGCCAACAGTCCGAACTCCCAGGTGACGGTGGTCCCCGGCGTGACCTACCGCAACGGCAAGCCGCAGGACGAGCCGTTCATCGCCGAAGACCCCGACTATGACCTCCAAATCTTCAACGGCCAGTCGCTGAAGCATCTGTACGATACGGACTCGCTGCACGATGTTTACGAGCTGGACGGCCAGATGATCTCGCAGGGCGACTATGACCGTGACAAGACCTCCGCGCCCGAAGCGGTTCCCGCTCACAAACTGTTGATGATGGGCGACAACCGCAACGACAGCCGGGACAGCACCGAGTGGGGCCTGCTCGACGACACGCGCGTGGTGGGCCGGGCCGTCTTCATCTTCTGGCCGCTGCCGCGCCTGCACCCGATCCGATAATTCCCGGAATCAATTCAAGTCCCGCATTTGCCGCTCGTGAGCGCCGCCAATTAAAGCGAGGATGCGTATGAGTACACTGGCTCTTCCTGCTGGTCTGCGCCCCGGTCTCGTTGCACGGGGGGCGCTGCTGCGGGTCGCCCTGTTGCTCGCGGGTACTGTGCTGTTCGATGTGCTGGGCAGCGCCTTCGCCAATGAGAAACTGAACTTTCTGTATAAAGACCGTCTCGGCCTGGATGCGAGCATGGTCGCCACGCTCGGTATTTTCCTGGCGTTGCCCACCTACCTGCAGCCGTTGGGCGGGTCATTGTCCGAATTGGTTCCGCTCTTCGGCTACCATCGCCGCTCCTACTACGCGCTGGCCGTAGTGGTCGAGGCCGCCGGCCTGTTCGCGCTGGCGGTGATGCCGCATTACAAGTACCTGGCGGTCGCCGTCTCCCTGATCATTTCGGGCGCAGGCGGCGTCATGCTCTACGTCGTCGCTCAGGCCGCCATGGTGCAGATCGGCAACGCGACGGGGCAGATCGCACGCTTGCAGACCGTCACGCGCTTTGTGGGTCCAATCGTGACCATCGCCTTCGCCGCGCACCTCAGCGGGTACGTCACCCAGCACTGGTCGTATCGGGCCTGCTTCATGGCGTCCGCCCTCGCGACTTTGCTCTCGGCGCCGCTGGCGCTGCTGATTGACGAACGCCGCATCGTCGCTTCCCCGACCGAGACCGAGATGCAGCGCGCCGAGCGCCGGGCGGTCCGGCAGGAAGAGCGGGCGCAGACGCGGGCGGCGCTGCGTCAGGCGGTGCGCTCGCCGGGCATTTGGGCCGTGATCGGCCTGGTCTTCATGCTGCAACTGGTGCCGGAGATCAGCACCGCCCGTTTCTTCTACACAGTGGACTATCTGCACCTGTCCAAGCAGGCTATCGGCGACCTTGCCGGGTGGAGTTCGGCGGGAGACCTGCTCGGAATCGCCGTGTTCGCGGCTCTTTCGCCCCGCCTGCCGGCGCGCGCCATCACCTGGGCCGGGATCCTGCTGAGCGCCGCTTACTATGTGCCG
>CAZZVX010000018.1:0-23825 GCA_964657535.1 Armatimonadota bacterium | reverse complement strand
CTGCCCATTGACGAGGCCCGCCGCCGCCGCCCGCCCGTTGACTGGGGCGCGTCCCCGCTCGCGCGCCCTTCGTTCCTCGGCGTCCGCCCCCTGCCGTCGTTCCCGTTGGAAGAACTCGTCCCCTACATAGACTGGTCGCCCTTCTTCCGCGCCTGGGAACTGCACGGTCGCTACCCGGACATCTTCACCGACCCCGTCATCGGCCCCAAGTCCCGCGAACTATACGACGAGGCAAACGACCTCCTCCGCGCCATCGTCGCCGACAAATCCCTTGTCGCCAACGGCGTCTACGGCTTCTTCCCCGCCAACGCCGTCGGCGACGACATCGAACTCTATACCGACGACACGCGCTCCGAAGTGTTGGCGACCTTCCACACCCTGCGCCAGCAGGGCCAGAAGTCCGAAGACCAGCACAACAAAGCCCTGTCCGACTACGTCGCCCCCAAAGAAACGGGTTTGCCCGACTACATCGGCGGCTTCGCCGTCACCGCCGGCCTCCACTTAGACTCACTCGTAGACCACTTCAAGCGCGACCACGACGACTACAACGCCATCATGGCCTCGGCGTTGGCCGACCGCCTCGCCGAAGCCTTCGCTGAACGCCTCCACAAACAGGCCCGCGACGACTGGGGCTACGGCCAAAGCGAACAACTCGACCCCGAAGACCTGATTCGTGAACGCTATCGCGGCATCCGCCCCGCCTGGGGCTACCCCGCCTGCCCCGACCACACCGAGCGCGTCACCCTGTTCGACCTCTTGGCCGCCCCGGAAAACGCCGCCATCACCCTCACCGAGACGCTGGCGATGCACCCCGGCGCCTCCGTCTCCGGCATCTACCTCGCGCACCCCGACGCCAAATACTTCAGCGTCGGCAAAATCGAACGCGACCAGATCACCGACTACGCCCGGCGCAAAAAATGGCCCGTCCCCGAAGTCGAACGCTGGCTCTCCCCCTACCTAAACTACGACCCGGAGTAATCGGGGATATGCATGATGATCGCCCTAAGTGAAGCCTCGCCGCAGGTGCCGCCATCCGCGAGTGCGTCGGACATTCGCCGCATGACGGAGGCGGCCCGGCTCACCGGCTGTCAGGTCTACTACATCCCGCAGGACTTCAGCCGGTGCGAGACGGCGGAGAATGCTTTGGCCTATGTCCCGGCCCAGGAGCAGGAGACGCCCGGTGTCTGGATTGGGTACATCCCAACTGCGGATCGTTACCAGGCGATGTATGCGGCGGCGTTGGGCAAAAACATCCGCCTGCTCAACGACCCCGGCCAGCACCTGGACGCACAGGAGTTTGACCGCGCCTACGCCAAACTCGGCAGCCTGACACCCGCCAGCGTGATGATCACGAGTGAAGATGAGTGCGACGCAGCCGTTGCCCGTCTGGGCCTGCCCGTGTTCGTCAAAGGCGTCGTGCAGAGCCGCAAGTCGGGCGGCTGGAAGGCGTGCGTGGCCGAAAGCGCGGACGAACTGCGCCTGCTCTGCCGCCACCTGCTGTCCCTGGAAGGCATGTCGCGGGGGCGCGTCGTCGTCCGCAAGTTGGCGAAACTGCGCCACTGCCGCACCTCCGCCGGTGACTTTCCGCTGGGGCGCGAGTACCGCGTCTTTCTGCTTCACGGCCAGGTCTTGGGCTGGGGCTACTACTGGGAAGGCGATGACCCGCTCAGAGAACTGTCGGCGGACGAAAAACAGACAGTGCTGAGTCTGGCAGCGGAGGCGGCGAGGCGTGTCGGCACGCCGTATATCTGCGTGGACGTCGGGCAGATGGAAGACGGTGAGTGGATCGTCATCGAGACGGGGGATGCGCAGTTCTCCGGCGTCAGCCAGGTGTTGCTTCTGCCGCTGTGGAGCAGACTGAGTAAACGCAAAGCGTCATGGGTAGAGTCAGCCTGGAGGAGACTGGGAATGGGAAACAAAAAGATATTCGTCTGGAAAGAATTGGAAATCCACCAGGGGGATGTCGTGGCGCTGCTTGCGATTGCCGCAGACGAAGAGGAAGCCCGCAAGTTGGTCGCCCACCGCCTCCAGGAAAACTTCGGGCTTGGGGAAGAAGACGCCTCAGCCTTGCTGTCCCAGGAGCCGGACCTGTGGCACACGGACACGGAGCCGGTGTTTGAACTGTAAGATGCGCCCCGCACAGCGAGCCTGCCAACTTGGCAGGCTTTTTTACCGGCTCACCCATTGACAATCGAGAGTGGCTTGTGACATAATTCACATACTTCGACTTTCCGAGAGGAACGAGACCAGCCATGCCGCCTTCTGTCATACCGCCGCCGACCATCACGGACTACATTCCTCTGCTGATTCTCATGGTGGTCGCCGTCCTGCTGGCCGCCGCCTTGGTCGGGATGTCCTGGATCCTCGGCCCGAAAAAGCCGTCGGCGGCCAAACTGGCCCCCTATGAGTGCGGCGTCACCCCCGTCGGGTCGGCGCGGGAGCGGTTCCCGGTCAAGTTCTACCTGATCGCGATGCTCTTTATCCTCTTCGACATTGAGACGATCTTCCTGTATCCCTGGGCCGTGACGTTCACTAAAATCGCGCACGCCGCCCAACTGTTCAATCTCTGCGAGATGATCGTCTTTATCGTCATCTTGTTCGTCGGCTACATTTACGTTTGGAAGAAAGGGGCGTTTGAATGGGAGTAGAACAGAACCTCGGAGTCCTCACCGTCCCGCTCAATAAAGTTGTCAACTGGGCGCGGCGCAACTCGGTCTGGCCCGCGACCTTCGGCCTGGCCTGCTGCGCTATCGAGATGATGGGCAGCACCAACTCGCGCTACGACCTCGCCCGCTTCGGCTCGGAGGCGTTCCGCGCTTCGCCCCGCCAGGCGGACTTGATGATCGTCGCCGGGCGCGTCTCCAAAAAGATGGCCCCTGTGCTGCGTCAGATCTACGACCAGATGCCCGAACCCAAGTGGGTCATCTCCATGGGCGACTGCGCGAGTTGCGGCGGCGTCTTCAACAACTATGCCATTCTGCAGGGCGTGGACCAGATCGTTCCCGTGGACATCTACGTTCCCGGCTGCCCGCCGAACCCCGACGCGCTGATCTACGGCATCAACCAGCTGCAGAAGAAGATTGACCGCGAACACTTCAGCGACCGTCGCTAAAGGGACTCTGTTATGGATATTGATGTTCGTTTGGGGCTGACGCCTGCCGATTTACAATTACGCGAAATCCAGGTCCGGCGGCCCGATGAGTGGGTCGAACTGAACCCCGATGATTGTGTCGAACTGCGTCTGCTGCAGGAGAACTTTCCGGGCGCGGTCGTCTCGACGCGGCTGTTCCGGGGCGAAAAAACGATCACCGTCAAGAAAGAGAACATCGTCGGGATCGCTGCACTTCTGCGCAATAATGCCGAAACGAACTACAGTTATCTCTCGGATGTGACGGCTGTGGATTTGCTCGACATCATGGCGGACGATCAGCCGCGCTTTGAGATCATCTACAACCTGTACTCGATGGGAACGTTCCAGCGGCTGCGCCTCAAGGCCCAGGTGGACGAGGACGATCCGGCGATTGACACCGTGGAGGGCGTCTGGCCGTCGGCGAACTGGAACGAGCGCGAAGTCTATGATTTGTTCGGCATCACGTTCAACAACCACAGCGACCTGCGCCGGATTCTGATGCCGGACGACTGGGTCGGACACCCGCTGCGCAAGGACTTCCCCATCGGCGGCGAGGAGATCGAGTTCACGTACAACGTGCGCGGTCAGTAACGGAAAGAGGCCACGGCTATGGCAACTATCGAGCGTGAAATCATCGAAAAGCAGGCGGCGCCCCTCAACCTGGGGCGCGGCGTGGACGCCGAGCGCGTCCAGACCGACGACGGCGACCTGATGATCGTCAACATGGGGCCGCAGCACCCGTCCACGCACGGCGTCCTGCGCCTGGTCGTTGAGCTGAACGGCGAGAACGTCATGAAGGCCACGCCGCACATCGGCTATCTCCACACCGGTCTCGAAAAGACCATGGAGAACATGACCTATTACAAGGCGCTGACCATCACGGACCGGGAAGACTACCTTTCCAACCTGATGAACAACCTCGCCTATTCGCTGGCCGTCGAGAAGCTGGTGGACTGCGAAATCCCGCCCCGCGCCCAGCGGATGCGTCTGATTCTGAACGAACTGGAGCGGATCGCCTCGCACCTGCTCTGGCTGGGGACGCACGCGCTGGATATCGGGGCGATGACCCTGTTCTTCTACACCTGGCGCGAGCGCGATCAGATTCTGGACATGAAGGAGCAGCTGTCAGGCGTCCGCATGATGACGTCGTGGATCTGCCCCGGCGGCCTGCGCGGCGACGCGCCCGAAGGCTGGTTCCACAAGGTCAACAAGTTCGTCAAGGACTTCCCGCGCCGCCTGGACGAATACAACCGGCTCGTCACCAAGAACCCCATCTGGGTCGAGCGATTGTCGGGCGTCGGCGTCATCTCCGCCGAAAACGCGCTGGCCTGGGGCATGAGCGGCCCGTCGCTGCGCGGTTCCGGCGTCGCCTGGGACATCCGCAAGGCCAACCCGTACACGGGCTATGACGAGTTCGAGTTCGACATTCCCGTCGGCAAGAACGGCGACGTGTACGACCGGTTCCTGTGCCGCATGGAAGAGCTGCGCCAGTCGCACCGGATTTTGGTGCAGGCGCTGAAAGACGTACCCGGCGGTCCCGTAATGACCAGCGACCGCAAGATCGCCCCGCCGCCGCGCGCCGAACTCGACACGTCCATGGAGTCACTGATTCACCACTTCAAGATTTTCACGGAAGGGTATCGCCCGCCGATTGGCGAATCCTACGCCGCCGTCGAGAGCGCCCGTGGCGAAAAGGGCTACTACATCTACAGTGACGGCGGCAACAAGCCGTACCGCGTCAAGATCAAAGGCCCCTCGTTTAACAACTTGCAAGCCCTGCCCAAGATGGTCGAAGGCAGCATGATCGCCGACGTGGTCGCCGCCATCGGCTCCATTGACATCGTGCTTGGGGACATTGACCGCTAAGGCTGGCCGGCGCAGGGTCGTCGGCATCACCTGTTCCAGTGACGTGATCGGCGATTGGCGCAAGCCGATGGATTACGTCCGCGTCGCCTACTCGCAGTCGTGCGAGAAGGCAGGCCTTCTGCCTGTTCTGCTTCCCGTGACGGAAGACTCAAGCGTTCGAGCGGCGCAGTTGGATTTGATGGACGGCCTGTTACTCAGCGGCGGCACGGACGTTCACCCGCGCTTTTACGGAGCGGAAGTCGCGCCGGAGACGCAGGCCGACGATGAGCGGCGCGATGAACATGAGATTGCTTTGGTACGGGCTGCTATCGCCCGCGATCTGCCGATTTTAGCCATCTGTCGGGGGCTGCAAATCTTGAACGTCGCGCTCGGCGGGACGTTGATCCAAGACCTGCCGACGGAAGTAAGTTCGGAGTGGGCGCACCGGCAGGGGCCGGACTCGTCGGAAAAGACGCACCACGCGCATCTTGCGCCCGGCAGCCGCGTCAGCGAAATCTTCGGCGGCGCAGACCGATTGGCAATCAACAGCCATCATCATCAGGCCGTCCAAGACCCCGCGCCCGGCCTAGTCATCACGGCCCGCGCCGACGACGGCGTGATTGAAGCCCTAGAAAAGCCGGAGGCCCGCTTCGTGGTCGGCGTCCAATGGCATCCAGAGAATTTGTACGACACGGACGCGCCTGCGCGCGCACTTTTCGCCGCCTTTGCGGCGGCAGCCAAAGACACACACTATGCTGAGTGAAAACGCCAAATCGCAGATCAATCTGCTCCTGAAAAAGTACCCGACCAAAAAGGCCGCGCTGATCCCGTCCCTGTGGGTCGCCCAGGAGGACAACGACGGCTGGGTGCCGCGCGAATCCATGAAGGAGATCGCCGACATCCTGGAACTCGCCCCAGCCGATGTGGAAGGCGTGGCGACGTTCTACACGATGATCAACAAAGCGCCCGTTGGCAAGTATCACGTCGAGGTCTGTCACAACATCGTCTGCATGGTGCGCGGCGCGGATGAACTTATCGCCCATCTCGGCGACAAACTCGGCGTGGACAAGGGCGAAACGACGCCCGACCGCAAGTTCACCTTGAGCGGCGCGGAATGTTTGGGCGCCTGCGCCAACGCGCCCTGCATGATGGTCGGCAACACCTATTATGAAGATTTGACGTTCGACAAGGCCGACCGGATCATTGACGAACTCGCGCGCAAGTAACGATTGACGCTTAGAGAGCCTAACAGCCCATGCCCACCGAACAACCCAAATTCCTGACCAAGTACATTGATGTCCCTGGATACGACAACATTGATGCGTACCTCCAGAACGAAGGCTACAACGCCCTGCGCAAAGCCTTGACAATGGATCAGGACGCCATCATCAACGAAGTCAAAGTGAGCGGCCTGCGCGGGCGCGGCGGCGCGGGCTTCCCGACCTTTATCAAGTGGAACGCCTTCCCGAAGAACTGGGACCAGCCGCACTACCTCGTCATCAATGCCGACGAGGGCGAACCCGGCACGGCCAAAGACCGCGACCTGATGAACAAGATGCCGCACCTGCTCGTGGAAGGCTGCGCCATCGCGTCCTGGGCCATCCGCGCCAATACGTGCTACATCTACATCCGGGGCGAGTACATCGAGCCGGCGCAGCAGATGGAAAAAGCCATCAAACAGGCTTACGAGAAGGGCTTCCTGGGCAAAAACATCCTGGGCAGCGGCTTCGACCTGGATATGTACGTCCATATGGGCGCCGGGTCGTATGAGTGCGGCGAAGAGTCGGCCCTGATGTCCTCGCTGATGGGCGAGCGCGGGATGCCCCGGCACAAGCCCCCGTCGGCCCCGCTCCCCATGATCAGCGGCATCTGGGGCAGTCCCACCGTCGTCAACAACGTCGAGACCGTCGCCACCGTTGTTCCCATCATCAACTTCGGCGGTGCGGAGTATGCCAAGTACGGCACCGGCACGCCCGGCGCGGGGCCGGCCTCGCGCGGCACGAAACTCATCACCATCAGCGGCCACGTCAAAAAGCCCGGCAACTATGAGATCGTGCTGGGGACGAGCCTCAAAGACTTGATTTACAGCGAAGAGTTCGGCGGCGGCATTCTGGGCGACAAGAAGTTGAAGTTCGTCATCCCCGGCGGCTCGTCCGTGCCTCTGCTCCCGGCCGACATGATTGACGTGCCGTATGACTACGAAGCGCTCGGCAAAGCCGGGACATTGCTTGGCTCCGGCGCGATCATCGCCTACGATGAGACCGTCAGCGTCCCAGCGCTGATGACCCGCCTGATGCACTTTTACGCCCACGAATCCTGCGGCAAATGTACGCCCTGCCGCGAAGGCACGAGCTGGCTGGTCAAGATTCACGACCGCATCATGGCCGGCGGCGGGCGCATGGAAGACATTGACCTGCTGCTGGACATCTGCAACAACATCTTCGGGCGCTCGTTCTGCGCGCTCGGCGACGCCGCCGCCATGCCGCTGATGGGCTTCTTCACCGGCAAAGGTGCGATCCACTATTACCGCCACGAGTACGAAGAACTCATCCGCAACGGCAACGGCGCGCGCAAGCGCCTCACCCCGCTGCAAATGGCCGCTGTATAAAAAAGACAAAACGAACTATGGCTGAAACAACCACTGCACCGGTCCCGGAAAAGCCGCCGGTCGAACTTGTGAACTTGACCGTGGACGGCAAGAAGGTCTCCGTGCCTAAGGGAACGCTCGTCATCACGGCGGCGTTTGAGGCCGGGGCGGACATTCCGTACTTCTGCCACCACCCGCGCCTGCGCCCGGCGGGCGCGTGCCGGATGTGCCTGGTCAAGATCGAGAAGATGAACAAGATTCAGACCGCCTGCACCGTCCCTGTGGCGGAAGGCATGGTCGTGGACACCATTTCGCCCGAAGTCAAGCAGGCGCAGAACGGCATTCTAGAGTTCCTGCTGATTAATCACCCACTGGACTGCCCGATCTGCGACCGGGGCGGCGAATGCCCGCTCCAGAACATGACCTACCAGTACGGCCCCGGCGTGACGCGCTTTATTGACGAGAAGCGACACTTCCCCAAAGCCGTGCCGATTTCCGATTATGTGGTTCTGGACCGTGAGCGGTGCATCCAGTGCGCCCGCTGTACGCGCTTCACCGAGGAGATTTCCGGCGACGGCGAGCTGGCGATTGAGAATCGCGGCAATTCGTCCATTATCTCGCCGTTCTCGCCCGAAGGCTTCAAGTCCAAGTTTTCGGGCAACACGATTGAACTGTGTCCCGTCGGCGCTTTGACATCGCGCACCTATCGCTTCGCCGCGCGGCCCTGGGAGTTCCAGTCGCAGGACTCCATCTGCTCCATGTGTGGCGTCGGCTGTAATGTCGCCGTGCAGACGCGCAACGGCGAACTGATGCGCGTCAATGCCCGCCTCAACGAAGATGTCAACGAGGAATGGACCTGCGACAAGGGCAAGTTCGAGCAATACTGGGTCAACAGCACCGACCGCGTGAAAGAGCCGCTGGTGCGCTATGCGTCCCAACTGCGGCGCATGGGCTGGGATGACGCACTGGCCGCCGCCGCGAAGGGGTTGAAAGATGCCGCTGGGGCGAACCCGAACAGCGTTGCGGGCATCGGTTCGGGGCGCTGCTCCAATGAAGACCTGTACCTGTTCCAGCGCCTGTTCCGTAATGCCCTCGGCACCAACAACATTGACCACCGCATGATGCCGTTCACGCCTCAGCCGATGCAGACCAGTATCGCCGAGGTCGGCGAGGCTAAACGCATCGTCGCCATCGGGACCCAGGTGGACGATGACCTGCCCGTGCTGTGGCTGCGCATTTACAAGGCCATCTCCAAAGGCGGAGCGCAGTATTTCCGCAATGACGACCCACGCTCCCCCGAAGTGGCCGAAGCCGTCGCCGCCGGGCCGGGGACTATCGTGCTCGCCTGGTACACCCTGCCCCAGGCCGACATTGACTTCCTGAACGCGGCCTGTAAAGCCTCCGGCGCGAAACTCGATGTGCTGCTGCCGGACGCGAACTCCTGGGGCGCGATCCAGATGGGCGTGCTGCCGGACCGCCTGCCCGCCCTGGCGAAAGTCGGCAACGGCGCTTCACCGACCTATGAGAAGATGTGGGGCGCACCGCTCCCCGCCGAGCCGGGTTTGGACACGCGCGGCATTTTGGAAGGCTGCGTCAGCGGCGCGATCAAGGCCCTGTACATCATGGGCAGCGACCCGATTGCGGCGTTCCCGGACAACAACCTGGCCGAACGCGCGCTGGACGCCGTGCCGTTCTTGATCGTTCAGGACCTGTTCCAGACCGAGACCGGCAAGCGGGCCGACGTGTTCCTTCCGGCCTGCTCGTTCATCGAGAAGGACGGCTCGTTCACCAACATCGAAGGCCGGGTGCAGAAGTTCAAAAAAGCCATTGAGCCGCGTGGGCAGAGCAAGCCGGACTGGCAGATCGTCTCCGAACTCATGGCGCGACTCGGCAAGCCCGTCCCGTACTTCTCGCCGCGTGACGTGGCCCGTGAGATCGTCCGGGCCGGCGAACTGTTAAGGGCAGCCGAATGACACCGAACCAATTCTTCGCCTACTTCTTCAACGCGCAGTCCATCCCGCACGGGCATTATCTGTGGATCACGGTCCTGCAGATGGTCATCCGCGTGCTGATCGGCGTCTTCGCGATCCTATTGGCCGTGCCGCCTCTGGTCTGGTGGGAGCGGCGTCTGCTCGGCTGGATGCAGCAGCGCCAGGGGCCGAACCGCGTCGGGCCGTTCGGCCTGCTGCAGACCATTGCCGACGGCCTCAAACTGCTCTTCAAGGAAGACATGAACCCGACGAACGTGGACAAAGTCCTGTTCGTCATTGCCCCGATGGTCTTTCTCATTCCGTCGCTGACCACGCCCGGCGTCATCCCCTGGGGACCGAGCCGCGTCTGGGGCGCTCCCGCGCCCAATGTCAATGTGGGCGTGCTGTATATGCTGGCCTGGTCGTCGCTGGCCGTGTACGGCGTCGTCCTCGCGGGCTGGTCGTCCAATAACAAGTATTCGTTGCTCGGCGGCCTGCGCTCCTCGGCGCAGTTGATCTCCTACGAACTCGGCATGGGCCTGGCGATTATCACGGTCGTGTTGATGTCCGGCAGTTTGGGTTTGCAGGACATCGTTGCCGCGCAGGGGTATCATAGTATCGGCGTAGACGGGTTGCTCAGCGACTTCAACCGGCATCACCAGTACACGGGGCCGGGCATTGCACTGCCGGAGTGGAACATCTTCAAGTTCTTCCCGATGGGCGCGCTGGCGACATTGATCTACACGATCTCCATGCTGGCTGAGACGAACCGCGCGCCGTTTGACTTGCCGGAAGCCGAGACGGAACTGGTCGCCGGTTATCACACCGAGTACACGTCCATGAAGTTCGCCACGTTCTTCCTGGGCGAGTACGCGAACATGATCGTCGTCAGCGCCATCTGCGCCACGCTGTTCTTTGGCGGCTTCCATGCGCCGCTGCCCTGGCTGAATCAACTGCCCGGATTTATGATCAGCCTGTACGACTACATTGACCCCGTGCATAACGTCGGTCGGTCCATCGCCCACTGGGGAGCGCCCTGGCTGACGGACATCATCAACTGCCTGATTCCCGTCGTCTGGTTCACGCTCAAAGTCCTGTGCGGCCTGTACTTCTTCATCTGGATTCGGGCAACCATGCCGCGCCTGCGCTACGATATGCTGATGAAGTTCGGCTGGCAGGGCCTGCTGCCGATTGCGCTGATCAATGTCCTGCTGGTCGCCGTCGCCATTGTTCTCTATGGACTGTACGGCAACGTCGGGGCCGCGATTGCCACGCTGATCTGGCTGGTCGTCGCCGGCGTCTCGGTCGCCGTCTTCGCCGGGACCAAGCGCTCGCAGATCTTCACGACGGCGACCCGGCGCAACACGACCATCGGGCTGTATTCCACGGCGCAGCCGTTCCGGGCGCAGTTCGACCATCCCGGCCACGGCGGGCAGACCCTGCCCCCGGACGCCCACGCCGAAGCGCTGGCTGTCAGCGAAGCCTCGCCCGGCGAGACGGCCGTTAAATAGGAAAGGTTTTTCTCCCATGAGTCTTTGGGATGACATCAAAGCGCTGGGCAACGAGGTCAAGGCCCCGCTGACCGGCATGAAGATCACGCAGGGGTATTCGACGCAGGACCGCGTCACGATCCAGTACCCGGAAGTGCGCCGACCCATGAGCCGCCGCGCCCGCTGGCGGCACGTCCTCAACCGCTATGAGAACGGCCTGGAGAAGTGCATCGGCTGTTCGCTCTGCGCCGGTGCCTGTCCCGCCAACGCCATCTTAGTGGTCGCGGGCGAAAACACGGAAACGGACCGCCGCTCGCCGGGCGAACGATTCGCTGCGCAGTACGAGATCAACATGATCCGCTGCATCTTCTGCGGCTACTGCGAGGAGGCCTGCCCGACGCAGGCGATTCAGCTCAAAGACATCTGCGAACTGGCTGACGACAACCGCAAGGACTTAATCTACACCAAAGAGATGATGCTCGTCGCGGACCCGACGCAGCCGTAAGGACGCCATGACTCCACAACTCATACTGTTTGCCATCCTGGCGGCGATCTCCATCGTCTGCGGCGTCGCCATGATTTTGCAGGAAAATCCCGTGCGCAGCGCCCTGTTTCTGGTGCTGGTGCTGTTCAGTGTCGCGCTGCTGTTCCTGGAACTGCACGCCGTGTTCATTGCCGCCGTGCAGATTATTGTCTACGCCGGCGCGATCATGGTCTTGTTTATCTTCGTGATCATGCTGCTGAACTTAGGCACGCCGGAACGGATCGTGGATCGCCTGCGACCGCAGAAATATGTGTCTTGGATCGTCGGCGTGCTGGTTGTCGCCGTTCTGGCGACGGTGATCGCGAGCATTCCCGCCAACTCCCAGCCGCTACCGGCGGCGCTGACCGGCCCCGCCGAGATCGGCCAGTCGCTGTTCTCGTCGGACTGGCTGTTCCCGTTCGAGGTCGTCTCCATCCTGCTGCTGGTCGCCGCCGTCGGGGCCGTCATGCTCGCCAAAAAGAGGATCTAGCCCATGCCGCCCGCTCCGCAACCCATGGTCTCGTCCATCCCGCTGGACTATTATCTGCTCCTGAGCGCCGTGCTGTTCACCATCGGTGTCGTCGGCGTCTTGATCAAGCGCAACCCGATTGTGATCTTTATGTGCGTCGAACTGATGCTGAACGCCGTGAATTTGACATTCATCGCCTTTTCGCGCTACAAAGGCGACGCGGGCGGGCAGATGATGGTCATTTTCGTCATGGCCGTCGCCGCCGCCGAGGTCGCCGTCGGCTTAGGCATTCTGGTCTCCATCTTCCGCAACCGCACGTCCATCAATGTGGACGAGATCGATTTGATGAAGGGCTAGTCCAAAGCCCTCGTTCCTGGAGCGACAATGCCGCATACTGACTCACAACTTTGGGTTGCCTGGCTCATCCCGCTGTTCCCGCTGCTGGGCTTTCTGCTGAACGCCTTCTTCGGGTACAAACTGCCGAAAGCGGCGTCGGGCGGACTGGCGACTGTCGCCGTGTTCGCGTCGTTCGCCGTCGCCTGTTATCTCTTTACGTTTGTGACGGGACACACGGACAAGCAATGGACGGTGTATCTGGCACCCTGGCTGTCTGTGCCGACCGACCCGCAGGGGATTTCGGCGTTCCACGTCAACTTTGAGATGCTCGTTGATCCATTGTCCGTGCTGATGATGCTGATCATCACCGGCATCGGCGGCCTGATTCACCTGTACTCTACGGGCTACATGGCGGCGGACAAGAACTATCCTCGCTTCTTCACCTATCTCAACCTGTTCATCTTCTTCATGCTGCTGCTCGTGATGGGCAACAATTTGTTATTGCTGTTTGTCGGGTGGGAAGGCGTCGGCCTCTGCTCCTACCTGCTGATCGGCTACTTCTACGAGAAGAAGTCGGCGGGCGACGCGGCAAAGAAGGCGTTCATCGTCAACCGTATCGGCGATGTGGGCGTGCTGATCGGGATGTTCCTGATCTTCCACTACTTCGGGACGCTGGACTTTATCACCGGCCACAGCGGTGTGACGGGAATGCTGCAAGCCGCGCCCAACTTGGTGACTCTAGCGTCGGGAACGGTTATCACGACCCTGCTCCTGATGCTGTTTCTGGGCTGCACGGGCAAGTCCGCGCAAATCCCCCTGTACACCTGGCTCCCGGACGCGATGGAAGGCCCGACGCCCGTTTCCGCGCTCATTCATGCCGCCACGATGGTGACGGCGGGCGTTTATCTCGTCTCTCGGATGCACTCGCTGTTCATTCTGTCCGACACGGCGATGGTTACGATTGCCGTCACCGGCATTGCGACGGCGCTTTTCGCGGCGACCATCGGCTTGATGCAGAACGACATCAAGCGCGTCCTGGCGTACTCCACTGTCTCGCAGCTCGGCTATATGTTCGCCGCCTGCGGCGCGGGCGTCTTCGCGGCGGGTATGTACCATGTGATGACCCATGCGTTTTTCAAGGCCTGTCTGTTCCTGGGGTCCGGCTCGGTCATTCATGCCATCGAGCACGGGATGCACCACGACGCGCACGGCCAAGATGACGCACACGCGGACGCGGCCCACGCGGAACACGGCGACAGCGCCGATGAGCAGTCCGGCGGCGTCGGCGGCCCCGACCCGCACGACCCGCAGGATATGAGGAACATGGGCGGCCTGTTCGGGCGCATCAAGATCACCGCGACGACCATGATTATCGCGACGCTCGCCATTTCCGGCATCATCCCGTTCGCGGGCTACTGGAGCAAGGATGAGATCCTGTGGCGCACTTGGCAGACCTCGCCGGACGGCAACTGGCTGTTCTGGGGCATCGGCGCGGTGACGGCGCTGATCACGGCGTTCTATATGTTCCGCCTGGTGATGAAGACGTTCTTCGGCACTCCCCGCACGGATGCCGCTCGTAACGCGCCGGAGTCCACGCCGTCCATGACCGTGCCGCTGATCATCCTCGCGATCCTGGCGACGATCACCGGTTGGGCGGTGATGAGTTTCAAGACGTTCTCGGACTATCTGACGCCGTCCGTCGGCGCCGTGCCGGAGTCGCACCACGAGAATATGGAAACGACGCTCGGACTGGGCATCCTCGTCGCTATCGTCCTGGTTGTCATCTACTGCATCATGCGCTACCGCAATGCGCAGAACGGCCAGCTGCTCACGCCGCAGGAGCGGGCAGGCTTCCTACCGACGACGGTTCTCAATAAATACTACGTGGACGAGGCATACAACTTCTGGTTCGTCAAACTCGGCAAGAAACTGTCCAACTGGCTGTGGCAGACGTTCGATGTCGGTGTCGTGGACGGCCTGGTGAACGGGGCCGCGAAGTTTGCCAACGGCAGCGGCGAGATCGTGCGCCGGTTCCAGAACGGCTACGTCCGCTCCTATGCATTCTCGATGGTGCTCGGCATCCTCATCGTGCTGATCGGCTGCCTGGCCGGTCTGGGGTATATGCGCTGATTATGAATCAATTTCCCTGGCTGACACTCTTGGTCTTCCTGCCCGCCGTCTTCGCGCTCTTTGTCGCAATTCTGCCCAAGCGGATGATTCAAACCCTGGCGTTCATTGGGACGCTGGCGACGTTCGTCGTCTCGCTGCTCGTCTACGGGGCGTACCACACGCCCGCGCCTAATCACTTCGCGCTGGAAGACAAACTTAATTGGATTCCGTCGCTCCACATCAATTACTATCTGGGGATTGACGGCATCTCGCTGCTGATGGTGCTGATGACGACCGTAATTTGGCCGTTCGTCGTCGGCGTCTCGTTCAAAGAGATCACCGAGCGGGCGCGCGAGTATTATTGCTGGGTATTGGTCATGGAGACCGCCGTGCTGGGCGTCTTCCTATCGCTCAACCTGGTAATGTATTACATCTTCTGGGAAGCGATGCTGATTCCGATGTATTTCATCATCGGCATCTGGGGCGGCCCTAATCGGGTCTATGCCACCGTCAAGTTCTTTTTGTACACGATGGTCGGCTCGATGGTCATGCTGGTCAGCATCATGGCCCTCTACTTCCTCGGCGGCGAGGCGACGTTCGACCTGCCCGCGCTGCAGCAGCACGTCCATTTGGGCCTGTTCTCCGGCAAGGAGACGACCGACCTGCTGTTGTTCCTGGGCTTCTTTCTGGCGTTCGGTATCAAGGCCCCGATCTGGCCGTTCCATACCTGGGTGCCGGATGCGTACTCGCAGGCCCCGACCGGCGGCACGATCATCCTGGTCGCCCTGAAAATGGGCCTGTACGGGTTTATACGCTTCTGCCTGCCGCTGTTCCCGCGCGCCGTCGAGATTTACGCGCCGGTAATCATCGTCCTGGCCGTGATCGGCATCATCTACGCCGCGCTGGTCGCGGCGATGCAGACGGATTTGAAGCGCCTGATCGCCTATTCCAGCGTGTCGCACATCGGCGTCATCATGCTGGCGATCTTCGCGCTGACCAGCATCGGCATATCGGGTGCCGTCATTCAGATGGTCAGCCACACGATCACGACGGGCGCATTGTTTATCATCCTCGCCGGACTGTATGCCCGGCGACAGAGCTACGCCATCAAGGACTTCGGCGGGCTGATGGGCGTCATGCCGGCGTTCACGGCGGTCTTCTTGATTGCCACGCTGTCCTCGGTCGCCCTGCCGTCAACAAGCGGCTTCACCGGCGAACTGCTGATGCTGATGGGGTCGTTCCAGACGCACCCCTGGGCGACGGGCTTTGCGACCACGGCGGCCATCTGGTCGGTTGTGTATATGCTCTGGATGTTCCAGCGCGTCATGTACGGCCCCCTCACCAATGACGCCAACAAGTCATTGCCCGACTGGACCGGGGGCGAGAAGTGGGCGCTCGTGCCGCTGGTACTGCTGATCTTCTTCCTCGGCGTCTACCCAATCCCCATCCTGAATAAGCTCAATCCGAGCGTCACGAACGTGATGGCCCAGGCGAACCCGACTTATGACAACCCGTTTGCCCCGCCGACGACTCAAGCGGCTGCGGTTCCGGCGCACGCCACCCGGACCGCCGAAAGATAAGCTTCCATGACATCCTTTTCGTCTCAAGACCTGCTGACCATCATGCCGATGCTGATCGTGGTCCTCACCGCCATGGTCGTGCTGATGGTGGACCTGGGCCTGCCGCGTGACCGCAAAAGCCCGCTCGTCGTCATCTCGTTCATCGGCATCGTGATCGCGGCCTATTTCTGCGGCCCGGTGCTGTGGCAGAAGGGCTTCACGGCGTTCCACGGCACCGTCATTGCCGACGACTTCGCGCTGATGTTCCAGTTCATTTTGCTCGTAGTCGCGGCCCTGTCCATCGCGCTCTCGGAGCGGTACATTCAGACCAAAGGCATCAACTACGGCGAGTATTACGCGCTGCTGCTCTTCTCCACGTCGGGCGCGATGCTGATGGCGACCAGCCGGGAACTCATCACGATCTTCGTCGGCCTGGAAGTGCTGTCCATCGCGCTGTACGTCCTTTCGGGATTTGCCCGCACGGAGGCCCGCTCGGAAGAGTCGGCGATGAAGTATTTCCTGCTCGGCTCGTTCTCGTCCGGCTTCTTTCTTTACGGCATCGCCCTCGTCTACGGCGGTACCGGCACGACGCGGTTGGACTTTCTGGCGAATTTGCCTTTGGCGGCTCTGGCCTCCAAATACACCGTCGCCGGCGTGGCGCTGCTGATCGTCGGTCTGGGCTTCAAGGCCGCCATCGTGCCGTTCCATTCGTGGACGCCCGACGTGTATGAAGGCGCCCCGACCTCGGTGACGGCCTTCATGTCCGCCGGGGCCAAAGCGGGCGCGTTCGCCGCCTTTGTCCGAGTCGCAATGGCCGTCCTGCCGCTGGACCACTCGTTCCACGTCGTCCTCTGGGCGTTAGCCATTTTGACGATGATCGTCGGCAACGTGCTGGCCGTCGTCCAGGGCAACATCAAGCGGATGCTGGCCTATTCCAGCATTGCCCACGCGGGCTACATCTTGGTCGGCGTGCTGTCTCAGAACCAGATGGCGCACGCGGGCATCCTGTTTTACGTCCTCGCCTACACCTTTATGAACCTCGGCGCGTTCGGCGTCATCATCATGCTGGCCCGGCGCGGCGACGAGATCACCCGCATTAAAGACCTCTCTGGCCTGGCCGCGCGTCAGCCCGGTGCGGCGGCGATGATGGCGATCTTCATGCTCTCGCTCGGCGGCATCCCGCCGACCGTCGGCTTCATGGGCAAGTTCTACCTGTTCCTCGGCGCGATCCAGGCCCATCAGTACGGCCTCGCCGTCACAGGCCTGGTCGCCAGCGTCATCGGCGTGGCGTACTACCTGCGCATCATCTACACGATGTACTTCCAGCCCGCCCGCCGCGAGTTCCCCACCGGAAGCCTCTGGGGCTTCGCGCCCGGCGCCGATGTCGCCCTGATCGTTTCGGCGTTTCTGACGCTGGCATTGGGCGTCTACTCGACCGGCCTTTACAACGTCTCCGTTCAGGGCGCGAACTCGCTCGGCCAGACCCGCGCCCTCGCTCCCGTCGCCGTCCTGCCAACACCTGCCCCGCCGCCTGCCCCGGTGCAGAGCGCGAGTGTGCAGTAGCCCCCTATCCCGTCGGCGACTTGTGGAGATGCACCATCTTCCAAGTCCCTTCGAGTTTGACGAACACGCGCGTTTCATTGATGGTCGAAAACTGGGGCGGCGCGGTCTCCGTCACGACCGTCTTGAGCAGGGTGTAGTTGATAATCGCCGTGTTGCCGTAGACCTGCACGCGGGGCGTCAGGATGTCGAGCTGTGACGGGTCGCCGTTGCCGCCGGCCTCAATCAGTCGCAGGTGGAAGTCCACGCCGTCAATCCGATACGGCGCGATGTACCACTCAAACGAGGACATATCCGCCGCGCAGTGCTTCCGATGAATCTCCGGGTCTGCCGTGTACATCGCCTTCAGCATCTGTTCCGTGATCGCCAAGACTTCGGCGGCTGCGTCGCTCATGCTTTCATCTCCTGTCGGCCCAAACTTCTTCTTTCTTCATACCCCACGGGAGCGCAGATTTGTACGCCCGCACCGTGCGCGAACACGACGCAGGAGTGCTATAATAAGGGCCTATGGTACAGATCAACAGCAATTATCAGAAACTTCAGGCCGGATACCTGTTCCCGGAGATCGGCAAGCGCGTCCGCAGCTATCGCGTCGCGCATCCTGACGCCGCCATTATCCCGCTCGGCATCGGCGATGTCGTCCTCCCCATTGCGGACCCGATTGCGGACGCGATCCGCGCCGGGGTGAGCGAACTTCAGCATCGGGAGACGTTCAAGGGCTACGGGCCGGAGCAGGGTTATGAATTTCTGCGCACGGCCATCGCCGAGTATTATCAGAGCCAGGGCGCGGACGTGTCCGCCGATGAAGTGTTTGTCTCGGACGGCTCCAAGTGCGACACGGGCAACATTCAAGAGATTTTCTCGCTGGATAACGTCGTCGCCATCACCGATCCCGTCTATCCCGTCTACGTGGATACCAACGTCATGGCGGGCCGCACCGGAGAGGCGGACGAGGCGGGCCGCTACGCCGGACTGGTCTATATGCCCATGACGGCGGAAAATAATTTTGACCCGGCCCTGCCCGAACGGCACGTTGATTTGATCTATCTCTGTTCGCCCAACAACCCGACGGGGGCCGTGCTGTCCCGCGCCTCTCTCCAGAAGTGGGTGGATTATGCCCGCGACAGCAAAGCCATCATCCTTTATGACGCCGCCTACGAAGCCTTCATATCGGAGGCGGACACGGTGCATTCCATTTTTGAGATTCCGGGGGCGCGGGATGTCGCCATCGAGTTCCGAAGTTTTTCCAAGACGGCGGGCTTCACGGGAATACGCTGCGCCTCGACGGTCGTGCCGCGCGGCCTGAAGGCGACCGACGCGCAGGGCAACGCCGTGGATGTTCATCCGCTCTGGTCGCGGCGGCAGACGACCAAGTTCAACGGCGTCAGTTACCCCATCCAAAAAGGCGCGGCGGCGGTCTTTTCTCCCGAAGGCCAGGCGGCGGTGGGCGAGCAGGTCGCCTACTATATGGAGAACGCCCGCCTCATCCGCGAAGGCCTACAGGCGCTCGGCCTGACCGTCTATGGCGGCGTCAACGCGCCCTACATCTGGCTCAAGACGCCCAACCAATTAACCTCGTGGGAGTTCTTCGACGAACTGCTGCACAAAGCCAACGTGGTCGGGACGCCCGGCTCCGGCTTCGGCAGCAGCGGCGAAGGTTACTTCCGCCTGAGCGCGTTCGGTTTCCATGAGAACATCTTGGAAGCCGTCGAGCGCATCAAGAATGTCGTGAACGACTGAACCCCAACTCTCGCTCAAGGAGATCATATGCAGGCAATGGACACGATTGACGCGCAGATCGCGCAGCGACACTTATTAACGCACCCGTTCTATCAGGCGTGGCAGCGGGGCGAACTGACGCGCGAGGCGCTGGCCGATTACGCGGCCCAGTATTACCGGCACGTCGAGGCGTTCCCGCGTTATCTGTCCGCACTGCACAGCCACACGACAAACAGCGATACGCGTCGGGCCGTCCTGCAGAACCTGATGGACGAAGAAGCCGGGGCGCCGAACCACCCGGAACTCTGGCTGCAGTTCGCCGAAGGACTGGGCGTGAGCCGTGAGTCCGTCCTGGCAGCGGAGACCACGCCGGAAGCGCGAGCTATTGTTAACACCTTCGACGGCCTCTGCCGCGACGGCTCCGTCGCCGCCGGCCTGGCCGCACTCTATTCCTACGAGAGCCAGATTCCGGCCATTGCTGAGACCAAAATTGCCGGCCTGGTGACGTTCTACGGCATCACCGATGAAAGCGCCCTGGCCTACTTCCGTGTCCATCAGGAGGCGGATATCGAACACTCGGCAGTTGAGCGACGGTTGCTGGCGACCCACCTGACGGATGCCGATGCCGCCGATGCGCCGCAGGCCTCCCAACGCGCTCTGGACGCCGCCTGGAATTTATTATCCGGCGTCTGCGCCCGGCACGAGATTGCGGCGTGCTGACACGATGGAGATCGAAGCCGTCTTTTTGGATCGTGACGGGGTGCTGAACCCGCATATCCCCGGTGACTACCTCAAGTCCGCCGATGACCTGGTTTTGCTGCCTGGCGTCGCGCAGTCGGTACGCCGGCTCAACGACGCCCGGCTGCCGGTCATCGTCATCTCGAACCAGCAGGGCGTCGGCAAGGGCGTGATGACGATGGCCGACTTGGTCGCCATTGAGCGGCGGATCGCCGAAGTGCTGGCGCAGGAGGCGGGCGCGCATCTCGACCGTTCCTACTACTGTACCGATCTGGCGCACGTCCACTCGCCGCGCCGCAAGCCGGAGCCGGGAATGCTGCTCGAAGCGGCACAGGACTTTGGCCTGACGCTCGCCAACACCGTCTTCCTGGGAGACTCGCCGACCGATATACGGGCCGGACACGCCGCCGGGGTGGGGGCGGCGATCCTCCTGCTTTCGGGCGGGACGAAGCGCGACCGGGCGGCCCAGATCCAGCCGCCGCCCGACTCTGTCTTTGCCGATCTGCCGCAGGCCGTGGACTGGATTCTGGAGAATATGTTATGATCATCGCGACGGCCCCCGGCCGCTGCGGGCTTGTCGGCAACCCGACCGATATGTACGGTGGCAGCGTCCTGTCCTGTTCAACTCTGGAGCGCGCCCGATGCACACTGACGAGTACGGGCGAAGACATCTCCATCTCCGTGTCGGGGCAGAGCCAGACCTTGCGCACGACGGACGATCTGGCGCTGCGTGACGGCGATTACCTGAACGTTGCGCGCGCCGTTTTGTCGGCACTGGAAATAGACCCCGCGCAGTCCGCGCCGTTTCACCTGGACGCCGATACCGAGATTCCGATGCAGGCGGGCCTCGCCGGTTCGACCGCCATTCTCGCCACGCTTGTCGGCTGCGTCCTCGCGCACCTGGAACTGCGCTTGAACCGCTACGAGATTGCCGAACTGGTCCGCAAGATCGAGTACGACGTGCTGCACATCGTCTGCGGCTTCCAAGATCATTACATGACCGTCTTCGGCGGTCTCAATTACATGGACTTCCGGGACAAGACCAGCGCCCAACTTCAGGATGCGGCGACGCCGTTCGCGACGGTCGAGCCGCTGACCGGCTACCTGACCGCCGAATTGCCGTTTCTGCTGGCGCATACCGGGGTTAAGCACCATTCCGGCTCGGTTCATAAATCGCCGCGCGAACGCTGGCTGGCCGGCGAGCAGTCGGTCATTGACGGCTACCTGGAAGTCGGTCAACTGGCCCGTCGTGCGAAACGCGCTCTCCTCGCCTGCGACTGGGCGACAATGGCCGATCTGATAAACCGGAACCATGCCATTGTCCGTGACCTCGGCGGCAGCGGCGACGCCAACGAGCGACTGATCGCTGCCGCGCTCGACAGCGGCGCGCTCGGCGCGAAACTCGCGGGCGCGGGTGGCGGCGGCACCATTCTCGCCCTGACCTTTGACCCGGCCCGGACGACCCAGGCCCTGCTCGCCGCTGGCGCGGATAAAATATTGACGCCGCAGCCGTCGCCGGGCCTCACCGTCGAAGTCTCCGTCTGAGCGGCCTGTGCGGGTACAATAAAGGCATGATTTCACACTCTTTAACGCACCGATCCCGCCGCCTGCGCGCCACGCCTACTTTGCGCGCAATAGTCCGCGAGACGACGCTGTCCGTGAACGACTTCATTGACCCGCTCTTCGTCATTTCCGGCGCGGGGCGGGAGTGCCGCCCGATCTCCTCGCTGCCCGGCGTTGCCCAACTCACGGTGGACGCCCTGCGCGCCGAGGCCGAGCAGATCGCCGCGCTTGGCATCCCTGGTGTGTTACTGTTCGGGTTGCCGGAAAGCAAGGACGACCGGGCGACCGGCGCTTATGCCGAAGACGGCATCGTACAGCGCGCTGTTCGCGCCCTCAAAGCCGACAACCCCGATCTGCTTGTCTTCACCGATGTCTGCCTGTGCGAGTATATGTCCCACGGCCACTGCGGCCTAGTGGAAGGGCAGCGCGTGCTGAACGACCCGTCGCTCGACCTGCTCGCCCGTACCGCCGTTTCCCATGCGCAGGCGGGGGCCGATGTCGTCGCCCCGTCGGACATGATGGACGGGCGTGTGGCCGCCATACGGACGGCGCTTGACGTGCAGGGCTTTTCCGACACGCCGATCCTTTCCTACGCTGCCAAATATTCGTCGGCCATGTACGGCCCCTTCCGTGAGGCCGCCGACAGCGCCCCGCAGTTCGGCGACCGGAAGACCTATCAGATGGACCCGGCCAATCGCCGTGAGGCGCTCAAAGAGGTCGCTCAGGACATTGCCGAGGGCGCCGACATGGTCATGGTCAAGCCCGCGCTGTCTTATCTGGACATCATCCGCGCCGTGCGCGAAATGACCCACCTGCCAGTGGCCGCCTACAATGTTTCCGGGGAATACGCCATGGTAAAGGCCGCCGCCGCGAACGGCTGGATTGATGAACGTGGGACGGCCCTGGAAATCCTGACGTCCATCAAGCGCGCCGGGGCGGACTTCATCTTTACGTACCACGCCAAAGACGCGGCGCGGTGGCTGAAATAGAGGGCTACTTCGGCAGGGTGATGGTGAAGGTGCTGCCCCGGTTGTATTCGCTTTCGACGCCGACGCTGCCGCCGTGGCCCTCAACGATGTGCTTGACGATGCTCAGGCCCAGGCCGGTGCCGCCGGAGGCGCGGCTGCGGGCCTTGTCGGCGCGGTAAAAGCGCTCGAACAGGCGCGGGATGTCGTGGGACAGGATGCCGATGCCGGTATCCGACACGGAAAGCGTGATGGCGGCTGCCGTCTCGGTCGCAGAGAGTGTGACCGAGCCATCGCGCGGCGTATAAGTGATGGCATTGTCAAGCAGATTGACCAGCACCTGTGCCATCTCGTCCCGATCCGCTGGCACGACCAGCGGCGGGCGGACGGTGTTCGACAGGTGGACGCCCGCCTTCTGCGCCTGGGACGCCAGGCGAGAGGCGACTTCGTTCACCAGCGCGGCCAGTTCGACCGGCTGTTTCTCGATGCCGCGCGCCTCCACGCGGGACAGGTCCAGCAGGTCCGACGACAGGCGGACCAGCCGGTCCGATTCGTGGATGATCGTCTGCAGGAAGCGCGGGGCGACGGATTCGTCGGTCCGCGCCCCATCCACCAATGTCTCGGCCATCGCCTTGATCGAGGTCAGCGGCGTGCGCAGTTCGTGGGACACGTTGGCGACAAAGTCGCGCCGGATCCGCTCCAGGCGGCGCAGTTCCGTCAGGTCCCGCAGAACGAACAGATATTCCGTATCCGAGGCGGGCGTCACACGGACGTGGAGCGTGCGCGGGGCCGGGTGAGTCAGGGTGACTTCCGCTTCCACGAGCGAGTGGACGCGGACGGCCTCCCGGTACGTTTCTTCAAGTTCCGTGGAGAGTGTCTGGGCGAGAAGTTTTTTTTCGTTGGGGGCCGGCTCCTCGGCAGACGGCGGCAGCGCGAACAGGCGGTCTGCAACGGAATTACTGAGCAGGAGATTTCCCTGGCTGTCCGCGAGCAGGACTGCATCGTCGGTCGCTTCCAGCAGGGCCTGCCAGCGCGCCGCGTGTGGAGAGTCGGCCAGGGAAGGGGCCGGGGGCGAGGCTCCGGCGGGCGGACGGCGTGACCAGGGGAACGACCGCACAGGCTCACCCCCGAAATTTGTAGCCGACCCCGCGCACCGTCAGCAGCAGTTCCGGGCGGGCCGGGACTTCCTCCAGCTTCTCGCGCAGCCAGCGGATGTGGACGTCTACCGTTCGGTCGTCTACGTAAGAGTCTTCGCCCCACAC
>CAZZVX010000017.1:0-24146 GCA_964657535.1 Armatimonadota bacterium | reverse complement strand
GCCGGTGGCGCGGCGTCTGCGGGGAGCCTTATGACTGTGGCCCCAGGGTGATACGGAAGAGGGTGTCGTCCTTGTTCCGGTAGACGGGGACGAGGTACGGGGGCGGGACGTGGGCCAGGTCCACGAACTGGCGCGGCTCGCCGCGCCTGGTGACGTAGCCGCCGGAGACATCGTTGGCGTAGAGCAGGTACCGGGCGTGGGTGGAGCGCAGGAAGGCTTGACGGTCGGCGTCGGGGGTTTCGCTGTCGCTGAAGCGGTTGAAGAGTTGAATTTTCTCGGCGTAGCGGGGCGTCTCGGCCCAGTGTCCGGCCCAGACGGGGTGGCCGGTGTAGCCGGGCAGGTAGGCGCAGAGCGCGGGGGAGCCGACGACGGCGGCATCGGGCGGCGTGTTGGCGGCGACCCAGTGGAAGGTATCTACGAGCGTGTCGGTCAGATAAGGGAATTGCAGCGTCTCGCTTCGGTCGGTCTCCAAGTGGGTGATGTCGCGCGTGAGGAAGAGCAGGTTGGAGGGACAAGACAGCAAGACAAGGCACGTCAGAGCGACGGTGCGGGCGCGCGGGGCGAGTCTGGCAGTCAGATAAGCCGCCCCCACCCCGGCCAGCAGGCACAGGGGGATGTGTTCGCCCATGAGCATTTTGCGCTGGAACGCGACGGGCAGGTAGATGACGAGCAGGCCCGCGACGGCCCAGCAGGCGGGGAAGAGCAGGGGCGGCCCGGTTTCTGTCTTAGGGCTGGAGGCGGGAGGGGCCGTCCGGCGGGCGAATACGAAGAGGGCGAACAGGGCCAGCAGGAAAACCAGGCCGTATCCCAGGGCGTAGTGCCAGAAGGCGGGGGAGAGAGTCGGGACGTTGGCGCGCTGGCGGAAGACGGTCTCGCGCTGGAAAACAAGGTACTGGTACACGGTCGTCGGCAGGGTCAGGGCGAGGGCGAGCACGCCCCGCGCCCAGCTTTTGGCGACGCCGCGCCCGCGCTTGATGACGGTCCAGACAACGAGAAAGAGACCCCAGGCGGCGCTCAGGTGCAGCACGTCGTAGGAGTGCATATTGCCGAGAATGGCCCCGCAGACGCCCGCGATGACAGGGTAGCGCCATTTCCCCGTCTGCTCGCCGAGCAGCAGGGCGTAGAGCGCGCCCAGAATCAAGCAGGTGCTGACGGTCATCAAAGCCGACGTGTAAAGAGTAAGGAACGTGTAGGCTTCGGGCTGCCAGGCGTCCACGGGGCTGCCGGGCAGGTTCTTGTCGTGCCAGTGCGCCCACGTCACCCAGCCGAAGCCGCTGCCGAGACAGGCAAACCCGAAGGCGGTCAGACGCGCGGGCAGATCCGAGGGCAGGACAAAGCGATAAAAACGATAAATGAGGATGAGCAGCGCGAGGCTGCCGCCGACACGTGCCATCTGCAGCACGGCCTGGGGCGAGAGATGGGCGTGGTGGGCAAGACGGCCCAGGAGCCAGAAGAAGACGTTGAACTCCAGGCCCTTCTGCGGGTCGGTCGTGAAGAGGCTGCGCAGGAAGAAATGGCCGTCCATCGCCTGCCGCAGCCAGGACAGATAGTTGCAGTAGTCGTCAATGTTGTACGCCGTGCCGATGAACTGCGTCCCCGGCGGCGTGATGTAGTAGCCGAGCAGATAGGGCAGGCCGGTCAGGAACAGCGTCAGCAGAATGACGCCGACGACGATGCGTGTCTCGGCGCTACTCGGCGGCTTGGGCATTAAAGAGGGCCTGTGCGTTTTGGGCAAGGATGCGCTGGCGGTCCACGCCGGTCAGGCCGCTCGCCTCGGCGACCTGGCCCAGTGTCAGCTCCGGGTTGCGGTGCGGGAGGCCGCTGCCGTACAGGAGTTTGCGCGGGGTCAGCACGGCGGACGCATGGGCGATCTTGTCGGCGTCGAGGCTGCCGGAGATCTCCAGATACAGGTTCAGGTGCTGCTTGGCGGCGGCGACGGCGGAGCGCCACTCCTCGCCGCCCATCGTCAGCAGCACGAACTTCATGGCCGGAAACTCGGTGGTGATGGCCCGGACGGCGTAGACGGCGTCGGCGTTCGGGGCGTGGATCGCCATCGGCTTGGCGTAGCGGCG
Source organism: Armatimonadota bacterium (assembly GCA_964657535.1). GTDB lineage: Bacteria > Armatimonadota > Armatimonadia > Armatimonadales > Capsulimonadaceae > CAZZVX01. The sequence goes on along the minus strand of CAZZVX010000017.1, from coordinate 22,074 downwards.
GTGCGCGTTGAGGATTTCGCGGGCGTCGTCCACGGTGACGGGGTTGCCGTCGTGGCCGAACAGGACGCCGGCGACGAACTCCGGGCGCAGCAGATGCCGCCGCTGTTCTTCCTGCGACTCAGCGGGGTAGTCGGCGTTCAAGGTCAAATACCCGTACAGGCCGGAGTCCGCGTCCAGAACCTCGCGCAGATGGCGGTTGCCGGCGACGAAATCGCAGTCGGCGGCCAGGCCGGAGATGAGAGCCACGGAGTCAATCCCGTAGCGGCGCATCGTCTGCAAGACGGCTTCTGGTGAGGCCATCGCTCTGGAAAAGGGCGTTTCGGCGAGGTAGGCGTGTGCGTCGAAAGTCGGCATGGCTTATTCCTCCTCCCCCGTCTGCCAGAGGCGCTGGGCGTTGCCGCCCAGGACGGCGGCCTGCTCGGCCTCGGACAGCCCGGAGCGGCGGACAGCGCGCAGGGCCGCGCCGAGCGACATCCCCGGCGCGTCGGAGCCGAACAGGACGCGCTCAACCCCAATCGCGTCGCGCAGCAGAACGAGCGCGTCGGGGACGGCCAGCGCGTGCGTTTCCAGAAAGAACTGCGGCCTGGAACGCAGGACGGTTAGCGCCTCCGCGAGCGTCAAGCGCGACACGCCTTCCACGATCACGGCGTGTGGGTAGTCCGCCGTGACCCGTGCCAGAACGGTCATGTCGCCGGGCTGCCGGACGCTGACCATGATCGGCATCTTCGGCAGCGCGGCCAGCCGGGACAGGATCTCGGCGAACGGCGCGAAATCCAGCGGCCAGCCCTGCGCCTGCGGGAAAAAGCGGAACATCTCAAACGGCTGACTGGTGATGCCGTCAATCAGCCCCGGCTGACCCCAGAAGGTCGCCGGGCTGAGCGTGGCGACGGGGATAAGATGGTCGTGGGCGCGGCAGGCGCGCATGGTCTCGGCGTTCCCGTCTATATCTCGGTGGAAGAGGCCCAGCGTGGACAAGGTCAGGCAGTAGGCGACTTCATTTGCCTGCATCGCCGCGACCAGCGATTCGGCATTGCTGTCCGGGTGCTGCGACGGATAGGCCCCGAACAGCGTGTTGACATCCGTGATTTCCATAAGCGTTACCCTTTGACGACCCACCTCCCCGCTCCGCTGCGAAGGTGGGCTATCCGATCAACTTCAGCGCCCGATCCAGGCGGCGCAGGCAGCGGTCGCGGCCCAGGGTCGCGAGGATGTCGAACAGGCCAGGGCCGGTGGTGCGGCCCGACACGGCGACGCGGGTCGGGTGAATGACCTCGGCGGCTTTGAGTTGTCGCTGCTCGGCGACGGCGCGGACGACGTCTTCCGTCGTGCCGATGTCGAACACGTCAAGCGCGGCGAAGCCGTCGCGGACGGCGCGCAGGATGGCGTCCACACCGGGCGGCGCGAGGCGCTTCTGCACGGCCTTGTCGTCGAAAGCGTACTGGTCGTCCGGGAGCAGAAAGAAGTCGGCGAGCGCGGGCGCGTCGGCCAGTGTTTTCATGCGCTCCTGTTCCAGCGACAGCACCTGGCCGATGTAATCCAGTGTCGCCGCATCGGGGTCCGGGCCGACCAGTCCGGCGGCCTGCAGGAACGGCAGCGTGCGCGCGGCGAGATCGGGCAGCGACAGTTGGCGGATATACTGGCCGTTGTACCAGAGCAGCTTCTCCGGGTCGCTGATCGGCGACTTGTTGAGGATGCCGCCGATGTCAAAGCGGGCGACCAACTCTTCGCGCGTGTACAGGTCGCGCTCTTCCTTGGGCGACCAGCCCTGGAGGGCGATGAAGTTGAACATGGCCTCCTGCAGAAAGCCCTCTTTCGGATACTCCAACGCGGGCAGCGCGCCGTTGCGCTTGCCGAACTTCTTTTTGTCCGGGCCGAGCATGACGGGCAGATGCACGAACGTCGGCGGCGTCCAGCCGAACGCCTGATATAACAAGAGGTGAATCGGGGCGCTCGGAATCCACTCTTCGCCGCGCAAGACGTGGGTGATATCCATCAAGTGATCGTCTACGGTGGCCGCAAAGTGATAGGTCGGGAAGCCGTCGCGCTTGAGCAGGATCGGGTCTTCCAGCAGACGGTTTTCAACAGTGATCTCACCGTACACGGCGTCCACGAACGTCGTCTTGCCTTCGCGGGGCGTGGCGAAGCGGACGGCGGCGTATTCGGGCCGTTCCCGCGCGTAGCGCGCCCGCTCGTCGTCGGTCAAGAAGCGGTGGCGACGGTCATAGCCGGGGGGCAGGCCGCGCTTCTGTTGCTCCTCGCGCATCCGGTCCAGTTCTTCCGGCGTGTCATAGGCGACATAAGCGTTGCCCTGGGCGATCAATCGGTCAATGTGTGCGCGATAGATGTCCAGCCGCTCGGACTGCAGATACGGCGCGTGCGGCCCGCCGATGCCGTAGCCTTCGTCGTAGTCCAGGCCCAGCCAGCGCAGGGCTTCGAGCTGTTCCGCGATGCCCGTGGACACCTCGCGGTTCTTGTCGGTGTCCTCGATGCGCAGGACGAACGTGCCGCCGGTGTGACGGGCCAGCAGCCAGTCCCAGAGCGCGGTGCGGATGTTGCCGATATGCGGTGAGCCGGTCGGAGAGGGCGCGTATCGCACCCGAAGATTGGTCATTGCGAGAGACAACCCCGTCTATTCATGGTGCCGCTAGGGTAGCATTTTTGCCGGGGATTGTCAAGGGCGGGGGTGACGCAGGCAGGCCCGCCCGGACCTCCCCCGGCGGGCCTGCGCGTCATTTATGGTCACGCGGACCTCGGCGGCTGTCACCATTTCGCCAGGTAAATTTCGCCGGTGTCCAGGTTGCGAAAATAAACGTGGCCGCCGCGGGTGAAGTAGCGGATGTTGGGAAAATCGCCGTAGCCCGGCGCTCCCATCTGCATCGCCGGCATTGCGGCCTGCGGCGGTGTCACAGGCATGGCTCGGTGAAAAAAGCGGCTCGGCGGGCGGACCATGTGGTGTTGGTGGCGCGTGGCCGCCTGAGCGGCCAGTGGGAGCGCGAGAACGCTTCCGGCGACGAGCGCCGGGACGATGTTTCGCAGTGTCATAGATGTCTCCCTCCAGTAGAGATTGGCCCTGCGGGGCCGGTAATCCATCCGTGAATCCATACCCGTCCCCTCGCCCTTTCAATCACAATGGCGCAGGAGATAGACGGACATCATATCCTGAGTGATACTGGACGCCCCCTGCGGCCACGGGCCTTCCCTGCCGATAATACCGGGAGACATTACACCGTTCAGGAAGGTTCGTCCCCATGCTCCATTCCCGCCGCTCCCGGCGGACACGGCTGTCGCTCGGCGCCGCGCTGCTCGCCGGCGGCTTCGCGATGACCGCGCACGCCGCGCCCACGACGGGCGACCCGGATTTTGAGGCTGTCGCTCCCGCCGCCCAGGCCGCCACGCTCACGTCGGCGGAGCGACACGGCCCGCCCGGACTGACCGGCTCGCCGCTGGCGGTTCCCGATCACGCCACGCTGCCGCAGACCCGGATGCGCTTCGCGATGCGCGACGGCGAAGTGCTGATCGCCCAGGTGCTGGCGTTCGACGGCCAAATGTACGCCCTGCGCCTGCCCCACGCCACGATCCTGGCGCGCAAAGACCTGTTCGTCTCGATCAAGCCCGCGCCTCTGTCCCAGTCCCGGAACGCCCGAACCGCCCGCGCCCAGTAGCCGTGTCCCCTGCGGGTTCCGGGGTCGTTCCCACGGAACCCGCGTTTCCTTTCCTGTGTTATGATTCTATCGGAACAGGACAAGCCCCGGAGCCGCCTTTTCATGAAATCTTCATGGGACTGTGGGATAATGTCACAAAGAGAGTCCTCAGCGTCCGAAAACCGGGGTTGACTCCGGCGCACGACTGGGAACATAGAGATGACGGCGGACGTATAGGGGGGAAAGGACGCACGAATGGCAGAGATGGCAGAAGGAACAGCGCACCCGCTGGCGCTACTGAGACAGGCCGCCGAGGGACAGGCCGGACGCCGCGCCGAGTTCGACCGCCTTGTCCAGCGTTATCATAAGCAGGCATACAATATCGCCTACCGCATGACAGGCAACCACGCCGATGCGGAAGATCTGACCCAGGAAGCGTTCGTGCGCGCGTTCCGGTTCTTCGGCAACTACCGGCGTGACTGGCCGTTCGACAACTGGCTCTACAAGATCATGTCTAATCTGTTCGTGGACAACCTGCGGCGCAGGCCCAAAGCCCGCCTGCAGTCGCTCGATCAGCCGCTGGACCTGGGCGGGCGCAGCGACGACGTCTACCTGGAGATCCCGGATGTCGGGGCCAACCCGGAGCGGATGGTGATGTCGCATGAGCTGGACGAGCATATCCAGCGCGCGCTCAACAGTCTGCCGCCGGACTTTCGGATGACGGTGATCCTGGCCGACATCGAAGGCCTCTCTTACGAGGAGATCAGCGCCGCCATGCGCTGTTCGCTCGGCACCGTCCGTTCCCGCCTGCACCGGGGCCGCAAACTGCTCCGCAGCAAGATTGTGGCTTTCCAGAGTGAGGAAGCCGCCGCGCTGGCGGCCTGACCGTCCGTTCGAGGAGTGTTTTGTCTGTGAACTGCTACCGCGCCCAACAACTTGTATCCCCCTATTTGGATCAGCAGTTGACCGGGGCCGAAATGCTGGAGATGCAGCGCCACCTCGCGGGGTGCCGCCGGTGCGCGCGGGAGTACCAGGAAGCGCGCCAGACGAAACTCCTACTCCGCTCGCTTTCTTTGTCCCAGCCGCCCCGCGCCCTGGACATGCGCATCCTGTCGCGGATCGCCCAGGAGGGGCGCGGCCCGCTGCCGGCGCAGATGGTCCCAAACTGGAGCCTGCCCGGCGTCGGCCCGGCCCCGCGCGGGCGGCGCTTCGCGACCGCCCTGGGCCTGTCCTGCCTGGTCGTGTTCAGCGTCGCGGCGCCGTTCGCCCCCTCCAGCGCCGACATCGCCGTCCAGGGCCGCGCCGCTTCGGCCTCCCTGGGTCAGAATCTGGCTTGGGGGCAGTTCCCGTCCGCCGCGACCCTGCCGGCCCCCGCCGCGATGAACGCCTCTCTGCTGCGCATAGCCCCGATGGCCTCCGACTCCGCCGCCGTGACACTGACCACGAGCGACCCGTCCCAGAGCCGTCAGGATGAGTCGCTGGCCCGGCAGTACGTCCAGACCCCTCTGTCCGAGCCGGGTGCGGAGCCGTTCGGGGAAGACGCTGTCAGCGGCTATGTCAGCGGCGGCGTCGTCCTCGCCGGGTTCCAGCACTAGCAAGGCATGATCTGTGAGACCAATTCCCTCTTCAGGAGGCGGAGCGATGTGCGCCGCTTCTGGTTTATTCTCGCCGCCGTACTGAGTCTGGGCGTCGAACTGCGCGGGGCCGCCTGCGTCGCCCCGCGCGGCTGCTCGGCGTCCGACGATGCCTTTTCACTGGTCGCGCAGGCGCTGCAGGCCAAACTGCATCTGACCTATACGGCTTGCCAGGACATCCTGTGGACAGGGGACGGGGACGGGACGGACATGACGCAGATCGTCGTGGACATCGCCCGCGCCGGGCGGCGGAGCCGGATGACGTACCGTTTCCCTCTCGACTCGGCGGGCCGCGTGATGCTCGATGATGGAGTCCACGCCTACCTCTACGATCCCGCCCAAAGCGCCCTGCTGATCGGCCAATCGGCGTCCGAGGATCAGACGGCGGCGGCCCCGGAGACGCTCGCGCTGCTGCGACGCAATTACGCCTGCGTGTGCGTGCGCCGGGAACCGATGAACGGCGCTTTCTGCGATGTGGTCGCCGTCCGGCCCCACGCCGGCGACGGGCCGTACAAAGTCTTCTGGATTGACCGGCGGCGTCACGCGATCCTGCGGACGGAAGAGTACGACGCGCAGGGCTGCCGCCGCTACGTCTCCTCCTACGAAACGATCCAGTTCGTCAGCCGGCTTCCTGCAAGTGCGCTGGCGCTGCCGCCGGCCTCCCGGAAAGCGTCAGTCCGGCGGGTGGCCGTGCAGACGCTGGCCCCGGCAGACGCATCGCAGGCGTTCGCCGCCGCGCACCTGTCGGGTCGGCTTCCGGCCTGGTCGCCGCCCGGCTACACGCTGCTGCGCTGCGCGGTCGTCAGCCCCGCCGGACCGGGCAAAGCCGTGCTGCTGCACTACGGTGATGGCCTGAAGACCCTGACCGTGCTGGAAGAGCCGGACACGGGGGCGCAGCCGAGCCAGGCGGAACTGAACCAGGCGCTTTCCCGCTACGGTCAGCAGGCCTGGGTCCGGGACGAAGGCGGCCTGCGGACGGTCGTTCGGGGCGACCTTTCTCTTTCTCCGAGTCTGGGGGCGGAGATGCTGACGGCTCTGGGCGCGCGGGCCGCGAGTGCCCTGGCCCACGGGCTATCGTCGGATTTCGGCGCCGGCGCCGCCGGTCGCGCCGTGCGCCTGCGCCGTCAGGGCTGGGGGTACGAGCAGATCGGCGCTCTGTGTCTCTGGGCCAAGGCGCACCCACGCGCCACGGCGCGTCTGCATTCGCTTCTCGTCCGAAGCGTGTCCTGGCCGAAACTGGCCTCGGCGCTCGGCGCGGACGCGGACGCTTGGGAGACGCCGGCGCGTTCCTGGGTCGCCGCAACGGTCTCAGCAGCGGGCAGGTGAATCGTTCACTCGTATCGAACTTAAGCGAACACTGATTTGAGCGGGCAGACCGCTCTGGGAGAAGGAACGACGATGACTGGTCTTCATGGCCCATCCCGGCGAAACGCCGGATCGGCATTACTGCTGCTGTCACTGCTGGCGGGTCCGAGCGCGGCCCAGACCGACACGCCGCCGGTCGCGCGCCATATGCCCGCCGGGGTCGTCACCGCGGCGACCACGCAGGAACAGAAGTCTGTCCTGCTCCAGATGCAGGACGCCTTCACCAACATCGCCCAGACGGTCGAGCCGACCGTCGTGAATATCAAGTCGGTGCGCCTGGCGGGGGACGCCGGCCCCGACGACGGCAGCGGCGATGGCCCGTCCGGGCCGGCCACGCCGAAAAAGGGCAGTCCGTTGACCACGCCGGGCGGCCCCGGACGGCAGCCCCGGCGCTCCGAGGCGACAGGGTCGGGGGTCATCGTGCGCGGCGACGGCTACATCCTGACCAACGATCACGTCGTCGAGCAGGCCGTCGGCGGCGACGTCACGGTGACGCTGTTCGACGGGCGGGAATTCACGGGTAAGGTCTTCCCGGATTACAAGAGCGACCTTGCCATCGTCAAGATTGACCCCGGCGCCACCCCGCTCCCAGTCGCGAGCTTCGCGGACTCGTCGCTGGTGCGGCCCGGCCAGTGGGCCATCGCCGTCGGCAGCCCATTCGACCTGCAGAACACGGTCACGGTGGGCATCATCAGCGCCCTGAACCGCCACCAGACCATCCCGACGGACGACGGCGGCGGGCGCTACTACCCCGACCTGATTCAGACGGACGCCGCCATCAACCCCGGCAATTCAGGCGGGCCGCTGTTCAACATTGACGGCAAAGTCGTCGGCATCAACGTCGCCATCGAGTCGCCCGTCGAGGGCAGTGCCGGAGTCGGCTTCGCCATCCCGGTCGTGATCGCCCAGCAGATTGCCCAGACGTTGATCACGCAGGGGAAGATCACGCGCGGCTATCTCGGCCTGGCACCGGACGACCTGACTCCCGCGATTGCCGAGGAGTACGGCCAGAAGCAGGGCGCGTTCGTCCAGGACGTGATTCTGGACAGTCCCGCCGGCAAGGCGGGACTGCAGGCCGGCGACATCGTGACTGCGTTCGGCGGCAAACCGATCACGGACGAGATCACCTTGCGTCAGGCCATCTCCGCAGCGCTTCCCGGCCAGCAGGTCCAGATCGCCTATGTCCGAGACGGCAAACCCGCGAGCGCCACGGCGACCATCGCCCCGCCGCCGCCGCTCCCCGGCGACACGCCCACGGCCCTGCCGGCGGCGACCACGCCGAAATTCCGCCTGGGCCTAGGCGTCCGCAACCTGACCGCCACCGACCGACAGCAGATCGGCCTGCCGGCGGACACGACCGGCGTCTTGGTCGCCGCCGTCGCCCCCGGCAGCGTGGCGGAGGCCGCCGGCATGAACGTCACCTACGCCAACATGATCATCCAGAAGATCAACAACACGCCGATCACCAACAAACAGGACTTCGAGCAGGCCGTCGGGAGCCTCACCGACTCCAGCGTCATCCTGATCATCCTTTACAAAGACACGGGCGACAGCCAGATTCACCAGCGGGCCGTGACGCTGCGCCTGTGAGATCGCCAGCATTGGACTTGTCAGGCGCGGCGGCAGTGTGTTATACTGCCCCTGAGATCAGCATCAGAAGGCGGGGCGGCGTTAGCATTCCTCTGCGGCGTTTCGCCGTGGCTGCCGTGAAGCCGACTTCACATCACCGGCCACCGGTTCTACTCAGCGGGGGGCAGTACCCCTGTCCCATCCCCTTCGGCGCTGAGGAGACGGCGGCCCACACTCGCGGAAAAGACAGGGGTACGCCCCCCGCCTACAGTGACCGGTCCCGGTCCTCTGCGTGTTCGTAGCGCTCTCCGCCTTCTGATGCCTGAGATTCTGTTGTCGGCCTTTGACACAGAATCATAGACTCACGGGTTGTCAAAACTCGGCCCGTGTGATATACTAAGGCGGCAGTCTGCTTGAGAGGGCGGGCCGACGTTAGCATCCTTCTGCGGCGTTTCGCCGTGGTTGCCGTCAAGGTCCCTTCACGACACCGGCCATCAGTTCTACTCAGCGGGTATACACCGGTAGTGGTATCGGCTTCCGCGCTGAGGAGACAGTGGCCCACATTGCCGAAAGCCCACTACCGGTGTATACCCGCCTACAGTGACCGACCCCGGTCCCAAGCAGGTTCGTAGCATCCGTGCGCGCCCTTTCAAGCAGCCGCCTCAACGGAGAAGCGCTCATGGTTCCTGTGGACGCGGCGCAGTTACAGCGTCGGCTCGACTCCCAGCGTCCGGAAGACCGGGCCGCACTGCTCGATTTCGCCCGCCGCGCGCCGCTCGTTTACGGCTGGTGGCGCGCGTGGAAACGGCTCTTCAAACAGGCCGAGTCGCGCCGGGACGCGGAGCTTTCCGGCATCCTGCTGGGCCGCATAGACGCGGCGGCGTTCCCCGCCGTCGCCCCCGCTGCGGCCAAAAACAACCCCGTCCATATTGAGAATGTCGTCAGCCTGGCCGTCCGTGATGAGTTCGCTTACGTCCTGAAGCAGAGCCGTCAGCGGAACGCGCAGAACGTGCTGGCCTATGACCTCTCGGACCCGTCCGAGCCGAGGCAGGTGGGCGGCACGACTATCACCGGGGCGGTGCGGCTGTGCCTGGACGGTCCGCGTCTTCTCGTTTTCACGGCAGGGAGCTGGCGGGAGAGCGCGAAACTCTACGTGTTCGATGTCTCCACGCCGGGCCTGTTCGTCACGCAGGGCGTCTTTGACGTGCCGAACGCGAGCGGGGCTGAAATCGTCAATTCCCGGCTGTACCTGCTGAATCAGAACTCCTACGGCTCGGAACACACCGGGCTTGCCATTGATGATCTGACGACTCCCCTCGGCGTGCAGAAGCGGGGCGGCGTTGCCCTTGACAACCCGACGGGGCTGGCGGTCTCCGGGGGGCAGGCCGTCGTGCTGTGGCGTCGAAACTACCAACTCCCGATGCAGATGAGCCTGATAGACGTTTCCGACCCGGACCAACCGAAGCTCAAACAGTCGCTCGCCGTTCCCGGCGCGCTGGGGGCGGTGGTTCACGGCAATTACGCGTTCGTCACCTACGGGTCAGGGAGGCTGTACTACGGGCAGACGGCAGGCGAACAGGACTACGGGCTGCGGGTGTACCGGCTGTCGTCCGGGTTCCTGGTGGCGGTGGGGCTGAAGCCGCCGCAGGTGCAGGAAGTCGCTTCGCTGCCGCTGGGCAACGTCCGCTCGGTCGTCATCCGGGGGAACTACGCCTACGTGTGCGTCAGCCATCTGGGGTCCCACCGGACCAAGAACCTGCGGGCGGGCGGGCTGCGCGTCTTTGACATCACGGACCCGGAGCAGCCCCGATTGGCGGGGTCGGCGGACGGGTTCGACGCGCAGGACGTGCAGATTCACGGAACGACGGCGTATGTCGGGGTCGGCGACGATGCGGCGTCGTATTACGGCTATTACGGGGGCGCCGGTCCGGCCCGGACCGTGCGCCTGGTGGACATCGCGGACCCGGCGAACCCCGTGATGGTCGGGGCGTCGCCGAGCCGGGAGACGTTCGGCTACCTGAAGCGGCGCGCACGACGAACGCTGTGTCAGTCCGCGAAGACGGACGCCGACGCCTTCGTGGAACGGGCGTACCGGACCCTGATCGAGTCCGGCCGGGGCCGGGACGCGCTGGATTTCAGCGCCCAATGGGTTTCGTGCGACCTCTTATTCGGCGGGGACGACACGTATCGGCAGCAGAGCCACGGGCGGGGCGCGTACCGCGCGGGGCGTCCGACTCTGTCCCGGCGGACGCGGCACGAGCGCCGTCCCGATGCGTGGGACGCGCGGCTCGATCTGGCGTCCGGCCTGCTGGCCGAGCCGCACTTGCCCTGGCAGACGCAGGAAGCGGCCCTGAAGATGTTGCAGGCCCACAAGCACGCCCTGCCGACGCTGACACCTCCCGGCCTGGTGCGCCTTCTCAACAGCCCCTCGCCTTTCTTGGTCCTGGCGGCGGCACGGCAGACGACCGTGCAGTTGACCGACGGCGTACCGTTCGAGCCTGCGACCGTCGCCGATGCGTTCTATTTCGGGAACGCCGCGCAGCGGCGGCGCATCGCGGACGCGCTCGCGCGGCAGTCCAAGCCCGCGTGGTGGGGGCCGAAGTTCGCCCAAAGCCTGTTCACGCGGGCGACGGGCGATCTGGGCGCGGGCGGGCTGTCGCGGCGGCAGGCGGGGGCGGCGGTGTACGCCGCGCGTCAGCACCCGGAGGACATCCCGGCGGAACTGCTGCGGCCCGTTTTCGGCGCGGTCTTGTCCGCCGGACGGCCCGAACTGACGGCGTGGGCGCTGGGCGCGGTGCGCCGGGTGAAGCCCGCCGACGCCGTCCTCTGGCTCGCCGCGCTGGAGGGCGCGACGGGCGACGTGCGGGCGGCGGCGCTGGCGGCGCTCCGAGACGGTCTGCGAGAGATGGCGTTTGGGTATCCGGCGGCCTGGGCGCTGGTGCAGGCGGAATCGGCCTGGGTGCGCGAACAGGGCTGGGCGCTGCTGGCGCGGAGCCGCACGGAGGCCGTGACGCTGGCCCGCGTGTGGGGGGAACTGCTGGACAGCCCGCAGGAAACGCCTGCCCTGGAGACGGCGTTCGCGTCGCCGGACGCGCTGGACTTGCTGCGCCAGGCGCGGCTCGACGGCGAGGCGCTGGCGGCTCGGCTGGAATCCCGCCCGTTCCTTGTGAGGCTCCTGTCGGGGGCGGCGTTCTCGCAGGTGGTGCGGACGGTCCCCGCCGCCGTCAGTCTGCGTCTGGTCGCGGCCATGCCCGATGAACAGTGGCTGTCCGCGCGTTTTGGGTTCGTACAGGCACTTGGCGAGTCGCAAAAGCTGGCCGACTTCTGGCGAGCCGCCTGGGCCGTGATCGGCGAGGACGGCGACGCATTAGCGGAAGCGCGCCTGCTGAACGACCCGGCGGTCTCCGGGTCATTCCTCGCGATAGACGACCCGGCGTTTTTGGAGACGACCACGAATCCCGTCTTCGATTCCCTGCTGGGCCTCTGGGCGGCGGCGCACGAGGGACTGTTCCTCAAAGACTCGCCCCTGCTCCTGGCGGCGGCGGCGCACTCCCTGCCTGCGGTCCGCGCGTGGGGGCTGGCGCGGGCGCAGGCCGTCGGGATGGGCCTGCCGTTCGCGCTGCGTCTGCTGGAGTCCGAACTGCCGGCGAGCGTCGGCGTCGGACGGGCCTATTTCGAGTCGGCCGGGGCGGCGGACGCGATGACGGCGGCGCTGGCCCTGTGCGACAGCCCGAAAGCCTCGGTGCGCGCCTGGGGGCGCGGCTTCGTGGACCGGCGCTGGTCGGCGCTGCCGCAGACGGACTTGCTGCAGCGCCTGTCCGAAAACCCCGACCCGCAGACGCAGGCGTTCCTGGCGGCCAAATTACGGGAAGCGCCCGACACCCCCGGCGTCGAAGAGTTTGACCGGCAGGTGCTGCGCGCCCGCGACCGGGCGCGGCGGGCCAAAGAACTCGTGAAAGCGCGGCGCGACCGCCCGCGCCCGACGCCGCCGGGCGGTCCCGCGAGGCATGACCTGGACACGGCGACTCTGCTGGAACTGGCGCGGAGCCGCACCCCGCGCGATGCGGAATGGGCGCTGGGACAGTTGGCCCTCCTGGCATTGGACGGGCAGGCCGTCGAAGGACTGACGCTGGACGGCCCGGCGGGAATCTAAAAGCGAGACACCATGGAGATCACCCAAACCTATGCCCGCCCCAGCGCGGGGACGCTGGCGCCGGACGGGATGCACCTGGACGTATCGGCGGAACAGTCGCGGCCCGGCGTCCACCTGGAAGCGATGGTCAAAGACAGCCTGGGCTACGCCCGGCTGATGCTGGCCCTGTACGCGGTCGTGTCCGGTGATTTACGGTCACAGCCGAAGGACCACACGGTGTACCAAGAATGGGTGCAGCAGCAATATCTGGCCGAACTGCCGGACGAACTGACCGCCCGCGCCCAGCGCGTGCCGGGGCTGATGGAGCGGCACGCGCAGTTGTCGCAGAGCGTCGCCGACGCGCAGCGCGAGATTCGCGCCCTGCAGTCGGTCGCCTACGACGCCGACTTTTATCAGAAGCGCGCCGAATACTTCAAGTGGCTGTACACGCACGACAAAGACGCCTGGTGGGTTCTGGACCCGGTCGTGAGCGTCCATCCCGATTGTCTGATCTTTGAAGTCTTCTCGCAGGACGAGTCCAGCTACGGGCGCGTCACCGTCCCGACGGACCGGCTGGACGTGTTCGGCGACACGGTCTACGGGACGACCAACATTGACTTCAGCCGGGCGCTCGCGGACGAAGTCGCCCGCGTCCGCAGTTACCGGCCCGCCTGGCTGCAGATCGGCGCGGAGGGCGTCGGCCTGGCGACCGGCGCGGGCGACGTGCTGGAAAAGAAGATTGACCTGCCGCCGACCTGGGTGCGCGGCTTCCTGCAGGTGCAGTCCGCCGCCGCCTTCCCCGGCACGGAGGTGACGCTGAGCGCAGGGACGGTCGCCGAGGTGCTGTCGCTGCTCCGGCGCAGCCGGGAGGATGTCAGCCCGCGCTCGCTGCGCTTCCACCTGACGCCCGGCGAAAAGCCGACGATCACCGTGGATCCGTGGGATGTCGTCGTCCGGGAGCCGGAACACGTCTTCACGGGCAAGGTCGGCGGCACGATCCGCATCTGGGGCCGACGGCGCTTGTTCACGCTGGAATCGCTGCTGCCCCACGCCGAGAGCGTCGGGGTGCGGCTGCTGGGGACTGGGATGCCGTCCTACTGGACCGTCCATCAGAACGCGCACCGCTTCGACCTGGGGCTGTCCGGCTGGACCAAGAACGACTGGGCGCAGGCGGCCCGGTTCGACCTGCTCTCGGTGACGACGACGGCCACTCCGGAGAACATCGCGACGGCCTCGGAGGCGCTCGAAGCGCGTCTGCGGCTGACGCCGGAAGAACTCGCCGCGCAGACGGGCCTGGCGCGGGACACGGCGACCGCCGCACTGCAGCAGTTGTGTTCGCAGGGTCAGGCCATGTTCGACCTGGCGGCGGGGGCGTACCGGTGGCGTCCGCTGCTGCCGGGTCCCGTCAAAATGGAAGGGCAGGAAGACAAGCGGCTCGCCAAGGCGCGGCGCATCGTGGCCTCGAAGGGCGTCAAGTGGCAGACGCCCTCGGGCGACGGCGCGGGACGCCTCTCGCCGGTCAAGGCCGGGGACGACGTGGAGAGTCTGGAAGCGACCGTCCGCGACGGCGGCTCACTGGACGTGACGCTGACCGTGGACGGCGACGGGCGCGTGCAGTACGCGGCCTGTTCCTGCCCGGCCTTCCGGCGGGATAAACTGCGCAAAGGCCCCTGCGCGCACATCCTCGCCGCCGCCGCGCTGGCCTCGGAGCAGGTGACGGTTCAGCGGGCCGCGCGGGCGCAGCAGGGCAGTGCGGGTCCGGCCCCGGACTTGTTCCAGGGCAAGACGCTGGTCTTTACGGGGACGCTCACGCTGTACACGCGGGAGGAGGCCGAGCGGATCGTGACGCAGGCAGGCGGCCACGCTTCGGGCAGCGTCAGCAAGAACACGACCTACGTCATCGTCGGCGAAAAGGCCGGGTCGAAGAAGAAGAAGGCCGAAGAACTGGGCGTCCCCGTCCTGACGGAAGCGCAGTTCAAGGCCATGCTGGAGGGCGGCGCGTGACACAGGAGACCGAGCGCGAGGTCAGGCCGAACTGGCGTGAGCGGCTGAAACAGGTCGGCAAGGCGGCCTTCATTCAGGAAGAGATGGAGCGGCTGGGCTTCTGGCCGCCAAACCCGGAGGCCGCCCAGCGGTCGGCGGAGGCGCTGACGGCCCTGCGCATCCGTTATGAAGAACTCGCGCCCCTGCAGGAAGAACTGCGGCAGGTCCAGACGGAACTCAGCACTGCCCAGGATGTGACGGCGCTTCTTCTCGAAATCCGCAAGCGGCGGATCGAGCGGGTGCGGGCGGCCCGCGCGGAGAAGCGCCTGGCCCAGACGCAGCTTCGCGAAGAAAAACAAAGCGCGGACCGGGAATGGCGGCGAAAAACAGTCCCCTATCTCGGACGCGGCGTTTCCGCCGGCCTGCGCTACGAAGGCGGCGACGCCGGGAAAGTCGCGGCGCTGGGGCTGCCGGCCCTGGCGACGGCCTCGGACATCGCGGCGGCCATCGGCATCACGGAGTCGGCCCTGGCGTGGCTGACCTACCACCGCGCCGCCGCGACCGTGGACCACTACACGCGGTTCACCATCCCCAAGAAACGCGGCGGCGTCCGCACCATCTCGTCGCCGAAGACGCGGCTGCGCGTGGCCCAGCGCTGGCTGCTGGATGCCGTGCTGGCCCCGCTGCCCGTCCACGAGGCGGCGATGGCGTTCCGCCCGGACACTTGCATCACCGACAACGCCGCCCGGCACCTGGGCAGGCCCGTCGTGCTGCGGATGGATATGCAGGACTTCTTCCCGTCCATCGGCTTCCGGCGCGTCAAGGGGCTGTTCGCGTCGTTCGGCTACAGCGAAGGCGTGGCGACGGTGCTTGCCCTGCTGGCGACGGAAACGCCGCGCGTGGCCGTGACGTTTGACGGGCAAAAACGCTTCGTCAGCGTCGGCGAGAGGCAGCTGCCGCAGGGGGCCTGCACGTCGCCGGCCCTGACCAACGTCCTGTGCCGGACGCTGGACCGGCGTCTGACGGGGGCGGCCTCGGCGTTCGGCTTCACCTACACGCGCTACGCGGACGACCTGGTGTTCTCGCACACGGAGGCAGACGCGCCGCTGGGGGCGATGCTGGCGCTCGCGCGCCGGATCGTCGCCGACGAAGGGTTCCGCATCAACGACGAGAAGACCGCCGTGATGCGCCCCCAGGACCGCCAGACGGTCACCGGCCTCGTCGTCAACGGCGCGGAGCCGCGCGTCTCCCGGCGTGACCTGCGCCGCTTCCGGGCGTTCCTGCACGGCTGCGAGACGCAGGGCATCGCCGCCGTGTCCGCGCGGCTAGGAAGGAACGCGGCGGCCTACGCCGCCGGCTACCTGTCGTTCCTGCACATGGTCAACCCCAGCCAGGCGCAGCAGATTCGGCAGAAGCATCCCTGGCTGCAAACGGCAGTGGACTGAGAGCGAGTCAAATTTTTGCGAGATTTCCTTGACTCCCAGCCATTGTTACGTTATAATGATCTCGTTCATTTGCGCAAAACCATTGCTGTACCCCCTCCGGTTCGTCGCGCCTTGCGCCGAAGGGATAAAAAATCGTAATACCGTCGCTTTCGTCAATTCAGTCCTGCCTTCTTGAGCGTCTGGATCGAAGTCACACCCTCCCGGTCACACCGCACGACCCGCACGCCTCAACAGACCCGAAGAGCGTGGCCGCACAGCCTGCTCCGACCTGCCGAATAGTTTTACCGTTGCGCCGCACGCCGCTTTCAGCGGCCTGGCACAGGTGAGGAGTTTCACTCATGGCACCGCAGCAGCCCCGCGCCTTCACGCGCTTTCTTGCCGCCTGTTTCATCGCCGTATTCGTTGGATCACTGACAGTCGCCGCCTCGGCCCAATCCTATCTGCCCACGGGGACCGCCGCGTATCCCAATAGCAGCAGCGTGACCGTCTCGTGGAATCCCGTTCCCGGCGCGACCTCCTACAACATTTATCGCGGCACGGCCTCCCACGCCGAAGGCGGCACGCCGCTTGTCACGGGAGTGACCGGCAGCGCCTCGACGCTGGACACCTACGCCGACAGCGCCGTGACGAGCGGCACGACCTACTATTATTTCGTCACGGCGGAATACTTTGACGGCGAGAGCGACCCTTCTAAAGAAGCGAGCGCCACAGCGGGCGCGACGCCGCTCGCCGCGACGGCCCTGAAAGCCGTCTCCGCCCCGACTCAAGTCACGCTGTCGTGGCCGGCGGTCACGGGGGCGGCGAGTTACAACCTCTACCGCAGCACCGACAACTCCACCTTCCTATGCTACCTTAAGTCTCTGACCGGAACGACGTTTGCGGACACGCAAGTCGTTCCCGGCGTCACCTACTACTACATCCTCGCCGCTGTGGACAAAGACGGGCAGGGCGCGAACAGCAACACCGCCGTCGGCGTCGCCGGTGGCGTCGCCCCGACGGCCCCTACCACTTTAGACGCCTACGCCAACAACGGCTACGTGTCCCTGTACTGGGCGCCCAGCATCGGCGCGTCCTCCTATAACCTGTATCGCGGCACCGTGACCGGCAAGGAGACGCTGTACAAGACGGGCCTCGGCGGCACAAGCCTCAATGACTTTGGGGTGACCAACGGCACGACCTATTACTACAGATTGACGGCGGTGAACGGCTACGGCGAGAGCATCCAGTCCAACGAAGCGAGCGCCAACCCCGGCAGCAGCGTCCTGGCCGCGCCGAGGCTGACGGCCGTTCCGGGCAGCGCGCTTGTCACCCTGCACTGGAGCGCCGTCACCGGCGCGACCGGCTACGACGTTTACCGCAGCACGGACAACAGCAGCTTCGTTTCGGCGGGCCGGAACCTCACGACCACCAGCCTCAGCAGTACGGGCCTGACCAACGGCGTCACGTATTATTATTTCGTCGCGGCGGTCAACGCCGGCGGCGAGGGGAATCACAGCAACACGGCTACGGCGACGCCGGGCGCGACGCTTCTCGCCGCCCCGAACGGCCTGCGTATCACGGCGGAAGGCGCGGACAACCGCGTTTACTGGGACCCCGTGCCGGGCGCGACCAGTTACAACGTCTACCGGGGAACGACCGCCGGCGGCGAAGGCAGCGCGCCCCTTGCCGCCAATGTCGGTTTCGCCTACGGCGGATTTTATGACGGCGGCCTGACCAGCGGCACGACGTATTACTACAAAATCACCGCCGTCAACGCCAACGGCGAAAGCGCTCCGTCCGCCGAAGCCAGCGCCAAGCCGGGCAGCGCAGGCCTGGCCGCCCCCGTCCTGTCGGCCATTCCCGGCAACGGACAGGTGACGCTCAACTGGAGCAAAGTGACCGGGGCAACGTCTTATGGCGTGTACCAAATTGCCAACGGCATCTATACCCAACTGAAAAATGGGCTGACGACCAACACGTACACCGTGACCGGCCTGACCAACGGCATCACGTACTCTTTTGTCGTCCCCGGCGTCAACAGCAGCGGGTCGTGGGCCAACAGCAACACCGCCAGCGCCACGCCCGGCAGCGTTGCGCTCGCGGCCCCGGCAGGCCTGAGCGCCATTCCGCAAAACGGCTACAACACTCTGTACTGGAACGCCGTGCCGGGCGCGACCTCCTACAACGTCTACCGGGGAACGGCGGCAGGCGGCGAAGGCAGCGTTCCGGTCATTGTTGGCATCAGCCAGACCAGCGTCAACGATACCGGGCTGACCAACGGCTACAAATACTATTACACCATCACCGCCGTCAACGTCAACGGCGAAAGCGACCCTTCCAACGAAGCCAGCGCCACCAGCGGCAGCACACAGCTCGCCTCGCCCACGCTTTCGGCCACGCCGGGCAACGGGCAGGTCGTCCTGAACTGGACCGCCGTGACCGGGGCCGTCGGCTACAACGTCTACCGCAGCGCGGACGGCTACGCTTACCCTCAGATCAAGACCAGCCTGAGCGCCACGACGCTGACGGACACGGGATTGACCAACGGCGTTCCGTATGACTACATCGTTGCCGCCGTCAACAGCGCCGGGCGCGGGGCCAACAGCAACACGGCGACGGCCACGCCCACCAACGGCAGCGCAGTCACGCCCACGGCGCCGACCAACCTGGTCGCCGCGTCGGTGAGCGCGTCCCAAATCTCGCTGTCCTGGTCTCCCGTCGCCACCGCAACGAGTTACAATTTGTATCGGTCCACGACGGCGGGCGGCGAAGGCAGCACGCCTGTTCAGACCGGCATCAGCGGAACCTCCACCAGCATCACCGACGGCAGCCTTACCTACGGTCAGACCTACTACTACAAGATCGCCGCCGTCAACGGCGCGGCGACCAGCAGCCTGTCGGGCGAGGCAAGCGCCACTGTCGGCGGCCCCATCCTTCCGGCCACGACGCTGTCGGCCATCCCCGGCACCGCGCAGGTGACGCTGAGTTGGAAAGCCGTTCCCGGCGCGGTCAGTTACATCATTGACCGGGGCCTTGCTTCCAACAGCCTCGCAATCCTGAAGGCGGGCGTGACGGCGACAACATTGACCGATACCGGGCTGACCAACGGCGTCCCCTTGTATTACCAGGTGTACGCCGTCAGTCAAGACGGCTACGGCTCCGGCAGCAACGTCGTCACCGCCACGCCGGGCGATGCCGCGCCGCCCGTCCCGACGGGCCTGCGCATTGCGGCATACAACACCACCAGCCAGTACCTGTATTGGAACCCCACGCCGGGCGCGACAAGCTTCAACATCTACCGCTCCGCCACGTCCGGCGGCGAAGGCAGCGTCCCCGTCGTCACCGGCATTAGCGGCGCCAGCACTAGTTACGGCGACAGCGGGCTGACCGACGGCACGACGTATTATTACCAGATCACCGCCGTCGACGCCAACAGCGAAAGCGCCCCGTCCAACGAGGCGAGCGGCACACCGGGCGTGACGCCGCCGGCAGGGCCGACCGTGACGGCGACGGCGGGCAGCGCGCAGGTCACGCTCAATTGGAGCGTCGTTCCCGGCGCGACCTCCTACAATGTCTATCACAGCACAGACAACAACACCTGGATTCAACTCAAGAGCGGCCTGACAACGACGACTTACACGGATACCGGCTTGACCAACGGCGTCCCCTACTACTACCTCGTGGAAGCGGTCAACAGCGGCGGCGAAGGAAGCCGCAGTAATATCCCCGTCGCCACGCCCAAAGACGGCCTCCCGGCCACGCCGACGGGCGTCAACGCCTACGCGGGCAACAACGCTGTTTCTCTGGGCTGGAACCCGGTGACGGGCGCGACCGGCTACAACGTCTATCGCTCGCTCACGGCGGGCGGCGAAGGCAGCAGCCCCTATGCAACGGTCGGCTCCAACAGTTACACCGACTACAATGTCACCAATGCGACGGGCTACTACTACAAGGTCTCGGCGCTCAACGGCGCCGGCGAGGGCGCCAAGTCCGCCGAAGTCTACGCCGTCCCCGGCACCACGCCGCTGCCCGGCGCGGCGCTGACCGCCACCCCCGGCAACACGGTCATCGGCCTGCGCTGGTCGCCCATCACTGGCGCGCTGTCCTACTTCCTGTGCCGCTACATCAACAACCAATTCCAGGTGATTGCGACGACCACCACAGGCACCACCTACACGGACACCGGCCTGACCAACGGCGTCGCCTACACGTATGTCGTCTACGGCGTCAGCAAGTACGGTCACGGCAACGTCAGCAATCAGGTGACGGCCACCGCCGGAGACACGCCCCTGCGCGCCCCGCAACTCGCCGCCGTCGGCGACGAGAGCGCCGTCACGCTCGCCTGGACTAACGTTGCGGGCGCGTACTATTACAACCTGTATCGCAGCACGGCCACCGGCCAGGAGCAGTACTCCGTCGGCACCATTTATCCCGCAAGCGGCGCCGTCACCCGGTACACGGACTCCACGGCGAAAGACGGCACGACCTATTACTACAAAGTCGCGCCTGTCACCCCGCAGAACGAGCAAGGCACGTTCTCCAATGAGGCCTCGGCCACGCCGCCGACCGAGGGCAGTTCCACGTTCCTGCTGTCGGCCACGCCGGAACGCCTGACCATCGCCCGCAGCAACGACGACGTCGTGACCATCGGCGTCAACCCAGTCGGCGGCTTCACCGGCAGCGTCACCCTGAGTGGGACGGGCCTGCCGAGCGGCGTCACGGCGGGCTTCTACCCGGTCACGGCGACGACGAGCGGCAGCCTGCTAACCATCTCCGTCGGCAGCGCCGCCACGCCCGGCACCTACACGCTTCTCGTCAAAGGCGTTTCCGGCTCGGTCACGCAGACCACGCCGGTCCTGCTGACGGTCTTGGCCGCCCCCGTCTCGAATATCATCCGCGCAAAGCCGTCCGAGTTGCCCGACGGCATGGGGATGTTCCCGGCCCCGAAACCCGCAAAGTTCGGGCTGTCCGGGTCGGGACGAGTCTCGCTGCTCAACGACATCGGCCTGCTGGGGCATCCTATCACAGCCACGACCGCCGCCGGTTGGCGCAAGGAATTGGCCTCAAGCCCAACGGACGCCGAACGGACGGCACTGCTCCACCTGTGGCTGGGCGAATATGCATTGGCGCACGACCAGCAGCCGCGCCTGGCGCTGCGCGAGTTCCGCCTGGCCGCCGCCGCCCCGTCCCTGCGCGGCCTGGCCGCCTACGACAAGGGCTTTGCCTTCTTCTACGAGGGCGCGTATCAGGACTCCGCCGACGCCTTCGCGTCCCTGACCGCCCCGCACTCCCGCCTCACCGGCTTTGACGCGAAAACGGCCATGCTGTGGCGGCGGCAGGCGCTGGCTCACGCGGGCTACCATGCCGCCCATGCCGCGCAAGGCATCCCGGAGCCGCCGCGCCTGGACCCGGAATGCGGCATCGCGGCGCTGGCCGCCGCCTTGCAGCATCTGGGCCTGCCGTCGGGCCGGACGCGGCTGCTTGCGGCGTCTCATGTCACCGGCGAAGGCAACAGCCTGGCCGACCTGGTCTCGGCGGGGACAAAACTCGGCGTCCGCGTCCACACGGTCGTCGCCGACGACAAAGGCCTGATGATCCTGCCCAAGCCGCTGATCGCCCATGTGGAACATGACCACTTCATCGCGGTCGTGGCCGCCGGACCGCAGGGCGTTTCGTATCTGTGTTCCGACTGCGGCCCCTGGCCGGGCGGGCGCGTGGACCTGACCTGGGCGCAATGGCATTTGCTGAACGCCTCGCACTTCGGCGTCGTCACCCGGCCCGGCGGCGCGTGGGACCGGGCATTGGGCGCGCAGACGGCGAGCGGCGATCCGGGGAACATTCAAGTGGCAACCGTCGGCCTGCTATCGGGCCTAGGCGTGCGCGGGCCGGAGTTGAACGTGCTGATGCACGCCTTCCGGCAGGGGCACGTCACCCTGGATTGGGGCGGCATCCCCTTCCTGTGCGGCGATCATCCGTCTACGCCCGGCACGCCCCCGTCGTCCAACCCGCCGTGGTGGCCCTTCGGAGGAGGCGGCAGCCCTCCCGCGAGCGGAAGTCCTCCGCCGGGCGGCAACCCGCCGACAACGCCGCCAGCGCCCATCGCAAGCAATCCAAGCCCAGCTCCTGTCGCACCATCGGCACCCGCCGCCCCCCAAGAAGCGCCCGCGACCGCCCCTACGTCTGCGTCCTCGTCGACAACACCGAACGCGGATGGACCCTTTCCGGGTTGGACTCCTATGTTCGCCGATGACTTGGCGGGGCTCTACGAGAAGAACCCCGTGAGCGCAGAACAAAGGACGAGCGGCAAGAACGTCGAGATCTACGGT
>CAZZVX010000016.1:0-24586 GCA_964657535.1 Armatimonadota bacterium | reverse complement strand
GCCTGTCTTATCTTCGCCCGCGCAGGCGGGCAGTCTTCTCCGCGCCAGCCCAGGATTTCAATCCTGGGAACCGTTCTGTTCCTGACGACCCTCACTCTCGCCCTGCCGCCGCGCCCGGCCACTGCCGGGGCGTACACCTACGGCGCGGGGCCGCAGCGGACCGTCAACGCCGGTATCCTGCTGCTCGACGAGTCCGGGCCGAAGCCCGACCCGACTTCCCTCGGCCCGGACAATCCCGACCCGTACATCTTCCACGTCCTGAACCAGCGCACCGACATCAAGCCCTACGGCTGGACCATCGTCAACCCGCTCGCCCCGAAGGCCGTCACCACCGCCGTGCAGTCACGCTGGGATAATCGCACCGGACAAACAGGCAGCAATCATGCCTACCCGCTCGGCGCGACCGTCGCCCCCAACATGGCCGCCTACTGGGAAGTGCCGCTGACGACGACCGCCTCGACCGACCTGGCGCAGTACGACATTCTGTTTCTGAACCTGATCCGGCCCATCGCCTTGACCGCCGTGGACACCGAAAAACTCCGCCGCTTCGTGGACGGCGGCGGGACGCTCTGGGTCGAGAACAGCGGCCCCGTGGGCGGCACGAGTGGCGGGAACCTCGGCAACAGCACCAACACGCCCTACGGTCCGCTGTTCTTCCAACTGCGGTTCAGCTCCGGCGGCAGCACGGCCAACAGTGCAACGTTCAGCCCGGTCGCGCGTAACCCGATCATCACAACGCCTTATCAGCTTTCGGAACTGGAGCTCAGCAACCTGGGCGACAAGCACATCGGCGACTATTACAGTACCGCTGACGCAACGAACGCCGCGCCCGGCCCCGGCTTCACGACTGTTGTTGGTAACTCCGGCCACAAAGACGCGAACGGAATCCCTCTGCCCGTCATCGCCGTCCAGCAGTTCGGGGCGGGGCAGGTCATCGTGACGTGTACCGGCTCGGCCAACACGATCAACGAGTACGTCGGCGGGACGCAGAGCGACACGAACATCGGTTTCGGCACCAACTCCGGCCCGTACTGCGGCACGAATTACCCGCTCGCGCCGACCCAGGACCTGAAGCTGCTCACCGACATCATCAGCGCCGCCGACTCGCACCCCGCCGAGCGCCAGAACAGCCACCAGACCGGCAGCGCCGTCAACGCCCTGTCCAGCCCCGTCCGCACCTGGAACAATATCTACTCTCCCGCGCCGGCTGGAGGAACTCCAGTGCCGGGCGCGGTCATCAGCGGCCACATTGCCTATGTCACCGGGGCGGACGGCAACCTGACCGCCTACGACATTTACCCGTCCGAAGACCTGGACGGCGACGGCAACCCCGATGATGGCGGTAATGATCAAGGAGCGCCCTACGACATTCTGTGGACAGCAAAAGTCGGCCCGAATGCCTCCGCCCCGACGCTGGGCGTCAATCCTGCCAATGGACACACGGTGCTGTTTGTGGAGAATGCGAAGGGGACAGTGCTGGGCTTCGATACGTCGCTGACGCCATTCACCAGCATCCCAGCCGGCGTCACCACCCTGACGCCCTCCGGCTCGACGGGGAATTTCTCCTCCATCGCGCCTGCGCCGACTTTCTACGGCGGACGCATCTACGCGGGAGAGCCGGACGGCAGCCTTTTCGTCTACGACTTCAACGCCGGGGCCAGCGCCTCCAGCGGCGTAGATTATCAGCCCAGTACGCCTACCAGCGGCGAATACGCGACGGCCTCGCCCACGGTCGGCCTCGTCCCGGCGGACGACAACGGCAGCGTCAACGGCAGTGACATCGTCGCCCTGCTGCCCACGAACAAGTACGTCTACTCGATCTATCTCGGTGCGCGCGGCGAACTGCTCGGTGGCACTACGGGGACTTTCAGTACAAAGTTGGGCAAACTTACGGGGGCGCAGATTGACGCCGGGGCCGTGCCTGCCTACCGCACGTACACCCTGGGTACTGGGATCAACAACAGCGGCCTCCCGATCCCCGAATCGCTCACGCCGAGCGGCGGACCCCCGGCGACCAACTTCAGTGGCACGCTGAACGGCACGCCGCCCGTCTACGCTGACTACGACAGCAGTTTCGGCTCGACCTCGGCGCCGACTGCCGCGCAGTCACTGACCCGCACCCTCATCGGCATCACGGCCCAGCAGAACTACACAGGCACGGCGGTCATTGCGCCCATCTCAGCCCCGGCCCTGGACGGTAAGGGCAATGCCTATTACACGTCCGACAGCAGCCTCTTCAGCTACCGCGACACGCCCAACATGGGAACGATCCGCCTGAACTGGTGCTTCCAACTGCCGAAGGTGGCCCTGGTGGATGCCGACGGGACCATGTACCCCAATTTGTCTGGATACAACTTTGTCGGGGCGCCTGTCGCGGACGACCAGGGCTTTGTCTACGCGATGGCGACCAACAATTCAAGTACCGTCGTTCTCTGCTTCTCGGCGGCGACGACCGTCAGCGCGGACCTGTTCGCGGCGGGGACCGAAGCCCCCGTCAACAGCGTCCAGCTCACGCAGCCTGACCCGACCAGCGCAGCGGTGGACCTGTTCGGGGCGGCCGGGCCGCCGCCGATCAACGGCAACCAGACGACCATCGGCGGCACCGGCCATATTGATTTCCGGTCGTTCGGCGTCGCCATGACTGCTCAGGGCAGTACCACGAACGCCATCTACCCGAACCTGGCCGAGCCGTACCCGGTCAGCGTGACGTACAACCTGGGCGACATCAACAACACGGATCCGACGGTCCCGGTCACGCAGCAGTCGTCCACCGTTCCTCTGCACACAAACCTGGTCTGGTACACGGTCTTGGGCGTCACGGCCAACGGGAGCGGCTTCACTAAAGTCGGCAACCGACTCCTATTTGTGGACACGAATGGGTCACTGGACAGCGTCATCGCTGATCCGCAGGCGGAAGGGATCGCGATCACGCTGAAACAGGTCCCAGCAAGCGTGTTCACCCAGCTCGGCAACGCGAATGTCGGCAATGCCGCCGGAGTCCCCTGCGCCAGCAACGGGGCGCTGATCGTCAGCGGCAGCGGCGGCGTCTCGGCCTACACCAATCAGGTCACACTCGTGGTGGACAGCAACCGCATCCTGGAAATGAACTCCTCCGGCGACGCTCAGTGGGCCGTGGACTCGACCTATGAGCAGGCCCTGGTCGGCGGCACGTCTTCCGTCTACACGGCGGGGAGCGGCGCCGGCGGCACCGGCCAGGTCGGCACGACGAGCGTGGACTTCAACCGGCCGACCTCGCTGACGGAACTGACACAGAACGATTACCTCGTCGCCGACACCGGCAACAACCGCTGCGTCCGCTTCGACCGCGCCGGGAAAGTCGTCTGGGAACTGACCAAGTTCACCGACCCGAACCATCTGCTCAACCCCGGCGAACCCGACACGCTCAACCAGCCGACCAGCGTCCAGATCTACACCGTTCAGGACAAAGACTCGCAAGGTAACGTCTTGGATACCCGCGTCCGCTACCTGATTTCGGACACCGGCAACTTCCGCATCGTGGAAGTAGATGACGTTTACGGCGCGACCGGCACCAACCAACTGCACGTCCTCACCTGGGTCAGCCACACGCAGGACGCGCAGAACGTCGTCGTTGTCGGAGGCGTCAGTCACACGCAGAACGGGCAGAACCGCCAGTACCGCTACCAGAGCGCCGCGTACTACTACTCGCCGTCCGGCAGCACCTACATTGTCTCGCTCGTCACCAATACGCGCGTCGCCCAGCCCTCTGCGACTGCCCCCGGCGCGGCCAACGCCGACACCGGCGGCGGCAGCGTCGTCCTGCTGAACTACGACACGTCTGCCACACCGCCCGCGACAAACGGCCAGATTGCCTACACCCTGTCGGACTTTTACGCCGAGTTGAACACAGACGGCACGTTCAACCTGCCGAAAGCGCTCTCCGATGCGTCGGCAGGCACCGTGTCAACGACCGCCACGCTGCTGCACCTGCGCAACCCGCGCTACCTGAAAGTCTACACGCCCCAGGGGACCAACACGGCGGCCCGCGACTACCTGATCGCCGACGACAACGGCGTTTACGACTTGACGCCCGCAACAGTAAAAGACGCCAAAGGCAACCCCGTCAACGTTTTCTTGGCCCAGTGGGGCTTCACGCCCAATGATTACAAAAACGTGACGACGCCCATTGACAACGCCGGCTACATCGCGCAGGCAAAATATTCCCGCGCTTTGATTCCGTTCATCCCGGCCAGCATCCAGCGCGAAGGGACAGACACCGTGGGCGGCTACACCGTCGGACGGTATCTCATCACGAACAGTTTCAGCCAGGGCGAGGCCACAAACAACACCGGCACCGCGACGCCCGGCTTCGGCGGCGAAGTCTTGGAACTCAACGTCGTAGACACGACCGGCTCCGGGGCCTACGCCACGCGGGAAGTCCACGACAACGGCGCGGGGGTCTTCTCCGGCCACACGACCAGCCGCCCGTCCGCGACGAACAACACCAGTCCCTTGAGTCAGCCGACTTTCGCGTACCGGCTGCAATAGAGACACGTTCCCAGGAATGAATTCCTGGGCTAACGCAGAGAAGACTGCCCGCCTGCGCGGGCGAAGAGTGATGGCCTCTTCCTAATCCGCGTACCGGCAGCAAGAGACGAACAAAACGAAACAATGAGAATTGGTTTGACCACGCACGAAGGCAACTCTTTCATGATGCGCCCAATTTTGTCAAAACGAACCCGGTGGGCCGCACAGGCGCGGCGCGTCGCCGCCGTCGGCCTCGCGCTGTCGCTCGGCGCCCTCCTGGGCGCGTCCGCCCAAAGCCCGAACGATACGGCCTCCGGGCCGCTCCCGCACAGTTGGCAGTCCGTTCATGCGGGCGGCACGTCGCTAGGGCCATTCGTCACGACGGGGAATCCTGTGCCGGACCCGAATCTTCTCTCGACTTACCAGATGGGGACGCCGACCGGAACGGTCAATGGGCAGTTCGACGAGATGTCCAGTTTTCTGCTCGGTAATTTTGACCCGGCGAACCCGCCCGGCGCGGCGGGGACGGCATCCCCGAACAACTTCCGCGACTCTGCGCCGTTCAACATCCTGCAATGGTTCGCGCCGTTCCCCTTCACGTACCCAACGGCCACCTCGTCCAACGGCTCCTCAACGTTCAGCGTGGACGACGCCGCCGGGACGCCGAACTTCACCACGCCGCTCGGCACCTGGGCAAGTGAAAACGCCGGAACTGCCATCGGCGGCGAGTACGTCCGCATCGCCGCCATTGCCTCCAATGGACAGACCGGATCGAATGACGTTTCTTCCAAGAATGGCGCGACCGCGACTGCCCTTTGGAAGATCACCCTGCCCGCCAGCACGACCACGACCAACACGTCCGGGTTTTACGTCGTCACATTTCATATCCCTGATGCCGGGACTGTCGCAACTCTCCCGGAAGGCCGCATCACGGACGCGCATTATGTGGTGACAACGCCGGGCCAGACCACGCCGCTGGCGAATGTGCGCGTGAGCCAGTCAGAGGCGAACGCCAACGAAGCGCTGGCCGGGCCGCTGTTCCTTCAAGCCGGGCAGGAAATAGACATCACGCTGGACAATACGACCCAGAACACGATTCCCGCCAATGCGTTCGTCATCGCCGACCAGATTTCGCTGCAGCCCGGCTTCGGTGCGGACGTGCAAAGCACGCCGACGGCGGTAGACGAGACCGAGTACCCGGAAATCCAGAACGCGCTGTATTACGGCGTCCTCGGCCAAAAGAGCACTACCCTCGTCAACGGCGTCGCGGTCCTTGGCGAGCCGGATACTGTACCCTACGGTGATCCGAATGTCGTGACTAACCCTAAGCCTGACTATTCAACGGATCAGCTGGGTACCAACCCGCAGCACCGCATCCGGCAGTTGGTCTACTTCGGGCGTTCCGAAAACATCGTCCTGCAGGACAGTAGCGGCAATCTGGTCAATGACGCGGGCAGCACGAAAGACGCCAAGGGCAACACCATTACGACGCCGATAATTCGGCACGTCGGCGCGATCTACTGCGTGGACGGCTTCACCGGCGGCGTCATCTGGCGCTACCAGACGCCGACGATCTTGACGCTAACAACCGACGCCAACGGCAAAGCCGCTTACGTGCAGGCCGCAGCCTCCCGCGAGGTCTTCAGTTCGCCCGCCATTGCCCGTATCAACGTCCTGACCCACGATTACGAAATACCTGCTGGCGGAACGACCTTGCAGCCCGTATATCGTCGGCAGACCCGGCTTGTCGTCATCGTCGGCGACAACAACGGCATGGTCTACTGCCTGGATGCCATCGGCAACCGCAACGGCACCAGCAACAGCAACGCCGTCTCCGCCAATGACCAGCCCATCTATAACCCGACGGCGGGCCTGAACGAAGTCACAACGTCAGGGGCGGCCACAATCCATGCCCATGTCGGCACGACCACGCCGTTCTGGATTTATCGCCCCGACCCGAACCAGCCGAAACTACACACCCTGCCGATAGACCCGACCAGCGACCTGCCCGCTCCCGGCAGCTTCGGCACGGCGTCTCCTGTTGTTTATGTAGACCCGTCGGCTGCCGCTAACCCTTTGAACGTCAATAATGTTTATCAGGGAACATATCCGGGCGACACCAGCGATAACGCGAGCCTGCCGAACAATGGCTACGTCTATATCGGCAATGCCAACGGCACCCTCTACAAGTTCGATGCCTTCGGCGTTGCGCCGCCGTCGGCCGCATCTCCGCAGGCGCCGTTTTTGCCCGCCTTCGACCAGTTCAACACGGCCAAGCCTATCAACGATCTGCAGGTTCCCGCCGCCGTCAACGATCCCGCCGGATCAACCATCCCCACCTGCCAGCCCGAATGGTGGCTGCCGCTCAACGGCTCCAAGACGTCCCAATCCGGCTCGGCCACGACCGGCGGCGGCTACGAAAGCATCGTTTCCGCACCCGCGTTCCGGCTTGTCACCGACCCCGCCAGCAATACAAAAACGGGTCTCACGCTGGCGACCGGCGCGAATGCGGGAGAAGTTTACTTCACCTCTGCCGACGACACCGACAACGAAGGCCGTCTGTACGCCATCAGCGGAGCGGGTCCGATCAAAGACATTAACGGCAATCTAATCAAGCCCGGCTCGACCGGCTTCAACGACAAAGCCATCACCGACTGGGAGTTCCCCAACCGCTACGCCCGGCCCGGTACCTCGAATCCTGCCCAGAAGGCCATTCAGCCCGCACTCGGCAGCGTTACCGGATCGCCCGTCGTGTTCACCAACCCGGACGGCGCGTATGACCTGCGCGATCCCTCCAACCGCGCGCTTTTGCCCAGTCCCACCTATACCGTTTCGCCGACGACCCCGACGCGCATTTATTTCGCCGCGAGTTCCGGTGAGGAACCGACGGACACCGAGCGCCCTTCGGTAGAAGAAACGGGCCGAATCTGGTCCGTGGAGGCGGATACGATTACGGCGACGCTGGCAGGCTCCAACCCGCTTCAGACAATCACGATCTATCCGGGAATGGCCGCCTGGGCCTTTCCCGACACCATTGATCCAAACGGTGTTTCAGGAACGGGAGTCACGTTAAACGGTACTGCCGTTTCGGCGACCGCTCCATCCCCCGTTCCAATTGGCGCGTTCCGCTTCGCCACGCCTGCTATTGGAATGGTACAGTTCCCTACCGTCATCAATCAAGATAACACCACAACGCCGGCGACGGCATACACGCACGGCGATCAAAACGGGGTCCGGGCCGACATCAAGGGCCAGGTCGTTCCGATGCTGTACGTCGGCTCCGCTGGAACGGGCGTCGGTCAGCAGGGGCCGCGCTTCTACGGCCTGGACCTTGATGGAGTGAATGATCCAGAACGGACAATCTTCCAGGACACGGAAACGACAACCGGAACCACACCGACGACCGTCACGACGCCCGGCATCGCGTCGCCCGGCGGCAGCATCACGACGTCACCCGCGCTGGTTGTCAATTCCACGTCGCCCACTGCGACCAACCCCGGTAACGGCGGCGCGCTGTTTGTCGGCATCGGCACCGACCTTTACCAGATCAGCGCCACGCCGGTCACTTCGCCCGACGTCACCGCAAAACAAGTGATTATTCCGACCGAAGCCATTGTCGCCGGGACGGGAGCGATTTCCTCTCCGTCCATCGCGGGCGCAAATGTCTTCGATGAAGTCACAGCCCTGGGTGGGACGCTTCCGACAACAGGAGTGTTCGCGACGCACAACGTCACCGACTGGGTTTATTTCAGCGACAGCGGCCTCGGCCTGGCCGAAGGCATCACGCCTGAGAACCAGAACGGCGGCCTCGGCACCGGCTTGACCAATATCGTTCCAACTCCGCCGCCGGGCTTGGAGAACTTTGTTATTCCTCAGTTCCCGCTTTACACCTATGAGTTCGACGGCAACACGAGCACGACGCCACAACATCTGGGTACTGACCCCGACATGACTCACGCGAACAAGATCGGCGACTACTTGCCGGTCTTTGAGTGGGGCCAGAACAACTACCTTCGTATCGGCAACGTCATTCCGCCCAACCCTGGCGATCCGGCGACAGGGACGGATAACAAAGCGTTGCACATCTTCGACCCGGACACGGTCAACCCGGACAAGACCGGGAATGTGGACCTGACAACCGGCCAGGTCGTCTTCTTCTCCGACGGTGGCCCCGTCACGATCCAGATCAGCGACATTGACAGCGGCAGCAACCAGCCCTTGCAGACCGACAGCGGTCAGGTGCCGGCATCGCTCCTACCTTCCCTGGATCCGACCAAACTTTCCCCGGCGGAGCCTGTCGGGACCGCGCCGCCCAACGGCTTCATCAACCGTCTTGATCCGTCGTCCAATGGGCATTTCATTGTCGGCCCGCCGCCGCACAACAACGAGCGGCTTGGCGCGGCCATCGCTGGGGCGACACAGAAGGTTGACGGGGACAACATCGGCATAGACAACGGCTGGATCGGCGCGTACACCTACGCCATCCGGGACGGCTCCGCGCGCCGCAACACCCCCGGCACGACCCGCCGCGTCGTCAATGCTACTCAGATCGCCAAAGCATACCGCTATGAAGTTCTGCAGGGGAACACGGTTCCTACTCCCGTATTTCTCGGCAGCGTGACCTTGCAAACCACCATTACTGGGGGAAGCGAGGCCACCACGACCAACGGCAAGACCATTGCCGTGGACGCCGTTGACCAGCCGACGTTCGGCATCCTGAATCCGCTGGCCGTGCGCGGCGGTGGTACGCCCCTTTTCACCGGGACCAACGGCGCAAACCAGATCGGCATGGACATCGGGCCGTTCGCCGGGATTGATGCGTCCAACAGCACCCAAAATCTACCGGCAAACGACCTTCCCGCGCTCGGCAACGGCAACAGTTACCCGGCGGATTACACGGAGTTGAAAAACGGCGTTCTCGCAAGCCCGGCCACAATTCAACGCGCCCGCCGCTTCGCCATCGTCTCCGTCGGCGACATCAACCACGGCTCATCGGGCGACAACACTGACCCGAAAGCGGGTGCGGCGCCGACCGGCACACACACTGCCCCAATCGCGCAGGGCGCTAAGTTCGGGAAATATTCGCTTGATATCGCTGACCGCAGCGCGCTTGGCCTCGGCGGGCAGGGGTTGCAAAACGTCACCATCCAGGCGCAGACACTGCGCTGGAACGACAACTCCAGCGTCAGCGGGGTAAGGGCCAACGGCCCCGGCGCTATCGTCAACTACCTGCCCTGGGAGACGTTGCCTCACTCGCGCGGCGCTGGTTCCAACACCAGCCTGGACTACCCCGACATTTCCAGCAACAACCTGTCTCTGTACCTCTACGCGAACAACGGCAACCTGATCGGCAACGTCACCAACAAACCCGCCATCCCGGATTCAGCCACGGGAACCATAACGAATGTCTCCGGGCGCACTGTCTACGCCGATCCGGTGCAGGAGCAGGTCAGCGTCCCGCGCTACCAGCCAGCCAACTTGCAGCTCTTCGACACGACCCAGGGCCGCATCGCCCCGGACAGCATAAAAACGACGGGGACCGACGAGTACCCGATGGGCTACGTCGCGCGGCAGTACGTCTTCGTGGACTCGAACCACAACGGCCAGTACGACGCGGGGGAGGCGTATCGCAGCATCCAGACGTTCAGCGGCGTCCCGGTAGACATGACCACGACTATCGAAAACTCGACGACCGATCTGGGCAAACTGCCCCAGAGCTTCGGCGTCCAGACGCAGGCATCTGGGCTGGGACCGCTCACACCCTACACGACGACGAATTACCTGCAGTTCTTTAAGCCGCTGACCGTTCTAAATCGCGGCAACACGAACCTGCTGAACGTCCATCTAGACCAAAAGACGGACTTCAGCGCCGTCGATGCGGCCGCTATCGCGGGCAGCTCGGAAGCGAATGCCGTTCCGTTGAACTTGCTCAGTGACACGCTCGATAGGCTGACGAACATTCCGGCGTTCGATGCGCTCGGCGTCACCGGACCGCGCAGCAACGGCGAGCAGGCATACCTGCTGCGCTCGTCCCTTGACCCCGACTTGGTCACGGCCAGCGGGCGAAACCCCACCATCGCTGGGGCGAGCTACTCGTCGTTCTATCCCGGAGCGACGTTCCACAAGTCGCGTGTCAGCGCGGCGACGCCGACCACACTGCTGGTGCCGGACGCGCCGGACGGAATCACCGTGACGTTCACCCAGCAGAAGCCTCTGATCGCCCTCGCCGTGCCGCTGGGAACCCCCGTCGGCAGCTACCATCAGAACGTCCGGCTGTTCGAGGGGATGGATCCGGGCGGCTACACAAACATCTACAACCCTGGT
Source organism: Armatimonadota bacterium (assembly GCA_964657535.1). GTDB lineage: Bacteria > Armatimonadota > Armatimonadia > Armatimonadales > Capsulimonadaceae > CAZZVX01. The sequence goes on along the minus strand of CAZZVX010000016.1, from coordinate 13,756 downwards.
ACAACGACCGGCCCTTATGTGCCGATCCTGCCGCCCCGCTATGGCGGTGCCGAGATCAGCGGCGTCACCACGACCGGGCCGACGATCCCCTCGTATGCCGCAACGCCTGCGAACCTGAACGACGCCTGGATGCTGCCGGGCGGCACTTCCGCGCAGCCGTACAGCACCCCGACCGTCGTCAAGGCGACCGTCACCGAGACGCGCATCACGGACGGCTCTTCGCGGGGCAACTTGCCCCAGGTGGACACCGGGGGCGCGGCGACGGGCGGCAAGTCCTCCGCCGACTTCATGCCTTCGGCCTTCCGCTCGACCAGCGGTGACATCTCACTTTACTGGACCTCTGCCCGCGATGCGACGGCCACCACGCCGCCGTACAGCGTCTTCGGGGCCAACCTGCCGTTCAACTCAAATGGGTACTTCGCCGCCGCCACTCCGGCGACCAACTGGTGGAAACCCATCACCATCCCGACGCCGGCGAATTCGGGAAGCGGCGGATTCTACTCCACGCTGAGCGTCGCCGCCGACCCGACAGGTACAGCCGCGTCCTACGCCTTCGTCCAGAACATCGCCCGCAGCGGCGCGGCCTACACCGACGCACTCTACTGCTACCCGATCGGCGCGCTCGGCGCGCTCGGCACGACCGCCTACCCGGTCGCGCTCAACCCCGGCCAGGCCTACAACGGCGTCAAGGGGCTGACGTTCGACGCGACGACGTTCCCCGCGAAAGGGTTCTCCGACCCGATAGACAGTACCAAAACGGTCACGAACAACCTGTGGGCCTTCTGGTACGGCGGCTCGCGGGGACGCTCGGCGATCTACTACACGTCCGCCGTCGCCGCCGGCAACAAGCCGGGGACATTCACGGCCCCGGCGGTCCTGCCCGTCCCGGCCGGGCTGTCGTCGGTCGCCGACCCGAACCCCGTCCTGACCTACGCGCCCGATGCGTCCGGGAACGCCATCCCGGTCATCGAAGTCACCTACACCGGCATCGCGCCCGACGGCAACTCCGATATCTACGTCACCCGCTACCGCCCGTACTTCGTCCGCGACTCGAAAGGCAATGTCACGACGCAGGTCGCCCTCGCCCTGGCCGCCGCGCCGACAATCAATGAGCAGCTCGCCCTGACTGCCGGCAACCTCTACTGGCAGGCCCGCGATGTCGCCTGGGCCAATCCTTTCTACAAGACCGGCGCGAACGGGCCAACTGCGACCGTCAACGGCATAGACCTCACGGTCAACGGCACGGCGCTCGGCCTGACGGCCCTGCAGCCCGTCTATGACCGCGCCAGCGGAATGCTCGTCTTCACGAATGTCAAGAACGTGTCGAGCGGCGGCCAGAACGTGACGGAGAACGTCTACATTGACCTCGCCCGTGGCCGCGTCCGCTTTAGCCAGCCACTGGCCGGTGCCGGGACAAGCCCGCCGACCGTCTTCGCCACCTTCAGCCCGACCGCCCGGCGCATCACCACCGACTCCCGCGCCGACACGCTGCCGGTCTCGTTCCTCGACCAGACCTACAAAGACAACGAACTGCCGTCCTTAGGGCGCGTCCAGACCAGCCGCTACTGGTACCTCTGGCGCAAATCCGGGGCATCCGGCACGTCCACCACGCCCACGCTCTGGTACAAGACGCAGCGACTGTCGCTTTACCTCCATGACGCGACGAATCTGCCCATCAATCTCTCCCTGGGGACCAATGGGAAGCCCACTCAGTTGACGCTGACAGACCAGAGCGCCTCGAACCCGATTGCCAACACCGACCTCATCGCGAACGTGGACGTGGATTGGGCCAGGGGCCGTCTCTACTTCCCAACGACGATCAATGGGATCGCCACCGAGGGGCATTTAATCAAAGTCGCGTTTGACTACATCAACTCGGCAGGGAAAACGGGAACGTACACGCTCACCGACGCGATCCATTGGCTGGACGAGCCGCGTTTCAACGAGACAACAGGAACTTCACTGGCGGTCAACCCGACCACGACAGGCGGCTCGGCACAGTCGGCGTCGGCTATCGGGGAGACGCCCATCCCGATTGACACCATCACGAACGAAAGCAACGTCACGGCCTTCCTGGACCCGCTGGCGTATCAGTACGACACCGCCGCCGGCACCAAACAGACCGACGTTCCGCACAAGGTCTGGCTGTTCTGGAACAGCACCCGCAACGGCACCGCCGACCTTTACTACGAGACCGTGGACCCGCTCTTCTCGGTCTCGGTCGGCCAGTAGCGGGTTCGCCGATGGTTGAGAATCCGCAAGACCTGCGGGACGAACAGAAATCGCCGCCGAAACTCGGACACGCTGCCAGTGTACACCTGGACGCGATCCGAGGCTCGGCGGCGCTCCTCGTCTTCCTCAGCCACGGACGCGCGCTGTTCTTCGCCGACGAGCCGGAAGTCGCGCACCCCGGCCTCGCGCAGAAGGCCGCCTACGCGCTCACCGGCCTGGGCCACGAGGCCGTGATCGTCTTTTTCGTCCTCAGCGGCTTTTTCATCGCCCGCGCCGTCTTCCGGGCGCGGGACGAAGGCCGTTGGTCCTGGGCGTGGTACGCCGAGCAGCGCCTCACGCGCCTCTACGTCGTCCTGATCCCGGCCCTGCTGGTCGGCGGCCTTCTGGACGGCATCGGCATGACTCATTTCCACAGCGCCGGCGTGTATCAGGCCGCGCCCGAATACCGCCTGTTCCTGGCGCTCCCGATCTCCCAGACCTTGACCGTCAAAGCCGGGCTGGGCAACGTATTCTTTCTGCAGGGCATCGCGTCGCCGGTCTGGGGGTCCAACGGCCCGCTGTGGAGCCTGAGCTACGAGTTCTGGTACTACGCGCTGTTCCCACTCGGCCTGCTGGCGCTGTCAGCGACGGCGGCGCCAAAAGCCAGGGCCGCTTGCGCCGTCACGGCACTGCTCGTCCTGCTCTTCGTCGGCAGACACGTCTGCGTCTACTTCCTGATCTGGCTGATGGGCGCGGGGGTCGCCCGCCTGCGCCCATCAGCCATCAAAGCAGTCCGCCCGGCCTGTGTCCTGACGGCCCTGCTGTTCCTCGCCGCCCTGACCGTTTCCCGGTTCCAGATCATCCCCAGCATCGTCCTCTGTGATTTCCTGACGGCTTCGGCCTTTGCCGCGTGGATGGTCTGCCTCCTGCATCCGTCCACAGAGGCCCCCAGTAAACTCTACGCCCGCGTCGCCCGGTTCGCCGCCGGAATGTCGTACACGCTCTACTTGTTTCACGTCCCGGCGCTGGTCTTCCTGAACGCGCTCGTCATCGGCGCGAACCCACGCTGGCAGCCGGACTTCGCCCACGCCTGTCTCGGCCTCGGCGTTCTGGCCGCCGTTCTGCTCTACGCCGTCCTCGCCTGGCGCCTGACCGAAGCCAACACGGAGACCGTCCGCCGCGCCGTCCGCGCGTTCCTGAAAATCCCCGCGTGAAGCCCTTTATCCGGCCTCGTCGGCCACCTTTCCCCCTGAAGACGGGGAGGAAGGCCAGTGGCAACAGCAAGTGCGGCTTTGCCCATTGCCAAAAAAGCATCTGAGTCGTAGTGAGTGGCCCCTCTCCCTTTCGGAAGGGGGAGGGGTGGCGAAGCCGGGGTGGGGGCCTACTTCTTCGCACCCGCCGGGAGCAGCTTCTTCAGGCGGCTCAGCTCGTCGCGCAGTTCGGCGGCGCGCTCGAACTCCAGAGACCGGGCGGCCTGCTTCATCTCCTTCTCGATGTCGGCCAGCGCGCTCATCAGCTGGTCCAACGGCAGAGTCTCCGGGTTGCGCGTCCGGGAAATGTTGTAGTACGACTTCTGCTCGGCGACCTTCTTGGCCTCGATCACCTCCCGGACGGCCTTGTTGACCGTGTAGGGCGTGATGTTGTGGTCCTGATTGTACTGGACCTGAATGATCCGGCGGCGGTTCGTCTCGCCGATGGCCCGCTCCATCGAGCCGGTCATGTTGTCCGCGTACATGATGACCTGGCCGCCGACGTTGCGCGCCGCGCGCCCGATGGTCTGGATCAGCGACGTTTCCGAGCGCAGGAAGCCCTCCTTGTCGGCGTCCAGGATGGCGACAAGAGAGACTTCCGGCAGGTCCAGCCCCTCGCGCAGCAAGTTGATGCCGACGATCACATCGTAGATGCCCAAACGCAGGTCGCGCAGAATCTCCGTCCGCTCCAACGTGTGGATGTCCGAGTGCAGGTAGTTGACCTTCACGTTCAGGTCCATCAAATACTCGGTCAGGTCCTCGGCCATCTTCTTGGTCAGCGTCGTGACCAACACGCGCTCGCCCTTCGCCGTCCGTGCCCGGATTTCGCCGAGCAGATCGTCCATCTGCCCCTTTGTCGGCTTGATAATGATGTCCGGGTCAATCAGCCCCGTCGGGCGGATGATCTGCTGCACCATCTGCGTCGAGTGTTCGCGCTCGTACAGGCTGGGCGTGGCCGAGACGAAAATGCCCTGGCCAACGCGCTCCCAGAACTCCTCGAACTTCAAGGGGCGATTGTCGCTCGCCGACGGCAGCCGGAAGCCGTAGTCAATCAGCGTGTCTTTGCGGGCCTTGTCGCCGTTGTACATCGCCCGGATTTGGGGCAGCGTCTGGTGCGACTCGTCTATCACCAGCAGATAGTCTTTCGGGAAGTAATCCAAAAGCGTGTTCGGGGCCGTGTGCGGCGCGCGCCCGTCGAACCAGCGCGAATAGTTCTCGATGCCGGAGCAAAAGCCCACTTCGCGCATCATTTCCAGATCGAAGCGCGTCCGCTGCTCAATGCGCTGCGCCTCCAAGAGTTTGCCCTGCTGCTTGAACAACGCGATGCGCTGGTGCATCTCGTCTTCGATCCCGATAATGGCCGACTCCGTGCGCTCCTTCGACGCCACAAAGTGCGAGGCCGGAAAGACGGTGATCTCGTCCTTGCTCGCCTGCACTTCCCCCGTCAGCGGGTCTACCAGCGTGATCTTCTCGACCTCGTCGCCGAAGAACTCGACACGGATGACGATCTCTTCGTCCGCCGGCTGCAGTTCCAGCACGTCGCCGCGCACCCGGAACGTCGAGCGCGTCAGGACAATATCGTTGCGCGTGAACTGCATATCCACCAGGCGGCGCAGCATATCGTCCCGGTCGTACTCCTTGCCGCGTTCGAACTTCAGGATGATGCGCTTGTACTCTTCCGGCGCACCCAGGCCGTAGATGCACGAGACCGACGCCACGATCACCACGTCGCGCCGTTCCAGCACGGCCTGCGTCGCCGAGTGCCGCAGCCGGTCAATCTCGTCGTTGATGCTGGAGTCCTTCTCGATGAACGTGTCCGTGGACGGGATATACGCTTCCGGCTGATAATAGTCGTAGTAAGAGACAAAATACTCGACCGCGTTCTGCCCGAAGAAGTCACGGAACTCCGAACACAACTGCGCCGCCAGCGTCTTGTTGTGCGCGATCACCAGAGTTGGTTTTTGCACTTTTTCGATCACATTGGCGATGCTGAAGGTGTTATGCACGAACACGCCGCCGCTGCCGGTGAGAAAAGTCTCATATCCGGCCACGCTGAAGTCATAGACGTACTCATGGCGGCTGGGAGTCTGCTCAACGGCTGTGAGCGGCGACCAATGTACGGCGGCCAGCCCGGAGAACACCGCATCCTGCATACCCAGCGCCCGGCAGAGACGCGCGAACAACGCCCGCGATGGGTGCCTGATGCCGCATTCGATGGCGGAAATCATGGTCCGGGTACAGCCTGCCCGCGCGGCGACATCTTTTTGCAGAAGCCCAACGCGCTCACGTTCCCCCCGAAGACGTGTTCCCACGCCGAAAATCAAGTCAACATTCGTGTTTCCACTGAGAATACTTTTCTGAAGAGCCGCGCGTTTACGCGCACTGATAAAGCCGATCTGTGACGAAAACTGTGTCAAATTCTCCGCCCCGGAGACTGTGATTTTGTAGTAGCCGCCTATCTCGCCGTTCGGCTTGCGCTTAGTGATCGGGCGAACGCGCGCCCAAATTCCGAAACGCAGAAGGGCTTCCGCAACATCATAGGCAAGAGTGCGGCTTAATGTCACGGCCGTGACCGCGCCCCGATCAAGGCCGCCATCCCCTTCAAAGTACCCGCGCAGCAATGCCGCCAACACCGGGTTGGAAAGCGCCGCCCAAAAGTCCGGCAGATGCTTCGTCCCGGCGTTGCCGCCCATCAATCCGTGTAGCAGGTCTCGCCAGAGGCGCGCGCCGACGACAAAATCCCCATCGGGACGGCGAAAAAATGGAATGACATTGGCGACAAGGCAGCGCTGCAACTCCTGCTGTACTTCGGGATCCCGCACGGAGAACAGGGCAAAACGCTCTGCGGCATGGCCTTCCGCCAGATACTGCCCGAAAACTACGCCGATCTCTTCCGTCATATCCAGCCGCGCCGGACGCGAGTATCGGCTTCCATGCAGCGTCAAGTCCGCTAAAGAGGCAAGGTCATGTTGCAGCAAGAACGCTCCGGCGGCCAAACTGACGCCTTCCCCGGCATGGCGCATCCGCCAGAGTTTCTGCCCCGGCTGTGGATAGAAAGATTTCACCGCGTCTTGCCATTCGACCTGCGCATTGGGGCGCGAGCGGACGGACAAAGTGAGGCTTTTGTGCCGAAGATAAGAAAGCAAATCTAGAAACTGCAGTGGCTGCGCCGGCTCCGGCACAGCCGCAGGGACCGGCATCGCGTCTCCTTCCCGCACCTGATCGCCGGTGAGCAGACGCAATTCTCCCTCGCGCAACACCCAAACGCTATGGTCGCCGGTCACGGTCACTTCGCGCCCGCAGCGTGTTGTCAGCCGGTACAACTGATCGGGACTGCGATGGCGGCTCAGGCCTGTGATGGGACGCCATTGCACCGCGCCCGTCTTGGCGTCCCAGGCCATCACGCGCCAATCTGTCGGCGGCGCGGCTTCCATGCTCTCAAACGGCTGCTCTGCTCCAATAAAATCATCAACTAAAGCGCCAATGGGACCGCGAAAGTAATTGCCCTCGCCGCGCTGAACCGTAACGGGTTCATCCCATGCCACACTTTTTCCCGTGCCAGTTGCCCCCAGCAGAGTCTGAAATTTATCGCCGCGCCGGATACCTTCGGCCAGTTCGCTGATCGCCTGCGGCTGATCGCCCGACGGTCTGTAGTTGGAAATGACTTTGAAATCGCCCATCGTTTGCCCCCATGACTTAACTGTTTTCGCAGTGCCGACGTTCCCCGGAAACGCAATCAGGGCGGCCCTTCGTCGTTGAAAAGCCGCCCCGAACTGACGTTCTATTATACCTGATTCTGTCCGTGAAAAGCAGGGTCATTCCGTTCTCAGACCCGGCGATTGAAATCGCGGCTAAGAGATCACAAAGTATGCAAGGCATTACTGCGTATCGGCCTTCGCCGACTGAAGTCTTAGTCCTTACCCTCGGACTTCGTGCTTTTGTTGCCGCGACTTTAGTCGCCGGGCCGCGAAAACTGAACGACCCTGTTGCCCTGGTGCAGCAAAGAGGAGACTAGGTTGCAAATGGCGAAATAAAGGCCATGAACTTCAAGATCGTCTCGGCAGCCCTCCTGATGGCCGCTGCCATGTTTCAGCCCGGCGTTCAAGTGCCTGTCTTCGCGGACACGCCGAAAGCGCCCGCTCCCGCCTCGACCTACCAGAACCCGAAAGCGCCCACCGAGGCCCGTGTCGAAGACCTCCTCAAGCAAATGACGCTGCCGGAGAAGCTCAGCCTGCTGTGGCTGGAAGCCCCGGACCCGATGCGCCTCAACACGCAGCCGATTCCGCGCTTGGGCGTCCCCTCCGTGCGGACGTGCGACGCGCCCCAGGGCGTGAAAGACGGCCAATCCACGACCTTCCCGCTCGGCGTCGTCATGGCCTCCACCTGGAACCCGGCGCTGATCCGGCTGGTCGGCGAGGCCATCGGGCAGGAAGCGAAGGCGAAGAACCGCCAGATCATCTACGGCCCCGACCTGAACATTCAGCGGACGCCGCAAGGGGGACGCAACGGCGAGGAGTACAGCGAAGACCCGTATCTCGCCTCACAGATGGCCGCCGCGTATGTGGAGGGAATGCAAAGCCAGGGCGTCGCGTCCTGCCCCAAGCACTTTTTGTGCAACGACCAGGAGTACCATCGCCACGATGTCAACATTCAGGTAGACGAGCGGACGCTGCATGAGATTTATTTGCCGCCGTTCGATGCCGCCTTGCGGAAGGCGCACGCCTGGTCGGTGATGTCGTCCTTCAATCAAATAAACGGCGTCTTCATGGCCCAGAACCCGGCGCTGCTGAACGGGCTGCTCAAGACGCAGTGGGGCTGGGACGGCCTGGTCGTCTCCGACTGGGGGGCGCTGCACGACACCGCCGCCGGGGCGAACGCTGGGACCGACATCGAAATGCCCCAGCCGCAGTTCTTTTCTCCCGATGCGCTGACGAGCGCCCTGCAGAAAAACCAGGTGACGCAGGCCGTCATTGACGACAAAGTGCGCCGCCTGCTGCGCCTGATGGTGCGGACGGGCGGGCTGAACGGGCCGCAGACCCCCAACGCCGCCGTCGTCAACAGCCCGGCGCACCAGAAATTGGCCCTCAAAGTGGCGCAGCAGGGCATCATTCTACTCAAGAACGCGGGGAACATCCTACCCCTGGACCGAAATCGCATCAAGTCCATCGCCGTCATCGGCCCAAATGCTCAGGATACGCAGGTGGAAGGACGCTGGAGCGCCGACGTGACACCGGTCTACCGAGTCAGCGTCCTGGACGGCGTCCGCAAGGCGGCGGGCAGCGGCGTCACTGTGGACTTCGCGCAGGGCTGTCTCCGGTCGGGGGGGAGCAATCCGGCGGACATGGATGCCGCCGCCGCGCTCGCGGCCAAGTCGGACGTAGCCGTGGTCGTGGTCGGCACGGACAACAACTTCGAGGGCGAGGAACTCGACATCCCGAACCTCAGCCTGCCCGGTGACCAGGACGCGCTGATTCAGAGGGTCGTCGCCGCCAACAAGAACACCATCGTGGTGTTGAATCAGGGAACGCCGATTGACATGAGCAAGTGGCTGGCCCAGGTCCCCGGCCTCGTGGAACCTTGGTATTCGGGCCAGGAACAGGGCAACGCCGTCGCGGGCATCCTGTTCGGCGATGTCAACCCTTCGGGGAAATTGACTCAGACGATTGGCGTCCGACGCGAGGACTATTCGGACTTCGGGAATTACCCCGGCACGAACAACGTGATGGCCTACGGCGAGGGCATCTATGTCGGCTACCGGCACTTCGACAAGGCCAAGATCGCGCCCCTGTTCCCGTTCGGCTTCGGCCTGTCCTACACCACGTTCGCCTACAGCGGCCTGAAGACGTCCCCCGTATTCAAGCGCGCGGGAGTGATGCCGGTACGACTGACGGTGCAGAACACGGGCCGCCGGGCGGGAGACGAGATCGTGCAGCTCTATATGCACCCGCTCGACCCGAAAATAGACCGGCCCCTTCAGGAACTGAAAGGCTTCGAGCGCGTGTCGCTGGCGCCGGGCGCGAAAGCGACGGTCAGTATTTCTTTAGACGACAGCGCCTTCGCCTACTGGGATACGGCCCACCACCGCTGGCACAGCGACTCAGGCCGCTACGAGGTCGAAGTCGGCTCCTCGTCCCGCGACATCCGCCTGCGTGCCGTCGTCAAACTGCCGTGACCGCCTACGTCCCCTGGACGGACAGCGCATTCGTCACCGTCTTGCCGGGGCCGAGCGTGTCGCGGGCGACCTGACCGGCCAGCGTCTTCTGCGCCGCCGTCTTGACCGTCCCGCGCAGGCTGACGCCGTTCGTGTCGGCGTCCACGCGGATGTCCGTGCCGGCGAGATTCTGGTTCGCCGCGATGGCCGTCGTCACCCGCGCGCCTAGGTCCAGTTTTTTGAGCTGCGGCTTGGCCTTCTTGGCGATCCGGTCCACTTGTTTATTGACGACGGCGATGTTGTGCTGCGTGTCTTTGTCGGCGCTGTTGATCGTCTGCTGCGAACAGCCCGCGCTGAAAAGCAGCGATGTAAGCAATAGCGGCCCGATCAGCATTTTCTTCATGAACTTTGGCCTCCTCGCCGTGTCAAAATCTACGGCAGCCGCAGAGATGGGTTTGCCCAAATCAGTCCGATACGGACCAGGCCGACGACGAGCAGCAAGACCGCTCCCGCCGCACTCAGGCGCTGGGCGACGCGCGGCGTCATCGGCAGGACGGGGCGGCCCCGCCGCCAGGTCAGCCCCGAGCGCCCCCAGAGCAGCAGGAAGACGCCGTAGACGAGCCAGCCGACAGGGTGCCAGTGCAGCGACTCGGTCAAGCGACCGTGGCTGAGGCAGACGAAGGCCCGCGTCAGACCGCAGCCCGGACAGGGCAGCCCTGTGAGGGTGCGGAACGGGCAGACCGTCGGCAGGTGCGCGATGCGCCCGTCCGCGCCCGGCAGGGGCAGGCAGGCGCTCAACAGGAACACCGCCGACAGCCCCAGGAACGCCGCCCGCGCCGATTGTCTGTCTGCGGTTGTCATGTCAGAGGCGGGCGCGGCTGGCGCGGGGTGGGGGTCGGCGGCGGCGGCCACTCGGCGCCGTCTCGCTTGGCCGGGGGTGGGCCGGTCATGGCGGCCTGCCAGATCCGATTCAGCGTGTCCTGCTGAAGCACCGGGTTGATCAGCCCCGCGCTGGCGAAGCCGCCGACCCCCAGCAAGTCCAGCACCAGATACAGCACGGCGTTGTCCGTCACGGGCAGCCCGACCTCGGCGCACATCCGCGCCATCTGTTTCCCCATGCGATAGTCCCAATAGACGTTCCACAGCCCGCACGTCACCAGCGACAGCAGCACTTCCAGGCCCGGCGTGAAATCCGAATCGCCCAGAAACTCCCGCGTCTCCTGGGACACTTTGTAAATGAAGTACATGTAATAGATCCCGCAGGTCAGCAGAATCCAAACCAATGTCAGCGCCGGGTCGCGCCGCGTGCCTAGCCGCATCCTTGTTTCTCTCGTCCTGCGTTATGCTTTCTATATTCGCCGTGCCGCCCGCCGGTTCCTGCGGGCGCGGGAAACGTTTATTGTCATACATCCGGGGGTACTCTTTCTTAGAGGACAACGATGATGTTGACAAGACATCCTACGAAAACGACCGCCGCGCGCCGGCGGGGAAAGATAAGAAAGACGGCGATGATCAATGCAGGATCGCCGAGAGGTCGCCGCGCCCCGCAGGCACGTCCTGTCCGCCGGCCACTGCTCGAACTGTGGCTGCCCGCCGACCCACAAGCGGTCCCGGCGGCGCGGCACCAGGCGAACCAAATCTGTCGGGAAGCGGGCGTCAGTGAAGACGACTGCTTCTCGCTCGATGTCGCGCTCGGCGAGGCGCTCGCCAACGCGGTCGTCCACGGCGCTCCGTTCTTGGAACAAGACGCGGGCGTGGAACATATCTGCCTGTGCATCTGGAACTTCCGAGACCGGCTGATCATGGAAGTCCATGACCGGGGGCCGGGATTCGAGCCGCCGGCGCCGCCCTATGAGATGCCTTCGGCGCTGGCCGAGGACACGCACGGGCGCGGTCTGCCACTCATGCAGATGCTGACGGACGCGCTGATAATCTGCCGGGGCGACGCCGACGAGGGCGGCGCATCCATCTATCTCATCAAAGACATCCAAAAATAAAATGGGCGCAGGGGTTATGTCCTGCGCCCATTTTGTTGTTTCCAGCTCACGCGACGGTGAGATATTGGACGCTGAACAGGCAGTCAGCATCCGTCCATACTTTCTCGACCTTCCATCCCGCTTTTCCCGCAAGACAGCCGAACTCTTCTAAACCATACTTGTAGGACGACTCGGTGTGGATCATCTCGTCCTGCTCGAAACAGGTTTGAGTTCCGCTGATCTCAACCTGCTGGTCACAGAGGCTGACCAGATGCATCTCGATGCGCCCCTGGAACGGGTTGTAGCAGGCGAAATGCTCCCACTGCGTCAGGTCGAAATTCGCGCCCAGTTCGCGGTTGATCCGGGATAACAGATTGAGGTTGAACGCCGCCGTGACGCCCTGGGCGTCGTTGTAGGCCGGCTCTAAAATCTGCGGCGCTTTCTTCAAATCCACCCCGATCAGAAGGCCGCCGCCCGCCCCGCACAGGTCGGCGATCTGCCGCAGGAACTGAGCGGCCTGCTTGGGCGGGAAGTTGCCGATGGTCGAGCCGGGGAAGTAAACGACGCTGTGCGTGACGGCCCGGGATCCCCAGGGCAAGGTGAAGTCCTGGGTGTAGTCCGCGCAGACCGGCAGCACTTCCAGGTTCGGGTAAGTCTCAGACAGCGCGCAGGCGGACTTGTACAAATGCTCCCGCGAGATGTCTACAGGGACGTAAGAGGCCAATCCGGGCGCGTTGTCCAGCAGGATGCGCGTCTTCAGACTGCTGCCGCTGCCGTATTCGACCAGGCGGCAGCCCGGCCCCAGCAGCGCCGTCATCTCGCCGACGTGCGCCCGCATGATGCCCATTTCGGTGCGGGTCGGGTAGTACTCCGGCAGATCGCAGATGAGATCGAACAGCAGCGAGCCGCGCTCATCATAGAAGTATTTGCAGGGCAGCGTTTTCGTGTCCTGCTGCAGCCCGGCGATCACTTCTTCGGCGAAGGTGTCCAGGCGAGGCTCAAAATCACACAGCGCGATGTCCGTCATAGGTCAAACGTCCTTTGCTAAACGCAGGCCGGTGAACTGCCACCGGGCGTCGGGCGGAAAGAAGTTGCGGTAGGTGGGCCGGATGTGCGTCTGCGACGTCGCGCACGAGCCGCCGCGCAGCACGAACTGGTTGCACATGAACTTGCCGTTGTACTCGCCCAGCGCGCCCGGCAGAGTCTTAAAGCCGGGGTAGGGAACGTACTGGCTGCGCGTCCATTCCCACACGTCGCCGAACATCTGCGTCAACTCTCCCGGCAGTGCGGGTTCCGCCGGCGACGGATGGAACCGGCCCGCCTCGACGAAATTGCCGCTGACCGGGACGGACAAAGACGCGACTTCCCATTCCGCTTCAGTCGGCAGCCGCGCGCCCGCCCACTGCGCGTAGGCGTCGGCTTCAAACAGACTCACGTGACACACCGGCTCCGACAGAACCAGCGGACGCATCCCGGACAGCGTGAACTCGTGCCACTCCGTCCCGCGCTTTTTCCACCAGTAGAGCGGCGACTGCCAGTTTTGTTTCTGCACCGTTCCCCAGCCCTCGGACAGCCAGAACTCAGGCCGCGCGTAGCCGCCGTCCTCCATGAATGCCAGCCATTCGCCGTTCGTCACCAGTCGCGACGCCAGGGCGAACGCCGGAACGAACTCTCTATGGCGCGGGCCTTCGTTGTCGAAGACGAAGCCGCGCTTTCCGTCGTCGCCGATCTCGTACAGGCCTTCATCAAAAACGGCCCAGGTCGGTTCGTGCAGAGGCCGGTCGGGGACCGAATCCTGTTCTCGGTAGACCGGCGCGAGCGGGTTCTCGGAGAAGACGTGTTTGATGTCCGTGACCATGAGTTCCTGGTGCTGCTGCTCATGGTGCAGGCCCAGCGTGATGATCGGCAGCAGCGCCTCCCACTGCGCGTCGGTCGCGTCCCGGATGACCCGCCGCATCCCTTCGTCCACGTAATCGCGGTAGCGGGACACGTCGCGGACGGTGGGCCGGGAGACCAACCCCCGCTTGGGCCGGCAGTGGCGCTCACCAATCGAGTTGTAGTAGGAGTTGAAGAGATAATCGTACTGAGGGTGCAGCGACTGATAATCCGGCAGGGTCGGTTTCAGCACGAACGTCTCGAAGAACCAGGACGTGTGCGCGAGGTGCCAC
>CAZZVX010000015.1:0-25232 GCA_964657535.1 Armatimonadota bacterium | reverse complement strand
CAACCGACGTGCGCGTGTACAGCAACTGCGACGAGGTGGAACTGTCTTTGAACGGCAAAGTGATCGCCCGGCAGAAGCCGGACGCCGACGCCATTTCCAATCGCCTGCCGCACCCGCCGTTCACGTTCCACCTGGGACAGTTCACGCCGGGGACGCTGAAGGCCGTCGGCTTGACCGGCGGCGCGCCGAAAGCCGCCGACACTGTCCGCACCCCTGGCGCTCCCGCCGCGATCCGCCTGCGCTATGACGCCAGCGGCCGCCCGCTGACGGCGGACGGCGCGGACGCCGTGTTTGTCTACGCCGAAGTCGTGGACGCGCAGGGAACCATCGTCCGCAGCGCCGATGTCCCGGTCACGTTCACGGTTTCCGGCCCGGCGCGGCTCGTCGGCGACAACCCGGCCCCGGTCACGGCGGGGCAGGGGGGCATCCTGCTGCAAGCGGGGCAGCAAGCCGGGCCGGTCACGGTGACGGCCTCCGCCGCCGGACTGGCTGCCGGAACGCTGAAAGTCTCACTCGCCCGGCCGTGAGCGTTCCAGGGCCAGCAGCGTTTCTTTGCGGGACAGGCCGCCGCCGTAGCCGACCAGCGCGCCGTTCGCGCCGATGACCCGGTGGCACGGCACGATGATGGAGATCGGGTTGCGCCCGTTCGCCAGGCCGACGGCGCGGGAGGCGTTGGGACTGCCGATGCGCCGGGCGAGCGCACCATATGAGATCGTTGCGCCGTAGGGGATCAGCGCCAGTTCCGCCCAGACGCGCTTCTGGAACGGCGTTCCCTGGGCATCCAGCGGCAGGTCAAAGGTCGTTCGCTGCCCGGCAAAGTAAGCGCACAACTGACGTTTGGCTTCCACAAAGAGGGGCAGGTCATCGGCGCGGCTCCACTCGGTTCCCGGCGTGGGGCCGTGCCGATGCTCGTTCATGTACAGGCCGGACAGCGCCGCGCCGTCATCTGACGTGAGTTGGATGGGGCCGACGGGGCTGTCCAGAAACGTGTAGAAGGTCATGGGTTGGTCTCCAAAGATTTCCAAAGATGCATGGCGGCATAGGCGCGCCAGGGCCGCCAGGCGTCCGCCCGCGCCAGGACTTCGCGGGGCTTTTTGACGCCCAGCGCGGTGACTATGCCCAGGTCCGTGTGCGGAAAGGCATCCGGCCAGGCCAGCGCCCGCATGGCGACGTACTGCGCCGTCCATTCGCCGATGCCTGGCAAAAGTTTCAAGGCCGACATCTTACTTTCCACGTCAGGGCCGGGTTCCAGACGGATCTGTCCGTCAGCGACGGCTCGCGCCAGGGCCAGCAGCGAGTTCGCCCGCGCGGGCATGATGCCGAGCGCGGTGAGTTCTTCCACCTTCGCTTCGGCGATGCGGTCCGCCGTAGGCGAAAGGTGCGTCAGGGCTGGAAACGGCGTTGCTGTCGGCTCCCCGAACGCGGCGGCCAGCCGACCGGCCAGCGTCGTCGCCGCCCGGACACTGACCTGCTGGCCCAGGATCGCCCGCGCCGCCATTTCAAAGCCGTCAAACGCGCCGGGGACGCGCAGGCCGGGCCGCTGCGCCGCGAGCGGCCCCAGATGCGCCGCGATCTCTGTCGGGTCCGCGCTCAGGTCGAACAGCCGCTTGACGCGGGCCAGCAGGGGCCGCAGCGCGGGCGCGAGCGAGGCGGACAGTTCCACCCGGAGCGCGTCCCGGCTGGGCAGGAAAGACACGGCGAACCAGCCGCTGTGCCTGCCGATCCGGGCCGTGCGCCGGTAAACGCCGCCGTCTGTCGTTTCCACACCCGCCGCCGTGTGGGCCGTCAGGAACGCCAGCAGCGCGTCCCAATCGAGCGGGGGCCGAAAGGCGACTTCACAGATCAATGTTTCCGGCGCGGGGCTGTGGGGGCGTGACCGGCGCAGAGCGGTCGGGTTCAGCCGGTAGCGTTCGTGGAACAGCGCGTTGAAGCGTCGCAGGCTGGAAAAGCCGCTCGCAAAGGCGACTTCGCCGACACTCAGCGCCGTATCCGTGAGCAGGCGCTTGGCAAGCAGCAGCCGCTGCGTCTGCGCCAGGGCGACGGGCGAAACGCCGAACTCCGCCCCGATCACGCGGCGCAGGTGCCGTTCGCTGACGCTGAGACTCGCGGCTAGGCCGGCCACGCTGCCGTCGGTCAACGCGCCGTCCTCAATGCAGGCGGCGGCGTCGGCGGCTAGTCGGCTGAGGGCGTCTACGGGGGCGCGGCCCGGCGCGAGTTCCGGGCGGCAGCGCAGGCAGGGCCGGAAACCTGCCTGCTCGGCGGCGGCGGCGCTGGGATAGAACGCGCACCGGTCCCGGCGCGGCGTCCTGGCCGGGCAGACCGCCCGGCAGTAGATGCCGGTCGTCGCCACGCCGACAAAGAACGCGCCGTCGAAGCGCGCGTCGTGGGTCCGCAGGGCCTGATAACAAGCGTCGGCGTCGAGTGTCATGCCTTCATTATGACGCCTGAAGTCTCCCCTGTCTCGCCGTTTTCGGCCACCGAATCAGAAAGTTGCCCGGCGAATAAATTTGCGGCAAAAAGATCACGAAGTCCACCTTCGTGGACTCAAATTGATTTTCTTAGTCCGCTGAGACGCTTTCCAGTCGGCGCGGGTCCTGCCGATAGTAGTCTTTGAGGACGTTAAATAAATGGGGGTGGTGATGGCTCAACGCCGACGGCCGGTCAAAGAACGTTTCCGTGGCGACGGCGAAGAACTCGGCGGCGTTGGTCGCGCCGTAGGCGTTGATCAGCGTGGGGTGGCCCTGGGCGACGGCGTCCGTGAGCGCCTGGTACTCCGCCGACATCACCCGCGACCATTCCTCCACCTGGGCGCGCGTGTCCAGGTACGGGACGCCGTTGGCGTCGCCGTCCTTCATGTCCAGTTGGTGGGCGAATTCATGAAAGACAACGTTCTGCCCGTCCGTCTGCCGGCGCCCGCCCGCCAGCGCGTCGGCCCAGGACAGCACGACCGCCCCCCACTGCGCCGCCGTGCCTTCCGTCGGCTGGGCCGTCTCGGTCACAACGGCCCCCGCCCGGATCTGCCGTGGCGTCAGGTACGCGCCGGGATAAACGAGGACGGACTCGACGTGGCCGAAGTCGTCCTCCGCGCGGTTGAGGATCAGCAGACACGCCTGCGCGGCGACCGTGACTTGAATCTCCTCGGTGATCTCCTGCCCGCCGTGTCCTTCCCAGTGTTTCTCGGCGACCAGCAGGCGCAGGTCCCGCTCCAGTTTCGCCCGTTCCGGCGGCGTCAGGACGGCGTAGAAGGCGACGTTCGCTGCCAAATACGGCCGCCAGTGGCTGGGAAAAGGCGTCGCCAGGAGTTCGCGGCGGCGGTGTTCGCGGGACCAGGGAAAAAGCACGAGATGCCCCCGACAAAAACGCCCCGGCGCAGAGGCCGGGGCGAAGGCGTTACGTCCGAGACGAGCGAGACGGCGCGGCCTTGTGTGGCGCTTCCAGGCGGTGCAGGTAGCGGCGCGTCGAAGGCGTCACACTGTCGGCGGCGCGCGAAACCGGCAAAGGCTGCGATGTCTCGATCAGCCCGCCGAGCGAGTCCACGGGGCGGCCTTCCACCAGGATTTGGACGCGGTTCACGTCCGGGTCCCGGCCCGCCGCCGTCAGGATCGCACTGACGGCGGTGGCTTCCTCGCTGTCGCCGCCGTGAAAATTGTCGCGCAACTCGCGCGAGAAGTTGACCGTCGCCAGCCCCTCGACGACTTGAACCCCGTACAGCTTCGTCCCCGCCGGCAGCGGGCCATTAGGCACGGCGATGGCCCGGTTCAGCGCGTCCTGCGCCGCCGCGACCCCTGTCGCGCCAGACAACGGTGCGGACACCGTGGGTAACACAAACAGCGCAAACAGCGCCGTCAAAATCACAACTTCGATAAACTTACGGATACGGCCCATGTGAATTTCCTCCCCTCCGAAACGTCCCCGAAAGAAGCAGGAATCGTCAAAATGCCTATGGGAGTGTTACCCACCAGCACGGGAAAGGAAACGGCCAAACCCTACCAACAATTTCACTGAATCATAGCACGGCGGTTAGGCGGTCCTCGTCAAACTGCGTGACTTCCTTGCTTTCCTTGAAGATATTCTCGCCGTCGAGACCTATTCGAACAAACTTAACGAAAAATGTGGTGTCTGGAAAATTGTTTTTTGTGAAATTAATGTGTAATTATATTTAATGGTACAATACGCTGATCTTTGATAAGGAGCAACTCATGAGGACATTAGATTTAGAGACCGACATCAAGCGACTGTTGGCATCAACAAAGGTTCGCGATGAATTTGATAGTGTGCAGCGGCAACTTAGTTGCCGCGTCAACGTCGTTTGTCACTACCAAATCGGGGTGCTGGCGGAGAAGGTGAACATGACGAGGACCGGACTTGCTGAGCGTCTCCTTGAACAAGCGACGGCCATCGCTTGGGAAGCGGCTGGTTTGGGAGAACTAACTGACGCAGACACTGACGCTATCAAGGCGCCAGGAAAAGATTCAGAAGGCCAAAACAATAAGAATGTAAATGTAAGGAACTTGATGATGCTTGAAGAAGGAAAGTTCTCGCGTCTTAACTGCATCAGCGTTGTCTTTAAACATCTTGGCCTTGAGGTCGGTAAGGCCAAGGACTCAGGGGCTGTGGCTGTTTCCAAGGATAGCTCGACCCGTGTCTGCTGCTTAACCTCAAAGGATTATGACGCTGGGAAAGAGACGGCTGATGGCGAACGCTACTGGTTTACGATCTACGAGAGGCAATTGGAAAGCATCCAGCGTGCCAAACAGTCGTATGTCGCGCTTGGATGCGGCTCGACTAAACAAATAGTCGTAGTGCCGGCTGCCGAATTTAGTCCATGGTGTGACGATCTGCCGCCGTATACACAGGGAAAGACCGGCTGGCACATTCATTTATGGAAAGTCTCTGGAAAGTGGGAACTGCGACGAGAAGGACGCGGCAAGGCTCCGATTGACATGACTATGTTCCTGATCTGAAGAATCAGAGGGATGTTACTTTAACATAGTCACCCCCTCTACTCATTCTTTCGCGGCAAAATTCGCGATTGACCCCATAGAGGCAGTATAATCGTTGCAATAAACTGTTATCGCTCGAAGATACCACTGTCGGCAACGAAAGATGGCATTTCAAGTCCTACGGATAAGAGGCCTGACATGACTCTGACACTTACTCTTACGCCGGAGAAAGAGACCCGGCTTGCTGAGCAGGCCCGGATGGCTGGCCTTTCGCTCGATGAATACGTCCAGCGCGTGCTTGACCAGACAGTTGACACACCGGCACCCATGCTGACTCGTGAGGAACGGGTCGCGCGGTTCGAGGCGTGGGCGGATAGCCACGAAAGAGACACGCCCATACTCTCGGACGAAGCGATCAGTCGTGAGGCGATCTACCGCCGTGATTGACTGGCTTGGCGACACCAACCTTCGGCTGCGCAGCAGCGCCCCGGCTGACCCGATGTTCGGTCAGTCAAAAGCCTCCGTGAAACAGGTGACGGCCGTCGGTGACAGTCTCCATCTGGTGCCGCAGGTCGTCACCGAATATTGGCGCGTGGCGACCTCGGCGGCCAGTCAGCGCGGCGGCTTCGGCTGGGACATTGCCCGTACCGACGCCGAGGTTCGCGCTCTCGAAACCCTCTATCCCATCGTCCGGGACACGCCAGCCGTCTTCGGCTGGTGGCGTATTCTGGTTGTTGGCGCTGGCGTACAGGGAGCCAGCGTCTATGATGCGCGTCTCGCCGCCGCGATGCTTGCTCACGGCTGGACACACATCCTGACCTTCAACGTGGACGACTTCAAGCGCTACGCCCGGTGGGGCATTGTGCCAGTCCACCCCGCCGACGTCGGTACAAGATGAGTCTTTGAGGCGAATTACTGCTGCTCGGCTTCTAGGCGTCGGCGGAGACGGATGAATTGACGGCGACGCTCCGGGCTAACCCGCTGTCGTTTCGCGTGTCCGAACTGCCTGACGATGACGAGAAAGACCAGTCCGCTCAACCTTGTTGCAGGTCGCGAACGTAGTCTGTGTAGAGCTTTTGGTGTCGGTCATGAGCATCTACCCAGGAGACGGGAAAGGTCAGGCAGCCCAGAAGCACTTCGTTAATCGCTGTTCGCATCTGGTGGGCGCAGGTGTTGGGGCCGACCCGTCCGACGCCGGTGCCAAGACCGGGGAAGGCGAGGGTCTGAACATAGTCGGTGATCTTTTCTCCCGCATAGCTGCCTTCTGCGAAGATGCCATGTTTGACCAGAAGCAAGGTAGCACGGGCCGCCAGGTACGGGTTGACGGAGTCACGCAGGATCGTTGGGACGCGCATCGTGGGGGCGGCGATGAGGAACGGCTTGTCGAAGTCATCGGTTTCGACGATCTCGGCGGTTCCTACCAATAATTCGCCGTGGTGACGCGTTCGTATCATCTCCTGAAGGCGCTCTTGCAGATGCCAGCCGAAGTATTGCGTGTAGAGCATATCTATGCCGCCGTCCATAAAGCCGAAACTGTTGGCGGGGCTGACCAGGGCGTCGCAGCAAACGTCGAAGATTGAGCCGTGATGAATCGTCACACAGTCCAAATCGCCGCAGAAATGCTCCCAGGCGTCCGCAAGGCCTTTGTCAATTGAGGTCAGGATGATGTTCATTTTATGTATTGCCGTCCATAACGCAGGGCCAGTTCTGAGAAGAGGCGGATGCCGTGGGGCAGGGCGGCGTCGGCGAAGTTGTAGGTGGGGGTGTGTAGGGGCGTGACGTCGGTGCCGACGCCCAGGCGTAACATCGCGCCGGGGGCGTGGGAGAGGTAGTAGGCGAAGTCTTCCGCGCCCATCGAGGGCGCTTCCAGGTAACGCACGGCGTCGGGGCCGAGTGCGTCGCGCCCGACCTGCTCGATCAGCGCCGTCATGCCGGGGTCGTTGACCACGACGGGCGGGCCGGACTCGTAGACGAAGTCGTACTCGGCGCGCAGGGCGGCGCAGACGCCCGCGGTGACGCGCTCCATTTTGCCGGGCATCTGGTCGCGCAGGGCGTTGTTGAGGCAGCGGACGGTGCCACCGAGCGACGCCTGGCCGGGGATGACGTTAAACGCGGTCCCGGCGTGGAACTGCGTGACCGAGACGACGACCGAGTCGAGCGGGGAGACTTCGCGGCTCGCCAGCGTCTGCAGGGCGCTGATGACCTGGGCGCCGACGAGGATCGGGTCTATCGTGTTGTGCGGGTAGGCCGCGTGGCCGCCACTGCCTTTGATTGTGATGTCGAAGCGGTCGGCGCTCGCCATCATCGGGCCGGGCCGGATGCCGATCTGGCCGATGTCCAGGAACGGCCAGCCGTGCAGGGCGGCGATGGCGTCCACGCCGTCCATGACGCCTTCGGCGCACATCACTTCCGCGCCCCCGGTGGTCTCCTCGGCGGGCTGGAAGATGAATTTGATCGTGCCGCAAATTCGGTCGCGCAGGGCGGCCAGCGCGGAGGCCGCGCCGAGCAGGGTCGCCGTGTGGCCGTCGTGGCCGCAGGCGTGCATGACGCCGGGCTTGCAGGAGGCATACGGCAGCCCCGACGTTTCTTGAATGGGCAGCGCGTCCATGTCCGCGCGCAGGGCGAACGTCGGCCCGTCCCGACTGCCGCGCAGCAGGCCGACGACGCCGTGTTCGGCGATTCCCGTCTGCACCGCATCGAAGCCGAGCGCGCGCAGCCGGCCTGCGACGAGGGCGCTGGTCTGCGTTTCTTCGCCGCTGAGTTCGGGATTCTGGTGCAGGTGGTGACGGGTCTGCACCGCGTCGGGTAGAATGCGTTCAATCACTGCCGTGAGTTCGGGTGTTGTTTCGGACATACCCATTAATTCGCGGCCATCGGGAAAGATTCCTTGCACGGAAAGAAAGTCGCCCATGTCCAGCCTGCCCATCGCCGTCTATTACGAACACCCCGACTGGTTCCGACCCCTGTTCGCCGAACTCGACCGTCGCGGCACGGATTACGTCAGGGTTGACGCCCGGCGTCACGTCTACGACCCCGGCCAGACGGAGCGCGAGTACCGGCTGCTGTTCAACCGCATGAGTCCGTCGGCCTATCTGCGCAGCGAACACCCCGGCGTCTTTTACACGCTCGGCTATCTCGCCCACCTGGAACGGCTGGGGACGCGCGTGGTCAACGGGCGGCAGGCGTTCACGACCGAGACATCGAAAGCCCTGCAGCTGACTCTCTTGCAGTCGCTGGGTCTGCCGTACCCAAAAGCGCGCGTGATCGGCGACCCGCAGGCCGCGCCGACGGCTGCCGAGGGCTTGCGCTTTCCGGTCGTCGTCAAGGCCAACATCGGCGGCAGCGGCGCGGGCATCGTGCGCTACGACTCGCTCGCCGATCTGACGCGGGCCGTGCAGGAGGGACGAATTGACCTGGGGATTGATAAAACAGGGCTGGTGCAGGAGTTCGTTCCGGCGCGCGGCGGTCACATCACGCGGGTTGAAGTGCTGGGCGGCCAGTATCTGTACGCCATCAACGTCTACACGTCCGGCGACAGTTTTAATCTTTGTCCCGCCGACATCTGCCAGACGACCGACGGCGTGGAACTCAGCCGCGCCGCCTGCCCGGTTGACGCGCCGAAAAGCGGCCTGCGCGTCGAGGGCTACATGCCATCACCCGATGTCATCGCCAACGTCGAGCGCATCATGGCCGCGTCAGGGATTGAAATCGGCGGCATCGAATATATGATTGACGACCGCGACGGCTCGCTCGTCTATTACGACATCAACGCCCTGTCCAACTTCGTCGCCGACGCCCCGCGCGTGATCGGCTTCGACCCGTTCGCCCGCCTGGCAGACTTTCTGGAAGCGGCGGCCTAGCCAACCACTTCCAGGGCGTTCGGCAGGTGAGTCAGGATCTCGCAGCCGTCGCTTGTCACCAGCACGTCTTCTTCGATGCGGACGCCGCCCCAGTTTTCGAGATAGACGCCCGGCTCCACGGTCAGCACCATGCCCGGCTTCAGGACGTACTCGGCGGCGCGGGACGAAAAGCCCAGGCCGTCATGCACCTGGCGGCCCAGAGCGTGGCCTAGGCCGTGGCTGAAGGCCTCGCCGTAGCCGCGTTCGGTGAGAAACTCGCGGGCGACGGCGTCTACCTCTTTGCCCGTCTTGCCGGGCCGGATGGCGGCGATGGCGCGGCGCTGGGCTTCTAAGACAGTCTCGTACACGGCCTGCTGATCCGGCGTGATGCGCCCGATGCCGACCGTGCGCGTGATGTCCGAGTTGTAGCCGCCGATGTTCGCGCCCCAGTCTATCGTTACCAAATCGCCCGTCACCAGGGGCCGCTCGTTCGGGCGGTGGTGCGGGCGCGCGCCCTGGGCGCCGCTCGCGACGATGGTCTCGAAGGCGCGGTCGTCCGCCCCGGCCCGGCGCATGGCGAACTCCAACTCAATGGCGACTTCCCGCTCCTGGATTCCCGGACGCAGGAGTGGCCTGATCGTCTGGAACGCGGCCTCGGCCAGCGTGATGGCCTGCCGGATGGCGGCGATCTCACCCGCGTCTTTGACCGCCCGCAAGGCTTCGATCACGCCGTCGGTGCCGACCCACTCCAGATCAGCACGGTTGGCTTTCTGGAACTGCTGTCCCTGAGTCACGGTGACTTTGGACGCTTCAAAGCCCAGGCGCTTGATGCCGGGCCGCGCGTCCAGGGCTTCTTTCAGTTTTTCGGGGTAGCCGCCGCTGCCCGACGACTCCTGGAGCGTGAACTGCGAGCATTCCTGCCGGGCGCGGATCGTGTAGCGCCCGTCGGTGATGAGAAGCGCCTCGTCGGGCGTGACCAAGACGAGCGCCAGCGACCCCGTGAACCCCGACACGTAGCCGATGTTGACGATGTCCGTGATCAGCAGCGCGTCCAACTTCTGCGCCGCCAGGGCCGCCCGCGTCCCGTCAATGCGTGCCTGTGTCATGCTTTTACCGGTGGCTTTCTTCGATGAGCGATTTGGCGGCGGCCAGGCCGAGCAGATAAGACTGGGTGCCGAAGCCGACGATCTGGCCCGTGGCGACGGGCGAGATGACCGAGTGACGCCGGAACTCCTCACGCGCATGAACGTTGGTGAGGTGGACCTCAATCGTCGGCAGGCGCGAATCGGCGATGGCGTCCCGGATGGCGTAGGCGTAGTGCGTGTACGCGCCGGGATTGATGACAATCGCTTCGGCCCAGGACATGGCTTCCTGGATGAAGTTGATGATCTCGCCCTCGGAGTTGGACTGCCGGATGCGAATCTCGATGCCGAGGTGTTTGGCGTGGCCCTCGATCTTCTTGTTGACCGTCTCGAAGTTGTCCTTGCCGTAGATGTCCGGGTCGCGGACGCCGAGCATATTGAGGTTGGGGCCGTGAATCAGTGTGACCCGGATCGGGCCGGTGCGTGTGAGCTGCATAGGACCTCTGCTTATTTTGGGATGGTCGCTTCTTCGGGCAGCAGGATCGGGATGCCGTCCCGGATCGGGTATACCCGCCCGCACTGGTCGCAGACCAATGTCTCGCCTTCTAGGCGCAGCGGCGGCCTGTTGTCATCGGCGGGGCAGGCCAAAATCTCCACAAGTTTCGGGTCTAGTGTCGTCATCGAACATTCTGACTTTCTTGGTAAATGCGCAGAGTCTCCCGCGCGGTCTGTTCCCACGAGAAGCGTCGGGCGCGTTCCAGGCCGCGCTCGCGCCAGCGTTCCCGCACCAGGGGCTGCGTGAGCAGTTTTTCCAGAGCCGTGGCCCAGGCCGAGGAGTCGTCCGGCGGCAGCAGCACGGCGGCGTCCCCGACCACTTCCGGCAGGGACGACGCCCGGACGCACAGCACGGGGCAGCCGCAGGACATGGCCTCTAGAGGCGGCAGGCCGAAGCCTTCGTACTTGGACGGGTAGCAGAACACATCGGCGCCGCCGTAGAGCGCCGGCAGGTCGTCATCGGGGACATATCCCGTCCAGACGATGTCCTCGGCCACGGACGGGGGAAGTTGCGCCGTTTGGCGGTCCAATTCCTCCCCCAGCCAGCCGCGCTTGCCCACAATCACCAATTTATGCGGCGGCGCGTGGGGGCCGAGTTTGACCAGCGCGAAGGCATCCAGCAGCGTCCCCAAATTCTTGCGCGGCTGCAGAACCCCGACCGAGAGAATATATGGCCGCCCGCCAAGCCCGAACTGTGTGTTCACCGCCGACCATGCCGATTCCTGCCCGTTGGACGGCGGCACGAAACGCGCGTCGGCGGCCAGCAGGATCGTTGCGACTTTCTCCGGCGGCACGCTCTTCTTGAAGAGACGCAAAATGTCCCGGCGGGTGCTTTCCGAGTCGGCGATGACTTTGGCGGCCTTCGCCAGGGAGCGCGGCACGAACGTGTTCAGAATCCAGCGGTCGCGCGGCAGGAACAGGTCAGGCAGCAGCGCGAACGACACGTCATGCACCGTGGTCACGACCGGGCAGGGCGCACCGAGCAGCGGGACATTGTACTGCGTGTGCGCCACATCAATCTTGTCTTGGGCCAGTGTGCGCGGGAACGCCCGCAGCATCCACAAGGCGTCATTGGCCGGGCTGGAAATCTGCCGCCACCGGAAGTTCGGGCCGACGTGGGGAAACTCGCCGTCTACGGGCTGTCGTGTGTACAGGACGTACTCGTTGTCCGCGTCCGTTGCCGCCAGGCCGCCGATCAGCCCGCGCCAGTACGTCCGGTCGCCCGTGAAGCGCCCCGATAATGTCCGCGCGTCTATGCCGACTCTCATATCTGTTGGGCCGCCGCTTCGTGGTAGACGGCCAGCGTTTCCCGTGCCGTCCGTTCCCAGGTGAATGTCGCGGCGCGGGCCACGCCGACGCGGCGCAGGCGCTCCCGCTCGGCATTGTCGTGGAGAAGGCGGCGCAGTGCGTCGGCCCAGGCGTCCGCGTCTTCCGGCGGCAGCATCAGCCCGGCGCCCCCGACCACTTCCGGCAGGCTGCTGGTGTCGGAAGACACGACCGGGCAGCCACAGGCCATCGCTTCCAGCACGGGGAAGCCGAAGCCTTCGTACAGGGACGGGTAGATGCTGAGAAGCGCCCCAGCGTACAGCGCAGGCAGGTCCGCGTCGGGGACATAACCCAGGACTCGCACGGCGTTCTTGATTTCGGGGTGGGCTGTGTAATATGCGTCAGCGTCCGGGGCGCCGCTCCAGCCGCCGGTCAGGGCCAGGACGCAGCCCGACGGCCACTGCCGCCGCTCCATCAGTAAAGTGATGGCTTGAAGCACGACGAGGACGTTTTTTCTGGTTCGCAGCAGCCCGACTCCGAAGAGATAATGCGGGGGCAGGCTGTACCGCTCCCGCGCGCTTTCCTGCTCGCTGTGCGGGATTGCTTGAAACCGTTCATCCAGGCCGTAGGGCGTGACGGCGATCTTCTCCATCGGGACCCGCATCGTCCGATGGATGTCGGCGGCAGCGCTCTGCGACCCCGTGAGGACGCGGGCGGCTCTGTGGGCGGCGCGGGGGATCAGTAAGTTCTGGATCCGGTTGGCGCGGCGCGGGAACCAGGCCGGGAACAGCCGGAACGTGGCGTCGTGAATCGTCACCACCATCGGACACGGCACGGGGCCGGCCGGCGGCAGCGTGTACTGAGAATGAAGCAGGTCAATCCCGTCGCGCCGCAGTTGTGGAACGAGATGCGTCATGTTCCAAAGCGACCCGACGGGAGCCGAGAGCGGCGGGGCAATGGCGATATTCGGCGCGCGCAGGCCGTCACGGTCGGCGTCGGCGCGCTCGGCGTACAGCGTCCACCGGTCGTCGGGCGACAGCCTCGCCATGTGCTGAATGATATTGCGGAAATAGGTCCGGTCGCCGCCGCCGCCCATGAATATCGAACGCGCGTCTATGGCAATGTGCATGGAGTCGCCGTTGTGGGATGAGGATTCGAATCAGTCTGTGGCGACTCATCGCCGTCGGACGACATCCGCCGAGTTTGAGTCCAGACGGAGCGCCAGATTCGGGCCTGTTCGCGGGCACTCGCGCGACCAGTGAGCGCCAGCAACGACCAGGCCGTGACCCGCAGGGTCGCGCCCAGCAGGACGGTCGCTTTCAGTAGTTGCCCGCGCTTTCGTCCTTCCATGCGCGTGAAGAAATAGTAGCGGCTCTTGTTGTAGGAGGCGATCATGCGCGCCCGCACTTGCCAGTCGCCCGCGCTGCTGCCTCCCAGCATATGCTTGATTTTGGCTTCCGGCAAAAACCAGATCTGTGCGCCCGTCTTTCGGATACGGTAGCACAGGTCCGTGTCCTCGAAGTACATGAAATAGTGCGGGTCGAATCCACCTAATTGGGCATACAAGGAACGGCGCACCATCAAACAGGCGCCGCAGACCTGCTCGACGGCGCGCGGGCTTTTGTAGTCCCAGTAGGTCAGCGCGTAGCCGCCCGTGACGGGGTTGCCGGGCAGGAGCTTATATAAGTATGTCTGCTCCCAGAACACTGACGTCAGCGTCGGGTCGGCGGCGCAGGAAGGCTGAATAGCGTCGTCCGGCAGGATCAGCTGCGCGCCCGCCGCGCCCGCTTCCGGGTGGGTGTCTAGGAAGTCCCGCATCGCCGCCAGCGCCCCCGGTTCCACGACGGTGTCCGAGTTCAGGATGAAGACGTACCGCCCCTGGGCGCCCGCCAGCGCGGCGTTGTTGGCCCGCCCGTAGCCGACGTTTCCGCCGGTCGGGACGAGCCGAACCTTCGGGTACTCGTCCCGCACCATCGCGGCGCTGCCGTCGGTCGAGCCGTTGTCCGCGACGACGACATCCAGGCAGACTTCGCCCGCCTGCTCCCGCTCCTTCAGTGACAGGAGACAGGAGTGCAACAGTTCCCGCGTGTTGAAAGACACGATGGAAACGGTGATGTCGGGCGCTGTCTGCGGCTTCTCTTCAGACATAGGTTGCCACCATTTTTCGGTCTATCGCCGCGCAGACCTTGGTCGGGGAGACGGCTTCGAGTAGTGAACCCTCCCATAGTCTCCCGGACTTTTCCAGGCCCCGAAGATCATCGGCATCGGGAACAACGACGCCGGCCGCCTGGCCGTAGGGATGGAACGTCGCGACCGACCAGGGCAGGAACACCGCTACAATCGGCGTCCCGGCGGCGGCAGCAATGTGCATCGGTCCAGTATCCACCGTCACCAAAAGGCGCGCTTTGGCGAAGAGCGCCGGCAGCTCTTCGAGCGTAAAGACACCGGCGGCGTTATGGACACGCTCTGACTGCACTTGCGACTGCACCTGCGCGTTGATCTCCCAATCGGCGGGCGCTCCGCTGAGAACGACTTCCAGCCCATGCCGTTTGATGAGATGCTCCGCCACGGCGGCAAACGACGCTGTGGCCCATTTCTTCGCCGGGTCGCCGGGCTGAATGTGCAGGACCGCATAGGCGTCTGGTATGTGCTGTTCTGCGCGTTTCCGCGCAACCGTCTGTTCGCGCCCGGGTGAGATCGCAAACTGGAACGCCGTTCCGGGTATGCAGACGCCGAGGCGCTTGATCAGTCGAAGGCCGATCTCGACGGCGTGTTCTCCCTCAAGGTTCTGGCTGTCCTGCGAGACAGGGTGCGTGAGCAGGAATGACAGGTTGGCCTGCGGCAGCTCATAGGGGCCGGAGTCCGGGCCGGCGCGTCGTGTTGCGCCGCTCGCCAATGCCCACAGACGACTCGCGTCGTCCCCGCGCAGATCAATCGCCAGATCGTAACGGCTTCGTCGCAGCCGGCGAACTAATGCCCACCGTTCCGCGAGGCTTTGACGGCGACCGTCCCGCGAAAAGCGTGGGGCATCGCAGACAATGACATCACTGACTTCCGCGACATTAGTCATCAAGGGCGCGGTCGCACTGCCGACACAGGCATCAATCTGCGCGTCTGGAAATTGTTTTTTTAGCGCGTGAATCGCGGGCAGACTTAACGCGACATCGCCGATGTGGTCGAGGCGAATCACAAGTATCCGGCGGATGTCCTGCGGAAGACCGCGAGTATGCTGCAATTTTTGCCGCGCGAACCGTCGCAGAAGCGGAAGTAGCGCGCGCTGTTTACCAAGGGCCAGGGCTGCTCCCAGCAGGAGGCCTGCTCCGCGCGGGCTTTCTGCGCAATATAACTGCCCTGTGGCATCGAGGAAGTAGCGTCGTCCGGGACAAAGCAGTGCCGACAGGAGGTGACGGCTGTAGTCAAATCCGGGTGTCGCGCCGAAACAGACGACTGTCGCGCCGATCCGCTGCCGCGCCATGAACCGCCGAAAGGCGCTTGGAGATTTCTCCGGCCTTTCTGCCCCGTCCGGGAACAGCAGAATCCGGTCAAAGCGCGGGTCCGTCTCCAGGAGCGTCCGTGTTTCCGTCTGGGGCGTTGCCAGCGTCAGGAGGCGTGCGTTTGGAAATCTGCGCCGCACCAGATTGACCGATTGCGACGTGTTCAGCAGTTCCGTGCTGGAATTGACCCGAATAAGAAGAACGGTCTCCGACGCTGTCTGTTTCATGTGCGCATCGCGAGGTTATAAACCCGAAGCGTTTCTTGAGCCGTGCGCTGCCAAGTAAATTCAGCCGCGCGGACGCGGCCCTTTTTAATCAGCGTGTCTCGCAGACGCTCGTCCGTCAGGAGGCGTGTGATCGCATCGGCCCAGGCTTCGGGATCACGAAAATCATCCACGAGCAGCCCGGCGTTGCCCACGACTTCCGGGATGGACGAACTGCGCGCGGAGGCAGTTGGGACACCACACGCCATCGCCTCCAGAGGAGGCAGGCCGAAGCCCTCATAGATGGAAGGGAACACCAGCGCCATTGCCCGGTTGAGCAAAACGCGCCGTGCTTGGGCGCTCACATAGCCGGTCAGAACCACATCACTCTGCAGCTGTAACAATCCTCTCTCGCCTTGCAGTTCCTCAAAAGCATCGCCGGGCATCCCGGCAATCACGAACTGATGACGCTCCCGTATCTCTTGTGAGACCCGCGCCCATCCTCGCATCGCACTGAGCAGATTCTTGCCTTTCAGAATGTCTCCCAATGAAAGGAGGAATGGTTTTTGAACACCGAGGTCGTCAAGTTCTTGCTGCGTTTCTTCGGGCGGAATCTGAAGCGTCACCGGGTCAACGCCGAGATAGACGCAGTGAACCTTCTCCGGCGAGCAGCCCAGCATCTCAATCACGTCTCGGCGCGTGTTCTCGGAGTCGGTGATGATCTGACGCGCGTGAAGCGCGGCCTCCTGCATCCGCCGCCGGACTTGTGCGACAAGAGTAGCAGGCATCACCTCCGCTTGATGCAGAATGTTCAGGTCATGGATCGTCAGCACCATGCGCGGGGCCAAAGGCAGAGGCTCAAAACCAGGTTCGTGAACAATGTCGTATTGTCGCGGGATGCCGCGCGCGATTTTGGAAAGCGACGCATCCTGGCGAAACAGCCGGATAAACATCCCGTTAGGCATACGCAGGACACGGGTCTCAAAATTGTTCTGCGGCAGCCTGACGATTTGGCCTGGATCGGCGCGTCCCGAAACGTAGAAGAGCGTGTAGCGGTTTTGACCGTCAATCTCGGCCAACGCCCGCACGAGATGGTCGAGATAGTGGCCGATTCCGCGTTTCGGCCCGTACAACATCCGGCAATCAATCACGATACGCATACCGCTACTCGGCCCCATCTTTACCCAGCAATTCCGGACGTACTTCGTAAACGAGTTGTCCGATCAAAGGAGCAATGAGTGCAGGCAGTCGTAACGGATTGGTCTGAGGCGGCGTCGGCAGTTGTCCCGCAGCGTATCTGTCCAGTTCTACCTGCGCTGCCTGCGCGTGGCGCTGATACTCCAGGTGTTCCGGATAGAGTCGGGCATGACTGATTTGCTTGCGCCAGGAATTCACCGGGAAATTGTACCCGATGTGCAGTATCGGGCGCGGCAGACGTGCGACGCCGATCAGGGAACAGCCCGGACCTTGCAATTGCCAGCCATCGCCCCCAGAATAGATTCGGGATCGGTTGCGGACTAATCGAATCGCCCAGCGGTAGCCGGGTTCGGGATCGATGCGCTGAAACTGGTCAATGATATGCACGAAATCCACGTTGTAGCTGTTAAAGCGGCGGCGTCCGACGACCCGCTCGATGGGGCGGCGCGGGCGGCAAAGTTCATGGAGGTAGGGCAAATTTTCTTCGGGCATGACTTCGTCGGCTTGCAGCAGATAGGCCCAGCGTCCTCGGCACTTCTTGAGTGTCCGTGTCTGCATGACGCCGATGGCCTCTCCACCGCTCATCCCTTCCGGCCAGCGTTCCCGATACAGTCGTATTTTTTCTGGATACCGCTTTTGCAGGCGCTCAAGCCAGTGATAGGTGTTGTCGCCGCCGTAGCCTTCCGAAATCACGAACTCATCGCAGGCCGGCAGCAGCGACAGAATCGACTCAATGAAGGGATAGCCGAGCGCGACCCCGTTTCTGATGACCGTGAAACCAGAGATGTTATACATAGTCATCTTCCAAAGATTGTGTAAAAAAGGTTATAATCACCGTATGGCTATCGTGCCGAAGAAGTATACTGGGCGCGGATGGCGCTGGTATCTCAACATCCCAGTAATGGCGTATCATCTGCTGGTCTACAATTTTCGTGTCTGGCCTGTGAAAACAGGCCTGGAACTTATCGTTGCCAGGTGGATGTGGAAGCGATCCCGACGCGACATTCCTTTCAAATCTGCGGCTCTGCCGGAAGAAGGTTTGCTGCGATCTTCGCTATGTACGGAAGCCCAACTGATTTCTGCCACCTTTCAAGAATGGGCGCGACGGATGCAGGAACCACCCCGTCTGCACCGAAAAACTTGGGAATGGTGCTATATCGCTCAGGCACTTTATGAACGGGGACTTCTCAAACCGGGAAGTCGGGGTTTGGGGTTCGCAGTCGGTCAATAACCGCTCGTCGCGTTACTTGCTACCTTTGGGTGCGAAATCGTTGCGACCGATATGGCCGAAGATGAGGCCAGAAACACTGGTTGGATTCGGTCTGACCAGCACTCAACTTCTCTTGACACTCTGAACCGACGCGGTATCTGTGACCCTGTGATGTCTCAACGCAATGTTTCTTTTCGTGCGGTGGATATGAATGCGATTCCTGATGACCTGGTTGACTTCGACTTCTGCTGGTCGGCCTGTTCCTTGGAACATCTCGGGTCCATCAGCAAGGGTGAAGAATTCCTTATCAATATGCTCCATTGCCTGCATCCCGGCGGAGTGGCGGTTCACACGACTAAATATAATCTTTCATCCAATTCGCGGACCATTGACTATCAAGGTTCCGTGTTCTTTCGTCGGCGCGATATAGAGCGCATTGCATCCCTCATGACGGAACAGGGTCATGCACTTGACTTAGATCTCACTGAAGAAGCCGGTATTGACGACGGATTCATAGACGTGCCGCCTTATAAACTCAATCCTCATCTGCGTTTACTCGTCTCGTGTTTTGTGGCAACCTCTGTCGGAATAATCATACAAAAATAACACCCCGTGTTTTACATTGCGCGCCGCGCTACGATAACTGCTTCCACGGGAAGTTCATAAACAAGTCTAGATATTTGTCTATAGTGCCGTCGTGAAAGAAGGCGCTCCGCTATTCTGATCCCTTGTTTAATCGGCGTGATATTGTGCAAAGGACCCTTCTTGAACCGCCGAAACACGGTTCCTGCGCCGACACGCAGGGCGGATGGTGATCGTGGCGCTACCCTGTCCGTGTGTAGTGACTCGCTCTCCTGTTTATCCGTCTTTACGTCCGAGAGGGCGTTGTCAAAAATTGTTCCTGAAATAATCTTGTCGTATTGTGTCTCAAGGACGTCAAACCCGTAAAACCGGAGAATAGCCTCAAGCAATTGACCGTCATACAACCGCTCATGCGTCGGATCTCTCCAAAAGGAAAGATGTTGTACTGCGATAGACCGCGAATTAGGCCACATTAAGACGACGAGGCCGCCTGGAGAGAGTACGCGCCTCAGTCCTTCTATAAGGTTCAGCATTGCTTCATAGGGCAAGTGTTCGATGATGTGAGCACAGTGAATTCCATCAAACCGTTCATCCGTAAGCGCGAGATAATGGAGGGCATCATCCTCGATAACCGTCAGCCCGCGCTCGCGACATACATGAACGAGATCAGACTGGTTATCAACGCCTATAGCCGGGACACCAACGGAATGGAGTGCGTCTAGGAGTATTCCCTGTCCAGAGGCCACGTCCAACACACGCTGACAACCCACAAATTTTTTGGCAACTCGTTGGCTCTCTTGCTCCATTTGGGCGTAGTTTGGCCCACGAATCGCCTTTTCATAATCCGCGTAGGAGAAGCGTGGGTGTGATTTTTCGGGCATCGGCTCGCTTTGGGACATCGTCGTTGCTAGCCTTCTCTCTGAAAGTTTTTACGATAGTCGGCGAGGGCGGAGTCCACGTCGCCGTCCATGCGGATGCGGCCCGTGTCGAGCCAGAGGACGCGGCGGGCGAGGCGCTCAATGTGGTCCAGTTCGTGTGTCACCATAATAATTGTTTTGCCCTGCGCTTGAAACTCTTCGATCTTGAGGAAGCACTTCTCCTGAAAGCCTTCGTCGCCGACGGCCAGGCCTTCGTCCAGCAACAGTAAATCGGCGTCCAGGTGGACCGCGATGGCAAAGCCCAAGCGCAGCTGCATCCCCGACGAGTACATCCGCACCGGCAGGTCCATCGTCGCCGGGGACAGTTCGGCGAAGTCCAGAATCGCGTCATAGCGGGACAACACTTGATCTTCCGACAGGCCCAGGATGATCCCATTAAATAATACGTTCTGGGTGCCGGTAAGTTCCGGGTCGAAGCCGGTGCCGAGTTCCAGCAGGCTCATCATCCGCCCATGCAGGGTCGCCGTCCCGGACGTCGGCAGGTAGACGCGCGACAGCACGGACAGAAGCGTGCTTTTGCCCGACCCGTTGCGCCCGATCAGCGCCACCGACTCGCCGGGCGCGATGCGGAACGAGACGCCGTCCAGCACGCGCCGAGTCTCAAAGCCGCTGGGTCCGTCCCGGCGCACCAGATTCCGCGCCAGCGCCGCCGCGTGGCTCTTCAGCGAGGCGTAGGAGCGGTGATACACCCGGAACTCTTTGACCAGGTCGCTGACTTCGACGGCAAACGGCGCTTCGCCGAGAGTGCTCATCAGGGCCGCTCCGTGAACTTCCACTTGCGGGCGTTGAAGTAGGAATACCCGGCCAGGCAGACCGCGACGGACAGCGCCGCCGCGATGGCGAAGTAGCGGTAGTCAAACGGCGCGCTGTGAACGGGCGCCGCGCCGCGCGCCGAGATGATGGCCGGGGGGAAAAACACCTGCCGGAAGGCGGTCACGATCCAGGCGAGCGGGTTGGCGAGGTACAAGTGGTACGCCCACCAGTGCCAGCGCGCGGGGATGCGCGCCGAGAAAAAGATGTTCTCCGGGAAGTAGATGATCGGCATGAGATAAAACAGAAACGTCATCCCCGTGGCGACAATAAACTTGACGTCTTCGTAGAAGACGTTGGCGGCGCACACGAAGAAGCTGACCCCCAGCGTGAGCAGAAACAGCATCAGCACCAGCGCGGGCAGCCACAGAATCTCGCGCGGCGGGAGGCCCGGCCAGCCGTAGACGACCGTGGTCAGGCCCCAGCGGTAGACGATAAAGACGACGAGCGAGATGCCGAACTGCACGAAGTTCTGGCACACCGTCGCGATCAGGGGGATCTCGCGCGGGAAGTAGACTTTCTTGAGCAGGGGCAATTTGACCAGCACGGAAGAGGAAGAGTCCAGCACGGCGGTCTGGAAGAACGTCCAGGGCAGCGTGGCGCAGAAGATGTAGGCGCTCAGGTTCTTGGGGCCGGAGCCGAGGATGTAGCCGACGGCGACGGTCAGGACGACGACCTGGATCAAGGGATTGACCATTGTCCACGCGATGCCCAGGACGGAGTTCTTGTAGCGCACCCGCAGGTCCCGCTCGACCAGCGTCCGCACCAGGTGACGGTAGCGCCACAGTTCACGAAGGTTGGCGGCGAGGCCGGCCCGGCCCGGCTGCGTTGTGATCTGGACGGTCGGCGTGGAAGTCGTCCACGGAGTTTGGGGGCGGGAGTCTGACGTCATCGTCATCGCGGGTCTGCCTTGCGCGGGAGCCGGGGACGCGCCTACGCCGCATCGTCGGCGGTGTCTTCGGCCAGAATCTGTTCGACTTCGTGGGCGCGGGCCGGCTCCAGCAGTTTGAGCAGTTCGGTGCGCGGGATCAGCACCTTGCGCTTGCCGGCGATCCGAAAAGCGTTGAGCTTGCCCTGGCGTATGTAGGAGCGGATGCTGGACTGACTGAGCTGCAGGTACTGGGCGGCCTGTTCAACCGTCATCAGGTCTCTGGATTCGGACTCCATCCGGGCGTGATCTCTCTCTCTGCGTGGAAATCGGGCGAGCGATGCTGTTTCTTCGTCAGTATAACCTAATTGCCAGCCGTTGTCAACAATGCCCGGCGTTGCCAGCACCTGACGCCTGCTTCTTTTTGCCGAAACCCTGCTGTTCTTGACAGGTTCCGCCGACCATGTTAAGATAAGAGGGGCGACCTTCCGTGCTTGAGGTGCTTTTTATGACCACACGTAAATTTTGGCTGATGCTTTGTGTCCTGGGACTGCTGGGGACGGGGCGGGCGGCGACGGCGGCGACCGAGCTGGGGCCGCTCTACCTCCAGGCGCGGGCGAGCCTGCGGCAGCCGCCACTGCAGGCGGCGCTGCTGGCGAGCGCGCAGCAGGACCCGTCGGCGTTCCGGGGGCGCATCTTTGAGGTGTCCGCGACCGTCGGCGGCCTGGTCACGGCGGGCGACGACCGCACCGCGCTGCTGACCGTCGGCGCGATCTCCGTGGCCGCTCACGTGCCGCTGTCGGTGCGCGGCCTGGACGGGGTCGGCTCCGGGCAGACGATCCGCGCCTTGATCGAAGTAGAGCGCGACGGCAACGACCAGTCGCTTTCCAACCTGCGCGTCCTGGACGCCGCGCCGGAATATCAGGTCGCGCTGTGGGAGCGCCGCGCGGCGCAGGAGGGCCGCATCACGTCGCCCGCCCCGTCCCGGTCGCCGGCTTATGCGCCGCAGCGGGAAACCACTGAAGTTCCGTCAGGGACCGTCTCCTGGCCTGCCGGCACGGGGCCGATAGCGCCGCTGTCCGCCCGCGCGAGCGGCATCTATGCGCCTTACCGCAACGCCATCCAACGGATGAATCCACGCCTGTCCGACCGGGATCTGGACAAGATCACCACGAGCGTCTTGTACTTCAGCGACCAGTACGACATTGACCCGCGTTTGGTGGTCGCCATGATCATCGCCGAGTCGGGCTTCGACCTGCGCTCCACGTCGCACACCGGCGCGATGGGCCTGGGCCAGTTGATGCCCGAAACGGCGCGCGGCCTGGGCGTCACCGACGCCTACGACCCGGTGCAGAACATCGCCGCCGCCGCCCACATCCTGCGCGGCAACCTGGACAAGTACGGCGGCGCCCCCGCCGGCGCGGGCCTGATCCCCTTCGACCGGATCGCGCTGACGATGGCCGCCTACAACGCCGGGTCGGGCGCGGTCCGCAAGTACCACGGCGTCCCGCCCTTCCGCGAGACCCAGCGCTACGTCGCCAAAGTCACGTCCCTTTACAGGCAGATGTGCGGCCTCAAGGGGTAGACTTTATTGATCGGCCCCAGCACGCTCACGCTCATCTCGCTCGTCTACGGCTTTCTCGCCGTCAAGATGTGCGTGGACGTCTGGAAGGCGCGTCAGTCGCTGTTCGACGACCGGGTGACGCCGGACGACCAGCGTTTGGCGCGGGGCATCGCGTTTTACCTGCTCTGGCCGCCGGCGGTGCTGCTGCACGAGGGCGGCCACGCGCTGCTCGCGTCCCTGTTCGGCGCGCACGACATCCGTCTGCACTTTTTCGGTTACTGGGGCGAGATTACCTACGACCCGACCCTGACCGACCGGCAGGACTGGTGGGTCGCCCTCGCCGGGAACGCCGTCACGTATGCGCTCGGCCTGGCGCTGCTGCCCCTGGTGCGTTGGCGCCGGACCCGCTTGATTTGGCGCATCGTCTGGTTCTCGGTCGCCGCCAATCAGTGGTTCGTGGTGCTGGCCTGGTATCCCCTGCTCTGCCTGACCCGTGCGTTTAACGGCGACTTCAGCGTCATCTACGGCAAAGACTACTGGTGGGCGGGCAGCGCCGTCGTCGCCGCCGTCAACGTCCTGTCCCTCGCCGCCTATCTGTGGGTTTCCTACACGCAGTCCGGCCAGCGCTGGGTCGTCCAGCGTCTGTACCAGGCCGCACCTCCGCCCGCCACAAAGGCCGAAACGCCGTGAATTATCGTCCGGCCCTTCCCGACGACTATGAAGCCATCCGGCAGTTTCTGACCGAGATGGGCTGGGAGAAGCGCGTCGCCGACACGGAGAAGTTCCGGGCGCTGCTGGACAACTCCGACCGAACCGTTGTTGCCTGGAACGGCGAACGGATCGTCGGCTTCGCCCGCGCTCTGTGCGACGGCGTTTCCAACGGCTACCTCTCGATGGTCGCCGTCGCCGCTGATCGCCGCCGCGAAGGCATCGGGCGGGCGTTGGTCACGCACGTGATGGGCAGCGACCCGGACATCGCTTGGGTTCTGCGCACCGGGCGCGGCAGCGAAGGATTCTGGCACAAACTTGGCTTCGCGCCCTCCTCAATCGCCATGGAGCGGACACGTCGGGCGTAATGAAAAGCGCTCAGTTCCGCGCCAGCCACTGCTCCAGGTCGGTGACCGTGCCGAAGTCCAGCAAGGCTTCGCCCAGATCGTCGAGCTGGTCCGGCGACAATCGTTCGAGCCGCGCCGCCACGTCCTCTGAAACCGGGCCTAAGCGCCGTCGGAGCAGACGCATCACCAGCGTTTCCTTGCCCTGGCTAATGCCTTCTTCTAAGCCTTTCCGTTCCCAGCTGGTCATCAGTGTCATCGTCGCTTCTCTTTCCGCCGGCGCGAAGCCGACAATTTCCCGCTCATACTGTTTCATCTCCTGAGCCGTCAAGTTCAGGTAACTTTCTACAAAACCTGCAATCAATGTCGCGCGAGCCGGGTCAAGTCTTAGACTCGCCAGCATCCGCAGGCACTGCGCCTTGACCTTTGGCCTGTCCTGGGGCGCGATCCGCATCTTCGCCATGAGCGCACTGGCGACCGGGTTCTGCTGAGTCACGAACCGTCGCCAGGGGAGCCGGTTGAGCTGAATGACGGCGTACTCGAATCGCAGCACCGTCTTGTGAGGGAATGATACCACGAATCGGTCGGGTTCGGGGCGGCGGGGCGCGTCATAGGAGAAGATTACCACCGGATAAACGGGCAGATCGTACTTCTCGGTCAGCCGGGCGAAGTAGCGGAACATCCGCTTGGGGAAGTCTGCTTGGGGCGTGGCCTGGTTCTCGACGTGGACGAGAAAGAACGCTTCTTCCCCGCGAAACTTGACTTTCATCAGCACATCGACTTCATGCTTGTCGCCGCTTGTGACATCGGTAAATACCTCCTTGTCCATCGGCGCGGCGGCGAAATCCCGGTCCACGTCGGCGCTGACTTCCGGCAGGAACAGGTCCAAAAACTCGATGAAGAAGGTGGTGAGCAGTTCTTTGAACAGGCGGTCATGGTCCACAGGGGCGTCACTCCGTCCAGACGGCTTGGGGGTTGCCGAGCATGGAGCGCAGGTAGGAGACCATGCTCTCGTCGGGGGCGACGGTGAGCGAGGGCTGGACGCGCCGGGTCTGAGGGCCGTCCTGGACGTGGAGGACGAGGCGGCTGCCGCCGGGCTGACGGTAGCGGTTGAGGGACTGCTGCAGGGTGCGCAGCTGGGCCTGCATGGTCTCGTCGAGGTGAATGTGCAGCCAGGAGAAGGCGGGGCGGTCTTCACGGCTGGCCTGCGCGGTCTGGGCCGCGCCTAAGATTTTTTCGGCGTCGGCGACGGACACCAACTGTTCCGCGACGATCTCGACGCTGGCGGCGGACGCGCCTTCGTCTTCGCCGCCTCCCCCGCCCCGGTTGATGCGGTCGCGGTGGGACGCCCGCCCGACGACCAGCACGACGCTGTCTTTCTGCGGCGGGGCGGCGAGCGTGGCGGCGTTGCGCGGGAACAACGTCACGCTGATGGTGCCGCTTTTGTCTTCCAGGGTCAGGAAGTACATCAACTCGTTCTTGCCCTTGGTGTAGTAGTTGCGGACATTGGTGAGGACGCCCGCGAGCGTCACGTCTTCCTTGTCATTGAGCGCGCGGCACTCTTCGACGGTGTGCGTGACGCGGCCTTTAAGTTTGTCCGAGAACTGATCCAAGGGGTGATCGCTGAGG
>CAZZVX010000014.1:0-25656 GCA_964657535.1 Armatimonadota bacterium | reverse complement strand
GTCGCGTACACGGTCGCGCCGAGCCGATGCGCGAACTGGACGGCGAAGTGGCCGACCCCGCCCGATCCCCCCTGGATCAACACACGTTGGCCGCGCTGCATTTCGCCCTGAGTCATCAGACCATGCCAGGCCGTCATCGCCGCCAGAGGAATCGCCCCGGCGTCGGCGAGCGGGATGGATCGGGGAGCGGCGGCAACTTCGTCTGTACGGAGGCAGACATATTCCGCGAAGGTGCCCCGGCTAAACTCCATGGAGGTGCCTGGGTCTGCTCCAGGAAAGCCATAGACCGCATCTCCGGGCTGCCAGTCGGTGACATCTGCGCCCACCTCTTCCACGCGCCCGCTCGCATCGAAGCCGAGCAGCAGCGGCAGGCGGTCCGCCGGGAACATTTGCAGCAGTTCACCGGCGCGGGCTGCGGCATCAACAGGGTTCACGCTTGTTCCTGCAATCCGAACGAGGACTTCATCAGGACCCGGTGACGGCCGCTCGATCTCTTCCAAGCGAAACTGGTCGCCCCCTCCAAACCGGGGCAGCATCATCGCCTTCATCTTCATGGCTAATTTTCCTCTTCTCATAAAGCGCCGTTTGCGCGCTGTGGATTTCCGTCTTTGTGTCAGTCACTGACATTATAGCAGAGTGACAGCGAATATGTCAAGTGAGAGGATATAATAGGAATATGCCCCGGAACGGAGAACCAGCACGCCGACGACTTCAGCAGGCCGCCTTAGAGCTGTTCCGCGAGCGCGGCTATGAGCAGACCACCGCGTCTGAGATCGCCGCCCGCGCCGGCGTCACGGAGCGAACCTTTTTTCGACACTTCCCCGACAAGCGCGAGGTTCTGTTCGACGGTCAGATCACGCTGAGGGCGGCTTTGACCGGCGCGATAGCCGAAGCACCTGAGACGCTACAGCCGCTGGAAATCCTGTACTGGGCGTTCCGATCTGTCGAGCAGGCACTGGAGGACAACCGACCATTCTCTGTCCCCCG
Source organism: Armatimonadota bacterium (assembly GCA_964657535.1). GTDB lineage: Bacteria > Armatimonadota > Armatimonadia > Armatimonadales > Capsulimonadaceae > CAZZVX01. The sequence goes on along the minus strand of CAZZVX010000014.1, from coordinate 24,669 downwards.
GCAGCAGGTGATCGCGAACAGTCCTGCACTTCAAGAGCGCGAGTTAGCGAAGGAAGCCGCTCTGACTGAGGACCTGGTTCTGGCACTACGCCATCGTGGTGTTGACGAACGGTTGGCGACCCTGGCGGCGCAAACTGGATGGGCCGCTTTCCATTACGCAGTCGTGTCCTGGTTCGCCGACCCATCGTGCCAACTGAGGACATATCTGGATAGTGCCTTCGATGAGCTATGCAGGCTGTCATCGCCGCTCACCGTGACGGAAGCGCGGCGTTACCAGCAAGAGACTTTCAAAGGGCTGGATGTGCAGGGTCTTTGAGGACGAAAAGATGAGGAGGCATTCCTGAAACGAGCGTTTCAAATTGCAGTCGGAGTATGAATCGACAGTTGGCGCGGTCTACAAGATGCTGGCTGCTGAGCGCGGCAGCTCGTAGAGCGATCCAAAGAGGATTGCCGACGTTGTGGTTAAGCTGGCAAGTACAGAAGCCGTTCCGAGACGGCTGATCCTCGGCACGGCTGCAGAGGCTTATGTGAGGCAGGCCGAGACAGCGCGTGCGGAGGAGGCGGCAAGGTATCACGAGTTGACGCTATCGACGGGGTTCCCGTTGGTTCCTGACGAATGAACCCCGATGATCGACAGTGCAGGATTTCCGGTCCTCTCCTCCCAGGACCGGAAATCCTGGAAGAACTGAATGACTCTGTCAAACAGGCAGGAAATACACTAATGCCTGCGGAACATCCAAAACGAGGTGCCAGCACACATGAACACTTCTTTATACGCCCGGCGTCGCCACAACCAGAAGGGCGGATTCACCCTCATAGAGCTGCTCGTCGTGATAGCCATCATAGCGATTCTCGCGGCCATTCTTTTCCCCGCCTTCGCCAAAGCCCGCGAAAAAGCGCGCCAAATCTCCTGCGCCTCCAATATACGTCAGCTCGGCTTGGGCTTCCTCCAGTACACGCAGGACAACGACGAACTGTTCCCCAGCGGCACGCAGCCCAGCCACGTCGGCTGGGCCGCCGAGGTCTATCCCTACATCAAGAGCACCGGCGTCTATAAATGCCCCGACGACCCGACCGGGCCGGGTACCAACGGCGCCGGGGCGGCGACTTATCCACTGTCCTATGGCTACAATGTTTCCGCCGCCGGGGTGACGCAGAACGCCTACGGCGATGTTTCCAAGTCCGTCCTGCTGTTCGAGATCGTCGGCGAGGCGACCGACGTGACGACGGTCGCGGCTCCCGGCAGCACCACGACCGGGGATTACACCTCGCCCACCTCCGACGGCAACCCGGCGGGCTGGGTGGGGACGGGCCGATTCGCTACCGGCGTCCTGAGCGGCGGGGCAAGCCTGATCGGGACGGCGAACACGGACTACGACGCCCGGACGGGGCGTCACACGGACGGGTCGAACTTTCTGCTGGCCGACGGACACGTCAAGTGGTTGCGGCCCTCGTCGGTCTCGTCGGGCGGCAACGACTCCTCCGGGGGCGGCACGAACTGCAACACGTTCCCAAACAACGGCATCAACGGACTGTCCGCGCAGACGGGCTGCGCCGCCCCCACCCTGGGCGCGACGTTCAACATCAACTGAGACGAACGTCGCGGGCGCGAGTTTCCGCCTCGCGCCCCTGTGTTCCCCTAGACATCCCCAGCCTTCCAGTGTTATAATAGACATAATACTACCTCTCATCACACAGACCGGCACAGGCGTTGAAACGAAAAAATGCAAAAACGAACTCCCGTGAGTTCGGACAAGTTCGCCCTGATCGCAACTGCATGAACGCGAAATTTGTCAAAACGAACTCCGGCGAAAGGGAAACATATGCCGAGCGGTTTCGGGACGCCGGGCGGCTTCGGCGCGTTCCCCCTCTTCTTCGGGATCGTCGCCGCGATCATCATCGGCGTCATCGCGTACACGATCATTAAAGGCATCGCGCAGTGGTCGTACAACAACGGCCAGCCCGTGCAGTCCCTCCCGGCGCGCGTCGTCACCAAGCGGACCCAGACCAGCGGGGGCGGCATGGCCGGGCAGAACACTATGAACGGCGTCAGCACCTGGTACTACGTCACGTTCGAGATGGACGACGGCCGGCGGCAGGAATTCGGCGTGCCGGGACGGCAGTACGGCCTTCTGGCCGAAGGCGACCAGGGGACGCTCACGTTTCAAGGCACCCGCTACAAGGGCTTCGCCCGCAGCATCTGATCCCGAACGGCCTCTTGCGCGTCTTTGCTGTGAACTGTATAATAGCCGCAATACTTTTCACGTCCGGGACAACGGACCTTCAAAGGAGATAACCCAGTGGCACTACGCATCGCGATGATCGGCGCCGGCTCGGTCGGCTTCACTCGGCGGCTGATTCAGGACATCCTCACCGTCCCGGAGTTCGGCGACACCGCCTTTGCCCTCACCGACCTCTCCGCGCACAACATGGATATGGTCGTGCAGCTCGCCCGCCGGGACATCGAGGCCAACCATCTGCCCGCCCGGATCGAGGCGACCACCGACCGCCGCGCGGCCATCGCCGACGCCGACTACGTCCTCTGCATGATCCGTCAGGGCGGCCTCGAAGCGTTCCAGACCGACATTGACATCCCCCTTAAATACGGCGTGGACCAGTGCGTCGGCGACACCCTCAGCGCCGGCGGCCTGATGTACGCCCAGCGCGGCATCCCCGCCCTTCTGGGCTTCTGCAAAGACATCCGGGAAGTCGCCAAGCCCGGCGCGCTCTTTCTCAACTACTCTAACCCGATGGCGATGCTCACCTGGGCCTGCAACCAGTACGGCGGCGTCCCGACCGTCGGCCTGTGCCACGGCGTCCAGGGAGCGCACCATCAGATCGTCCGCGCCGTTGCGCAGTGGGCCAGAACTCAGGGCCTGCTCGACGCCGACGCCAAACTCGCCAAGCGCGACGTGGACACCGTGTTCGCCGGCATCAACCACCAGACCTGGTGCGTCAAGGCGACCTGGCAGGGCATGGACATCATCCCCAAGCTCTATGACATGATGAGCGCCGTCGAAGACTTCCGGGAGAACGAGAAGGTCCGCCTGGACGTGCTCAAGCGCTTCGGCTACTACAGCACCGAGTCCAACGGGCATTTATCGGAGTACCTGCCCTGGTACCGCAAGCGCGTCGGCGAGATTCCCGACTGGATTTCGCTCTCCTCCTGGATCAACGGCGAGACCGGCGGCTACCTGCGCGTCTGCACCGAGGGCCGAAACTGGTTCGAGACCGACTACCCGAACTGGCTGTCTCAGGAGCCGCCGAAGTTCACGCCCGAAGCGCGCTCCGAGGAACACGGCTCCTACATCATCGAGGGGCTGGAGACCGGGCGCGTCTACCGGGGCCACTTCAACGTCGTCAACCAGGGCCACATCACCAACCTGCCCGATGGCTGCGTGATCGAAATCCCCGGTTACGTGGACCGGACGGGCCTGAATATGCCCGTCATCGGCGACCTGCCGCTCGCCTGTGCCGCCACCTGCTCGGCCAGCGTCCGCGTCCAGCAGATGGGGGTAGAAGCCGCCGTCCACGGCGACGTCACCCTGCTCAAACAGGCCATGCTGCACGACCCGCTCGTGGGCGCCGTCTGCAACCCCGAAGAAGTCTGGCAGATGACCGACGAGATGCTGGTCGCCCAGGCGCAGTGGCTGCCCCAGTACGCGGGTGAAATCCCCGCCGCCGCCCGCCGCTTGGATGACGCCGTGGCAAACGGCACCCGCGTCAAACTCACCGAAACCGAGGGTGCCGCCCGCATCCACACCAAGACCGTCGAAGAAATGGCCGCCCAGAAAGAAGCCGCCCGCGCCAACGCCCAGGCCGCCGACAAAGGCAAAATGACCGCCAACGCCTGAGAACGGGTAAAAGAGGACACCAAAGCGAGGGACGAACACATGAGCGACATCTCTCCCCACAAGCCGAGGCTCGCGGACAAGGCCGCCTTACGCCGGATATTAGAGGAACAGGATAGGCAAAATGGCTTCGTGGTAGACCCGACCGTGACGCCGCAACAAGTCCGCGAGATGATGCTCGCTCAAGGCATCCGCCCGGAGAACAACGAGTTTTCCTGCGAGATTCGGCGGATGCACGAAGGGCAGCAGTGCTGATGGTCGTTCAAATGTGGGACGCCAGCGCGTTGACGAAGCGATACTCGCCGGAGACAGGCAGTGATACGGTGGACGCGCTTTTCGCGGCGGCGCCGTCGTCGCAGAAGGTCTCGACGGCGATCACCTACGCCGAGATTCACTCCGTCCTGCTCCGTAAGTTCAATCGCTCCGCGATTGATCGCGCGACATTTGAGGCCGCCAAGTCCACGCTCCGTTCTGAACCCATCAACGATCCCGACTTTGTTCTACTCTCCGTGGACGATGACGCTTTCTACAACGGAAGCGCCCTGATGGAGCGGCACAACTTAAACTCGACGGACGCCGCGTTTCTCGTGCTGTTTCTGCCCCATGCCCAGTCGTTTACGCCCGGTGGCGGTTTGGCCTCCTTGTGAGCCTTGTCAAGCGCCGCCCGCGCCAACGCCGAGGCCGCCGATACACAGTAATGCCCGCTAGGATTTGAAGGAGGATTTCGTGCGGGCAGGCTGACAAGAAACCGGTCAGTTTGCCTGCACACGCTTTCAGCCTCGCCGCCCGAAAGTGTGGTATAATGCGAGCAGGCGCAGTGTGGCAGGCGCCTGAGGCTCCCACTGCCGATGCCACTGCGGCCTGTCAGAAAGCGCGGCCTTCGCATGAAAGCCCTTCTCCCGGCGAACGAGCCGGAACGTCTTGAGGCCCTGCGGCGTTACGACATCCTGGACACGCCCCCGGAGTCCGTCTACGACGACCTGACCCAACTCGCCGCGCACGTCTGCCAGACCCCCATCGCGCTGCTGACGTTCGTGGACGAAGAGCGGCAGTGGTTCAAATCCTTCCTCGGCACCGACATCCGCGAGACCGAACGCGAACTGTCTTTCTGCGCCCACGCCATTCTGAACCCGTCGGAAGTCACCATCGTCGAGGATATGCAGGAGGATGCCCGGTTCGCCGACAACGCGCTCGTCACCGGCAGGCCGCACGTCCGCTTCTACGCCGGGGCCGCCCTGATCACGCCCGACGGCTACCCGCTCGGCACCCTCTGCGTCGCCGACGTCACGCCCCGCTCGCTGACGCCCGCCCAGATCAACGCGCTGCGGGCGCTCAGTCACCTGGCCGTCACTCAATTGGAACTGCGCCTGCTGGCCGAGATGCGCGCCCAGAAGGCCGCTCTCGAAGACGCCAACCTCCGGCTGAAAGCGCTCGCCACCACGGACGGCCTGACCGGCCTCAAAAATCACCGGGCGTTCCAGGAAGCCCTGCGCGAGCAGTTCGCCCAGGCCCGGCGCTCCGGGCAACCGTTCTCTTTGATCGTGCTGGACGTGGACAACTTCAAGGCCTACAACGACTCCTTCGGCCACCCGTCGGGGGACGTGGTGCTGCGGCAGATGGCGGCGCTGCTGGGGCGCGGCGTCCGCGAGGGCGACCTCGTCGCCCGGCACGGCGGCGAGGAGTTCGCCGCGATCCTGCCGCAGACCGACGCCGCCCGCGCCCGCGTCCTCGCCGAGCGCCTGCGCCGGGCCATCGCCGACGCGCCCTGGCCGCGCCGCCCCGTCACCGCCTCCTTCGGCGTCTGCGCCTACACGCCGCTCACCGCCGACCTCGCCCAGATGCTCTCCGAGGCCGACGCCGCCCTGTACCACGCCAAAGACCACGGCCGCAACCAGGTCAGCCTGTTCCCCGCCCAGTCCCAACTGTTCGTGGAATGAGCATCGCCTAGCGGACACGCTGCCAGTGCGGCAAGAACAGCCAGGTCGCTTTGCCTTCCACCGTTGTTTCGGACAGGTAGCCCCACTCGGCGCTGTCGCGGCTGTCGTTGCGGTTGTCGCCGAAGACGACCAGCTGCCCTGCCGGAACCCGTTCTTCGGGCAGCGCCGCCTCACGCTCATAGTCCGCTTTGGCGATTTCCTGCTCGCCCTGTTCATAATCGTCACGCATCGCGTCCGTGTCGTAGCGGTGCGTGAGCGGCTGCCCGTGGGCAAATCGCAAGTCGTAATCTGGGTCCTCGGCGGCGAACGGCTCCGCGACAGGTTCGCCGTTTCGGACCAGATATCCGGGAACAACCACCACGCGGGCGTGAGCGTCTTCACTGAGAAATTGAGCCAGACGTGATTTTGACACGAACTGTCCATCAGCAAAAACGCCGTTCGGGACAAACTTGACGTGGTGTTCCGCCTGACTCACGACCGCCGCCGACATGGCCTCCGAGCCGAACAACCCGGCGTGGCCCAGACTGTCGCGGACAACTTGATGGTTGAACTCCTGACCGTTAATGATGACGCGACCGCGCACCACCTGAACAACGTCCCCCGGCAGGCCCGCGACACGTTTCGGGAAGTCGGGATGCCCGGCCATCACCTTCGCCGAGGCCGCGAAGACGATGACATCCTCGTGCCGGATCGGGTGCAGGCGGTAAGGCAGCTTGTTGACGATGAAACGATCATTGGCTTGAAGCGTCGGCGCCATGCTGCCGCCTGCCATATAAAACGCCTGGAGAAGACACGGGCGGACAACGCCGAACACAAGCACGAACGGGGCTGCGACCGAAGCCGCCGCCCAGAGCGCCAAAGTGGATTGACGGGGCTGCCCCACCCGAACAACCGCCGTCCGCGTCAGCAGGTCATGGACGGCTCGCTTGGAGCGCGTCACGGCAATTGGGAGATAATCCAGCAGTCCGATGATGTATTGGAGCGTCGCCAGGGCGAGAAGGTCCAGGAAGGCCCGGCCAAAACTACGCCACCCGCCGACGGCCTCACCACGGTCAGTGACGACCCGGATTCCAGCCAGTCGATAGCCCCAGGTCTGCCGTCCCCGGCTGCTGAAGAACGCGAAGTACCCGACCGCCGACAGAAAGTAGACTGCCAGAAGCGTGATCGAGACGCCTAAGCCCGCCCAGCCGAGCGCATCCGTCAGCGCAAACGCGCAGAACAGCGCCAGTTGCATCGCGCTCAGGACCAGCAGGTCGGCCATCTTTGCAAGAAGGCGCAGCACGAACGAGGCGGGAAGGTGTTCAGCCATTGTTGAACGGTTCCGTTGAAATAGGTCGCCGGGCGTATTCGGCCATTACCCTGACAGCACCGAAAGCAGGAGCAGCGTGGTCGTGAAGTTTTGCAGGAAGTGCGCGAACATGGAAGGCGCGAGCGACTTGCGCGTCTCGGCCATCCAGGCGAAGACGCCGCCGAGCGTCCCGATGGCGAGCATCTCGGCGATGCCGACCGGATGCACGAAGCCGAACACGAAGCCCGTCAGCACAATCGCCGGCCAGACGCCCAGGCGCATTCTGGCGGCGTTGTAGAAGACGCCCCGGAACAGCAGTTCCTCGACAATGGGAGCGCCGACGGACGCCAGCAGCACCAGGATAAACGGCCCCCAGAACCCCGACGTGTTGACGAGTTGGGGAATGACCGGGTTCGACGGGTCGGGGGCGTACCGGAACAGCCACTTCGCCAGCCACGCCACCGGCAGCATCAGCGCCGACGCCACCGCGAAGCCGCCGATCCCGTACACTATGTTCGCGCCCAGTCTGCGCCTCGTCCAGCCGATCTCGTCGGCCAGCGACGCCCCCCGCCGCTTCGCCAGCGACCACAGCAGGATGACCGGCGGCACGGCGCTGAGGAGATACACGGCGCTTTCCAGAATGATGCCGATCAGTGAACGCTCCGCTTCCGGGCGGCGTTCGATGCCGGGCAGGAACGGAGTCAGCAGCCCGTGGAACTGCAAAAGATGCGGCGTCCCGAAGCCCGAAAACCCCGTCAGCAGGACGCCGATGACTTCGCGCGCCAGCAGGTACACCACGAACACGCCCAGCAGATCCCCCACCCCCAGCCGTCGCTGCGCAAAAGAGATCGGGGCCGGAACCGTCGGCCACAGGTCAAGAGGGGGAGGGACAGCCCCCCCTGTCCCCGATAATGGAGGGGCCTGAACAGATTCCGGCGCAGGGGTAAGGGCTTCCCTTCTTTGCACCGCCCGAACCACGAAGTAGATCAGCATCAGGATGCCGAGCAGACCCAGTCCCAATCGCACCAAACCGAGCAGGCCGAACGGCAGGATAGACGGCAGGGCGGCATCCCGCGCCTGCCCGGCGTAGCGGTTGGCTTCCGACAGGTCGCCCTGGCCGCTGTAGAGCGCCATCAGGGCGGGGTACTGCCACCAGCGGATGTGCGGCAGGCGTCGTATCTGGGCCGCGATGGCCGTCGTCTGATGCGGACTGAGCGGGCCGCCCTGAAACACGGTCTGCCAGAGCCGCGCTTCCCCAGTATAACTCGCCCGGTCCGTCAGCGGCGTATCGGCGGGCAGGGCAGTGCTAAAGGCAGCGAGCGGATCCAGCCCGTTCTTGCCCACGGCCAGTGGCGGGACGGCGTTCTTGCCGGGCGCTTCGTAGTTCAGGACGGCGCGGAGCAGGATCACGCGGCGGGCCGCGCCGGGCGAGTTGCCGCTCTCGCGCTGCAGCTGCTCGGCGGCTTTCAGCGCGTCCCGCAGCGACTGCAGTTCGGGCTTGACGACGGTTCCGGGCTTGCCCAGGGCGCTTAGAAAGGCGGACTTGGCCTGAATGTCGGATTGGAGTAGGTCCTGCATGGCCTCGTCATCCATGCCGCCGTCTTTGGCAGTCGAGGCGGGCGTTTTGTGGGCGTCATGACGCGCGAGAAACGGGGCGACGCCGACATCGAACAGGCGGACGACGAGGAACAGGGCCAGCACCAGAGCGACCCAGAGCGGCACGGCGTCGCGCCGCCGGATCGCCTCGGCGTCCAGGGAGGGAGAATCGAGGCTCACGGCGCGGGAACCTTCTGTGACGGGGCGATGTGGCTGAGGCAGCGGGCCAGGTTCTCGTCATCAACGGCGCCGTGCGACGGATCATCCGAAGCGCCGTGCGGCCAGCGGGCCTTGATCTTGCGCCAGACGGCGACGGCGCGGTCCCAGTGTCCGGCCTTCTCGTAGGAGTGGGCGAGCATCCGCCAGTCCAGGACGCCGGGATCGGCCCGCGTGACGTCCTGCGTGTAGACCCGGATCGCCCCGGCGTAGTCTTTGCGGTGGTTGATCAGGAACATCCCGAAGTCGTAATACGCGGCGGAGTCCGTAGGATTGTCGCGCACGGCCAGTTCGTAGAACGCCTGCGCGTCGTCGTCCCGGCCCGAACTCCACATGAGCCACGCCCCGGTGTTGAAGGCGTCCAGGAAGTACGGGTCGGCCTGCGTGATGATGCGGTCCAGCGCGATGATGCGCGGGTAGTCGCCGACGTGCCAGTAGGCGTCGTTCTGCGCCCACAGGTCGTCCACGGCGGCGCTCACGATGCCGTCCACCTGCGCGGGCGAGGACGTGTCTTTGTCTGCGCGCGGCGCGGCGCAGAGTGCAGGCGCAAGGGCGAGCAGCAGCGGCAGCAAGACAAGGCGGGAAAAGCGTCTAACCATGAGAATTATTTCGCCGTGACGGGAAGCGGACCCAGTGTGACCGTCTGCGCCTTGGCAACCGTCGAGGCCGCGACGGTGAACGTAGCGACGGCGGGGTACGTGTCCGCCTTCGCGAAGACCGCGACGGACTTGGTTTCTTGGAGGGACTGTCCCGGCTGCAGGGTCACGCCGCCCGACGGCGGGGCCGGCGGCGTATCCTGGGGCGTCGCGCCGACCGGATAAACGACCTGGCCCGCCGAATTAGTAACGCGCAGGCTGGCAATCGGCACATTCACCCCCGCCAGTTTTTCGGCGACAATGGTCGCCGCCGTGCTTGACGAGTTGGTGATCTTCAGCGTGAAGTTGACCGTGCCGCCCGCCGTGATGCTGTACGGGTCTTCGGTCAGGCTGGCCGTGAAACTGCCCAGCGCGGGCGCGGAAACGGTCTGCGACGTAGAGGGCGGCGTGACCGGCGGTGTCACCACCGGCGGCGTGGTCGTCCCTCCGCCGCTCGTGGACGTTCCGGTCCCCGAAGACGACGAGGCGCTCGAACCGCCTCCCCCACCGCCGCAGCCAGCCGTCGTTCCCATCAGCACACTCAGCGCCAGAGCTGTGATCACCGCCCCTGATTTCATGCGCCATTGTAGCACGGCGGGCCGGGCGTGTCAAGGCATCATCGCAGACACTCAAGACTGTTCGTCATCTGCGCCTAATCTACGGATTAGGCAACGGCAGATGTTGGGTACAGTCCGATAAAAGGAGGCCTGTCATGAGCGACAATACAGATTCCAACACGTCGGGCGCCGACTCGCTGGGCAGAGCGGCAAATAGGTACGTCAGTTTCCAGATCGTCAGCGCCATCATCGGCGGCATCATCTTCTTGATTGTCCTGTTCACGGTCTTTCTGCCGATGTTCCACCAGGTGAACCAGGGCATTTCTTCGGTAAACCAGACGATGCCCACCGGGCCGACGACTACGACGACCCTCACCGTGAACGGCCACCCGGCCACGCCGGAAGAGCAGAAGTCCTTCGACCAGCATACCGACCATGCCTCGCCGCCCGGTGCCGCTCCGTAGACGCCGAGGACCCATCCTCCGCCGGACTTGATCGTTTTCAGTCGGGTTCCGCGGTTTTTACGGGACGTTCGGGATGGCGCGAACTATGAACTCATCGAACAGCGGGATGGTGAAGGCGGTATCTCCGTGCGCGGGGCTGTAGATCATCCCTTTCTTGATGAGTTTTGCCCGCAGGGGCCCTAGACTGGTGACTCTGACTCCCAGCACTTCTGCAACATCACTGGTCCGTTGAGCGTCCGCCCCCACCGCCATCGCGCGCAGGAATCGCTTTTCGTTCGGTGTCAGACGATCATAGCGCACCCGGAAGAAATTCCGATCCAGACTGGCTATCGCCGTGGCAGTCGCCTTATGAACTGTCTGCAGAGTGATCGGACTGGCCTCCGCGCAGTTCCAGGATTGGTAGCCCCACTCTTGCAGGAAATAGGGATATCCCTTTGTCAGTCGGAAGATTTCCGCCAGCGCGGACGCCTCAAAAGTGATGCTGGCAGCCTGCGCGGGTTCCAATAACGCCTTGACCGTATTCTCCTTTGACAGTGCGCCCACCTCTGGGAAACTCAACAAATGCTCGGCGTAGGACTTCGACTGCCCCGCCAATCCCGGCAAAACGGGTAGGCCCGCTCCCAGGAGGACGAGCGGAAGCTGACGCTGCTGCACCTTGTGCATTGCCATGATCAGCGCGCCCAACTCTTTCGGACTAAAATACTAGATATCGTCAATAACAACGGCGACGGCGCTACGACGTTCCTGTGCGGCTTCGGCAATCGCAACGAATAGCTCCGGCAGATCAATCTCCAAGTCACCGCTGTCAGCGGAACCCCGCTCCGGCTAGACATCCAGCCCAAAGGTGACGTCGTTGACCGTCACTTTAATCGCCTCGACAAAACTCCGCAGAACAGACAATCCCCTTCTGACTTTGTTCCCTACTCGCCGTAGACATCCAGCTCAAAAAGCGAGTAGCCGAAGGTCGTCGTGCGCTTCTCGCCGTAGACGCGCACCCAGCGCGCCGTGACCGGAGTGAACTTGATCGCGTCATAGGCGCCCTGGGGCGTGTCGGAAGAATACACGTCTTTCCACGTCTTGCCGTCCATGCTCACCTGGAACTTGTAGGCGGCGGCGCGGGCCGTTTCCCACATCAGCAGCGCCCGGCTGATCTTTTCGGGCTTGCCCAGGTCCACCGCCAGCCACTGCGGGTCCGACCACTGGGACTCCCAGCGCGTGCCGGTGTCCCCGTCCGTGGCGAACTTGGCAGCGTTGCCCTGGTTCTCCGAGGAGGCGATGGCAAGCTTGCCCGTCGCCAGCGAGGGCGGCGCGGTCATGGGGTTTTGAGCGCCCATGCCGGGGATCGGCTGGAAGTAGTCTCCCGTCAAACGCAGCGGCGCGGATAGGCGGATGTCGCGCGAGGACGCCGCCACTTCCACGTCGTATGCCCCCGCGTCGGACTTCCATCCTTTGTCTTTGACGTCGCAGTATTGCAGTGACGACGGAGTCAGAGTAAACACGGCCGGTTTGGTCTCGCCCGGCAGGAGCGCCAGTTTGGCGTAGCCCTTGAGTTCACGGACGGGCCGGTCCACCTTCGGGTTACGGGGGTGGACGTACAACTCGACGACTTCCGCGCCGGCCCGCGCGCCCGTGTTGGTGATGTCGGCAGTCACCGTGACCTGACCCTTCGGGCCGATGGCGGGCCGGGACAGGCGCAGATGGGAGTAGCGGAAGGTGGTGTAGGACAGCCCGTAGCCGAAGGGGAAGACCGGCGTGACGGCTTTCTTGTCAAACCAGCGGTAGCCGACATAGATGCCTTCGGCGTAGCGCTCCACGCCGTTCTTGTCTTCGGGATAGGTGGCGTAGTCCGAATAATCTTCCCGCCGCACGGCCAGCGTGTCCGGCAGCTTGCCGGACGGGTTGACGTCGCCGAACAAGATGGACGCCAGCGCCGCCCCGCCCTGCTGGCCGGGGAACCACGCTTCCAGCACGGCGGGCGCGGCTTTGATCCAGTCCGCCATCAGCACGGGGCCGCCGTTGTTCATCACGACGACCGTGTTCGGGTTGGCCGCCGCGACCTGCCGGATCAATTCGCTTTGCATATCCGGCATCTCCATCGACTCCCGGTCTGTGTTCTCGGCCTCAAAGTCGCTGCCGACCACGACAATCGCCATGTCGGCCTTGCGCGCCGCCGCGACCGCGTCCTGGAAGATGTCGGGCGACGCCGGGACGATCCAGGCCAGGTGCGTCTCCGCCCCGCCCGTCCCCTGGAAGTATTCCACGCGGATGGCGTAGGACTGACCCGCCGCCAGAGTCATCTCTCCGCCGATGGCACTGGCGGTCGTCGCGCGCCAGTGGTCAATGATCGGCTTGTCGTTGATAAACAAGCGCGAGCCGTCGTCGGCCGTCAGGTAGAACTTGTACTTGCCGGTGACAGGGGCCGTCAGCGTGCCGGTCCAGCGGACGCTGAACTGCTCACCGGGAATGCCGGTGGGCCGGTTCTGGTCGCCCCAGACGGTGTCAATGTTGGGGTCCACGCGGGTCGCGGCCGGCGCTCCCTGCAGGTCGGGGTTGGTGAAGTATTCGCCGCGCAGGCCATGTTCCGCACCGGCAGCCCCGGTCGGCGCGAGGACCGATGCCGGGACAGGCTCCGTCTTCAGCGTCGGCGTCGGCGTATCACTGACGGCGATGCCGCTGCCCGCCCGCGCCGTGATGCCGTCTAGGGGCGACACGCGCGAAACCGGGTCCACGCCCGCGCTGCCGCCCACCCCGATCTGCCAGTTCGTTGCCCGACTGCCGATCACCGCGATGGAGTGGACCTTTTGGGGGTTGATCGGCAGGAGGCCGCCGTCGTTCTTGAGCAGCACCATCCCGGCGGTTGCCGCCCGGTACGCGACCTGTTTATGTTCTTCCGTATTAACCAGGCTGTGATCGGGCGTTTTGGGTCCGTCCAGCATCCCGGTTCGGATCGCTGTCCGCAGCAGGCGGCGGACGGCGTCGTCCACTTTGGACTGCTTGACAAGCCCGGCCGCAATGCAGGCCGCGACGGCATCGTGGTCCAGTTTGCCCGGCCCCGGCATTTCCAGATCGTTGCCGGCGTTGACGACGCCGGCGGTCTCATGGACGCCGCCCCAGTCGGACATTACCAGCCCGTCAAAGCCCCAATCGTCTTTGAGAACATTGGTGAGCAGGTACCAGTTGGCGCTGGAGTGATACCCGTTGACCAGGTTGTAACTGGACATGACCGCCCAGGCATGGCCCTGCTGAACGGCGGCCTGGAACGCCGGCAGGTAGATCTCCCGCAGCGCGCGCTCGCTGACCTGGACATCCACCCCGCCGCGGTCATACTCCTGGTTGTTGCAGGCGAAGTGCTTGACGCACGCCCCGGTTCCGGTGCTTTGGACGCCCTGGACATAGCCGACCGCCGTCTGGGCCGCCAGATACGGGTCTTCGCTGTAGTATTCGCCGAAGCGCCCGTTCAGCGGGGCGCGGTGGATGTTGACGCCCGGCCCCAGCAGCACCTGCGCCCCCGTGCCTTTGTTCTGCGCCTCCACCCCGATGGCGGCCCCGACCTCATGCCCGATGGTCGGGTCCCACGACGCGGCCAGCAGCACGCCCGCCGGGAACGCCGTCGCCGGGCCGTTGATGGAGTCCATGCCGCCGCGCACGCCCTGCCCGGCGTCGGCCATCGTGACCGGCGGCAGCCCGACCCGCGCCACGCCGCGCGACGTGAAGTTGGTCCCCGTCAGCAGCGAAAGCCGCTCATCCGGCGTCAGGCGGTTGAACAGGTCGTTGACCCGCGCTTCCAGCGGCGCATGCGGGTCTTTGTAGACAGGGACACTGTCGGCGTGGACCAGCGGCGCGAGCGCCAGGAGCGCCAGCGCCGCAATCCGCCGAAGAATTTTCTGTGTTGTGTTCGTGAGACAAAGTCTGTCCATGATCAAAGTCCTTGTTCCTTGAGTTTCTTGTCGCCCTCGCGCACCGTATACTCCCGGTTCCCGGCCACCCCCGCAAAAGTGTCCCGATGGCCGTCCGGCCATCGGATACTAACGCTCTGTGCCGCCCGCGCCCCGCCGATGCCGACGTGGACCCGCTTGTCCGAGGAAGACAGATACGATCCGTCCGCATGACACACGCGCGTCTGAGTCAGGCCACCCGCTCGGACCGTGACTTCCGCCCCGTAAGCATCCCGATTGCAATGCGCGCCGACCAGCGAAAATGACAGCCAGTGGCCGGTCTTCGGGCTTTCATTGCGGAGCAGCAGCGGCGTCCCTTCGCTGTCCACCACCAGCGCGTCCACCCGCCCATCGTTGTCGAAGTCTCCCACCGCCAGGCCGCGCCCCACAATCGGTTTGAGCAGCGCAGCCCCGGCCCGTGCGCTCATATCGGCGAACACCTTGCCGTGCGCGTTCCAGAAGAGTTGCGTGGGCTGCCTGTAGGTCGCGGAGGGTTCTACATCAGGGGCGTTGTCCTCTATATGCCCGTTGGCGATCATCAGGTCGAGCCAGCCGTCGTTGTCATAGTCCAGCCACTTCGCGCCGAAAGCGACGTAAGGGAGGGTCCTGGGCGCCAGGGCGAGTTTTTGCGAAACCTCTTCAAAGCTGCCGTCCCCAGCGTTACGGTAGACGCATTTCGGCTCGTTCTGGTACGCGGCGACGAAAAGATCTATT
This sequence comes from Armatimonadota bacterium, assembly GCA_964657535.1. GTDB lineage: Bacteria > Armatimonadota > Armatimonadia > Armatimonadales > Capsulimonadaceae > CAZZVX01. The sequence goes on along the minus strand of CAZZVX010000014.1, from coordinate 9,476 downwards.
TCCCCATCGTTATCGTAGTCGCCCCAGTCAACTCCCATTCCGCCGTGGACGCGCCCCATGCCGTCAAAGGCCGTTCCAGACTCGCGTCCCCTCTCCCGAAACGTGACGCCACGATTCTGGAGAAGATTTCCCGTGTTCTCGTCGTTGGCGAGGTACAGGCTGGGCCACCCGGAGCGGTCGTAGTCGGAGAACGCCGCCCCCAGCACCTTTCCCCAACCGCCGGGCCGCCAGCGGGCGGAAACGTCCTCGAACCTGCCGCCGCCTTTGTTCCGGTACAAAATGCCGAAGCAGGAGCGGTATACCAGAGGGCCGCAGGCGTACCGCGTACCTCCATCCCCACAGAAGCGTCTGTCTTTACTCGGGTCAAAGTCGGCATAGTTGCCGACGAACAGGTCCAGCCGCCCGTCGCCGTCCACATCGGCCCAGGCGCAGGCCGTCCCCCACGGCTGTGGCCCCAGACCCGCCTCCCGCGTCACGTCGGTGAAGCGCCTGCCGCCATCGTTGTGGAGCAACAGTCCGGTGTGGTAGCCGCTGACGTAGATGTCGTCGTAGCCGTCGTTGTCGTAGTCGCCCACCGCGCAGCCCAAGAAATGCCCATGCAGTTTGTCCAGTCCCAATTGCGCCGTGACATCTGTAAAGTGTCCCTGCCCGTCGCCTTTGTAGAGAGCGAGTTTCGGCCCCACAAGCAGGACGTCTAAGTTGCCGTCGTTGTTGTAGTCTAGAAACGCACAACCGTTGCCGATAGTCTGCAAAATGTCCAGCGGGCGCGGTCCGGGAATGCGCCATTGATAGCGAATGCCCGCGGGCGTTGTAACGTCCTCAAAATGGGCGGGTGCGGAACCAAGAAATCGAGGTACAGGTGGAGGAAAGGAAATGTGACTTTTCATTTCATCCGCGGTGTAAACACGAACCGGAGGAGAGGGGGGAGAGACGGGGTGAACGAAGCAATAGGATACAACGCAGGCAGCGGTGACCGGCAAGGCACATAAAAGAGCAAGTGAAGCACGACGAGTGAACATGAGATTTCGATCAAAGGCACGACAAGCCATCATGCCAACGCCGCAGGAACAAATGCTCCTGCGGTGCGAGGCGTGATAGGAACAGCGGCGACTGTCGCCGCTCGCTACTTGCTGCTGAAGGTCGCCGCAAAGAGCGGGTTGGCGGTGCCGGCGGCGGAATTGTTTTGCCGGGCACTCTGCGCGTCAGCCTCGGTGAGTGCGTCCACGCCGGGGGAGACCTGAACACCCTTCAGATACTTGGCGTGTCCATCGGCCAGCGCATAGTTGGCCGCGTCCGTGTGGCGTCCGGTCGGATTAGCCGGATCCAAGCGCGTCGTGTCCGACCACTGGGGATTGCCGAGCTTGCCGGTCGCATACTTGCCGCCGTTGCCGTTGTCGAGCCATCCCCAGTCTGTGGTGTCGCCCGATCCGGCAAGCGAGTCATTGTCCGTGGTCACAGTCACCTGAGCCGTGTTGCCTGAGACTTCGAACAACTGCACGGTTTTTGCCGGTGAGGCCTGGGCCGCCAGCATACCTCCGACCTGGCCGGCGCTGGCCGCGCCGGGGGCCAGATTCTGGTTGAAGCCATAGGAGCAGGTCGCGCGAGGCGGGTTCAGGGCAAGGTCAGCCGTACTCGGTGTCGTGGCGTCATCGGGACATTTATACAACCCATTGCTCTTGATGTAAGGGGAAATCTCGCCCGCCCAGCCCCGTCCGTGTCCGTTCGTGCCGTTCGGATAATACTCGTCATTGTCTTGCGTGTACTGGATGATTCCCAGACCGAGCTGCTTCAGGTTGGAAGCGCAGGATATCTGACGCGCTTTTTCGCGAGCTTTAGCGAAGACTGGAAAAAGAATCGCCGCTAAAATTGCGATAATAGCGATTACAACGAGCAGTTCGATGAGCGTAAAGCCCCTCGATTGGTTCTTCATGGACTTCTCCTTTGACATTGAAAACGGCTTGCCGTTCGCCGGGAACGGGGACGAAAGACATCCGTTCTTTGTTCTTATGAGCCATATTACCACCACTGGCTTGACTGTGTCAACACATTTGGAACTTTAATGGTGTAGTTTTTTGCAGCACGATTGCGAGAAACACTTATGGAACATATTACAACAGGTTTGGTGAATTATGGTTCTCATACCACTGTCCCAAAGTTAGAACAAGAGGAACGCAGAACGGCACGGACGAGCACCCATCAGGCAATCGGCGCAGCGCTGCTCTGGCGCACGACCAGCCGAGTGGGCAATTCGACAGTTGTGATAGGGGCGGAGGAGTCTTTCATGCGGCGCAGGAGCAGGTCCACCGCCGCCTTGCCGATCTCTTCGTAGGGCTGCGCGATGGTGGTCAGGCCGACGCCGTTGGGCAGGGCGGGAATGATGTCGTCAAAGCCGATCAGCGCCACATCTTCGGGGACAGTCAGCCCCAAGTTTTGCAGGCGCTCCATCAGATTAACCGCAGCGTAATCGTTGAAGACAACAGCCGCTGTCGGGCGTTCGCCGGCAGGCAGGCGGAAAATGGCGTCCGTCACTGTCCAGGGGGCGGAGCTGGAAGGAATCGCCAGGACAAGTTCCGGGAGACCGGCTTCACGCACGGCATCCATGTACCCCTGTACACGCTCCTGGACCGGACGTATCTGCTCCCACTTGGTCGCGTAGGCAATGCGTCGATGCCCCTGCGCGGCCAGGTGCAGAGTCGCTTCAAAGGTCGCCCGGCGGTTGTCTACGCCGGAAAAGTCCGTTTCCAGACCGACAATTTGTCGGTCAATCGTGACCAAGGGTATCTTACGGCTCACGTCCTTGACAAGCGCCTGATTTCTCCGGTAGGCATACGGGTAAAAAATGATGCCGCCAAATCCGCGTTCCACGGCGTAGCGCAGCTGCGCGGCCTCACGCGCCGCTGTTTCTTCTTCGTTCCCGATTTCGGCTATTCGGAGAAAGACCGCATGACGGCCCGCTTCCGCCAGCGCCTGATTGATGCCCCAAAAGATGCGCTGCTGCGACGTGGTTGCGTGTTCCAAAACACCCCCGCCGGGCCACATGATCAGCGCCACGAAGTCTGAGTAGGAAGAGGTCGGCGGCTCCGCGCCCGGAGCGGCAGCGCTTGAAACTCGCCCGACAATCGGGCGGCAGTGGGGGCGGCGGTGGACCAGCCCGTCACTCACCAGATCGTTGATCGCTGTGCGCACCACGCGCCGGTCTACGCTGAGGTCTTCGGCCAGATGGCGCTCGGTCGGCAGCCAGTCGCCCGCCTGATAGTGGCCGGAGCGGATACGATCACGAAGCAGATTGGCGACGGTATTGTTTGCGCGTTTCGTGGAAGTCGCGGCCCGCGATGTTCTTGCCATGTTGAATTCTATTATGACACATTTTTTGCGGTGTAGGACAGTGGCGGCAAAACGGCAACTGGGGGCGGGCTCGCTATTCTCGCTGTCGTTCTATGCCTGGCTGCGATCACGCATTTTCGACCGAAAGGATCAAAAGCAACGCGGCTAAACACCGTTTCGTCGTCCCCGCGCCTCACGGCGCACGATCAGAACATTCCATCGATAACTTTTGTTGCGCTCCCCGTCACACGGCGGTGCGTAGACTGCTCGGAAGACGTTCGTGGCTGTGACCTCCAGTGCCTCGCGAAGAACGTCGCGTATGTCGGGCGCTACTACTCATCCACGGACGCTCACAAGACCTTATCACGCGCCGAGGGACTTGCCATCTCGAAACGGGGAATGCGGATACTGGTCTTCTTCCAAAATGGGGCGCGCACAAAGCGTTCCTTTGGGGCCGCGCTCGGTGAGCGCAACGGTGCAGCCGCCTGGAACGAGGCACATTCCGTCGGGCAGCCGCCGAACACGGCCATCTATTTCTGCGTGGACTACGACGCACCGCGCGAAGACATAACCGGGCCGATCCTGGCGTATTTTGAACACGTGACAATCGGAATGGAGAAAGCGCGCAGGGCCTGGGAACACAGTCACAGGCCGCATCATGCGGGAAGTTATTCGCCGGGCATTTATGCCGGCCCGCCCGTCATCCAGGCGGTTCTGACGGACCCGAAAAGGACATTGCCGGCACGGCCCTACATCTGGCTGTCCATGCCGCCGCTCTGGCGGAACGCGCAGGAGCAGACGGATTACAGCAACTGCGTGAACGCCCGACGATGGACCAATTGGCAGAGGGGCGCTGCCGCGATCTGTCACCGCGCCGGACATCCAAAAATCGGCTTCCCCTGCGACACCAACGAGATCGGGCCGGCGGATAACGGCAGTTTCGTCCTGCAAAAACCATACCCGTGACGCAGACGAGCGAAAGCCACTGCCGCCCCCCGAATCCTCCCGCTGTAGGAGAACCCTGCGTGGCGAGGAGTGAGCGAACACGGGAGTGGGCCGCCAACGCCTTGACACTCAACAGGTCTCAGGGCTATAATCACCTATGCTCAAACAATTACCGGGGGCGGCGCTCGCGCTCCTCTGCCTGCTGGCGCCGGCCCTCGTCCTCGCCGCGCCGCAGGCGGCGGCAGCCCCCGAAAAAAACCGCGTGTCCGCGCTGTATACCACCTGGGACGATTACTACTTCTATGCCGGGTTTGAGGTCAGCGACCCGCACGTCGTATCCACCAATGCCACGCCGACGTCGCAGCCGCAGCAGGACGACGACGTGGAAGTCTTCTTTGAGACCGACCACAAGCGCGCCGACCACCGCACCGACCACACCTATCAGATGGCCGTGTCGGCGGGCGAAGGGGCGTATTTCAGCGTCGGCGACGGCACGAACGTCCCCAAAGCGGAAGCCATCTATACCTATAAATATGCCGCCAATGTGGACGGCACGCTGAACGACAACACAGACACCGACACCGGCTACACCGTGGAACTCGCCATTCCCTGGCAGGAACTGGGCCGCTCCGGGCCGCCCAAAAGCGGCGAAACCTGGGGGTTCAACGTCATCTCGCGCGACCGGGACACGACGGCCCAGCCCGCGCAGCAGTTTTATTCCCTGTCGCCGGACGTGCAAACGGCCGCCGACGTGCAGAACCCGTCCAAGTGGACGAAGATCGTTTTTGACAACGGCACATTGCAGACGGTGGATTCGACGCTGGAGCGCGTCGTCAGCCCGCACGTCGCCCTGGACCGGTTTCCCTTGATCAACGGCTCCATTGTCAGCGGGGAATGGCCGAGCGAGACGCGGATCGCCTTTGGGCAGGACGCCGTCAGCGCGCCCGCGCCGACGGTCGCCGAGGAGCCGAACACGACCGATTCGCCGTTCGGCGCACCGCCGCCGGAAGAAGCGCCGCCGACGCCGGAGCCTGCCCCGGTCGCCGTCGCGCCGCCGACGCCCGTGACGCCCAAAAAGCCGACGCGCACGGCGGGCAACTATCCGAGCGAGATCGACCTGCCCAACCACATGGGGTCCATCAAAGTCGTCCCCGGCGGCATCCCGACGCCGCCGCCGATGCCGATGATCCCCAGCCCGCAGCAGCAGGAAGCCGCCGTCCCGATGGAGCCGGCCTTCCCCGGCCAGCGCTACAACCCACTGACGCCCAAGCCCGGCAAGCATTTCAAGCCGTCGGTCTCGCCCGTCTCGCTGGTCGGCTCGCTGAAACTCACAGCGGTCAAGCCGCCGTCGCTGGTGATGGCGATCTATCGGTTTGACTACAACGCCGACGCTCGCAAAGCCACCGGCCAGAATGTCTGGAACGCAGCAGGCGGCTCGCTCTTGGTGGACCAGCCCATCAACGGCTGCGGCCCCTGGTTTTCCGGCCTGCGTCCTCTTTGGCACCGGCAGCAGTTATCCGACCTGCGGCGCGCGGGTATTGATGTTGCTTTAATCCGCGCCCAAGCGACTGACCCACTGCTGGGCCGCGAGTTGGATGCGCTTGTGGAAACGCTCAAAGAGATGAAGGCCGAGCGGATGGATTATCCCCTGCTCGGCGTGGACATGGGCGGCGGCACGGCCCCGCTCCAAGTCATTTACGCGCACATCCCCACCGAGTTTCGGGCCGTCATTCCCCGCACCGCCGACGCCCGGCCCGGCGTTGCCGTTTACGCCCCTTCCCAATATTCCGGGCCGGACGCGCTCGCCGACGGAATGCCGGTCACGCCGATTTTGAACGCAACGGTTGTTTCGCCGGGGCGGGTTGACCCGTCGGGCGCGGTCGGGCGGCAGGCGGGGCAGACTTACGCCGAAGCCTGGAGCAAGGCGACCGACGCCAAGCCGCAGTTTATCGTCGTTGACTCCTGGAACGACTTTTCGCACGGCACGGAAATCTGCGCCTCCCGTCAGTACGGCGAAAAGTACGCCGACGACACGCGCCTGTACGCGAACACGTTCAACGGCAGCCACGAGTGGCACGCCAAGTATCTCGCCGAGTACGCGCCGCGCATCATTCAGCCCCGGACGCTGTATACCGTTCCCATCCGCATTGAGAACGCCGGGACGCTGCCCTGGCGAGCGCGCGAGAACTACGCGCTGGTGCCGCGCTGGTACAAAGACGGGCGCTTGTTTGACGATTCGGCCCAGCGCGTCCCCGTTGGCGACGACGTGCTGCCGGGCCATGCCACGACGCTCAATGTCGGCCTGGTCGCGGTCAACCAATACGGCGACAATTTGGAGCCGGGCGACTACACGCTGGTTTTTGACATGGTGCAGGGCGACGACCGCTGGTTTTCCTACGCGGGCGATTCGCCGATCCAAATCCCGGTGACAGTGACGGCGGCGGGCGTGACGGTGAAGCCGCAGGCGACGTTTATCGGCACGGACACGCCCGCTTACGGGCAGGCGGGGCAGACGTACAATGCGCCGGTGTCCGTGCGCAACGACGGCAGCAGCACCTGGGCCAAAGAACGATTGGCGTATAAAATCCAGACGGTTGACCCGGACAGCGGCGCGGTGCAGACCGTTGCCGAGTCGCCGGGCGTGACGCTCGGCCCGCTGCCGATTGACATCGGCCAGATTGCCGAACCCGCCGAACCCGTTGCCCTGACAGACGCGCATGGCAAGGCGCTTGCGCCGGGCGAGTACCGCCTGCACTGGTTCGTGCGGCCTGCCGAGGGCGGCGACCCTGTCAGCGGCAGTTACGACGAAGCCCTGCGCGTGGTCGCGTCGGACCCCGGCGCGAACTTCGTGCTGTCCGATATTCCGCGCCAGGTGGACGCCGGCAAGGACGCGACGGCGCAGGTCGCCGTGCAGAATGTCGGCCCGCGCACCTGGACAAAAAAAGGGACGCGCATCGGCTATCACTGGTACTATCTGGACGGCCATGAGGCGCAGTGGGACGGCGGCGCGACGGGAACACTGGATGCGGACGTTGTGACGGACGCCGTTGCTGGAAATGTCGCCGTCAAGTTCCATGCCCCGGATCGTCCGGGACGGTATGCGCTGGCCTTTGACGTGCAGGACGGTGACGGAAACTGGGCGTCTACGGCTCCCGTTTCCAAAGGCGACGACCTGCTGCAAGCCTTTGTCACGGTCGGGGGCCGAGGAACCGTCACGCCGGTAGACCTGAGCAAATACGTGACCTTGAACGGCATCGCCGGGCCGGGCAGCGCGGGAGATTTTGACGGCGCGGGCCATGCGTTTCCTGCCGAAACGCTGCCGCCGGACGGCACGGCGGAGTTGGATGCCAACCCTATTCTTTTAGGCAAGCCCGGCCCGCCGCTGTACCCCTCCGGCTACTATGCCGCCGCGACCGGCGACGGCCCGAATGATAACCATGCCCTGCCGTTCCTGTACCCGATCCCACGCGCGGGCAAGATGAACGTCGTTGCCTGCCAGGGCCAGACGATCAACCTGCCGGACGGCAATTATAAGGCCGTCCACCTGCTGGCGGCGGCGACGGGCGGGCAGAGCGTGTCGGCGTCGTTCGGCCTGCAGTCGGGCAATCAGACGACGCCGATTACCGTGTCTGTGTCGGACTGGTCCCAATCACCGACCGGAGCGAACGCTGCGCCTGCTTTTCGCAGCGCTTATCGGGTCGGCCCCAATGGGACGGAACCTGTCCCGGTCACGCTGGGCGACTATGCGTTGGTTCCCGATGGGGCGGGCAAGGTGACGGCGCTGGTGCTGCCGAACAACCCGGCGATCAAGATACTGGCAATCACTGTGGAGAAGTAGCAATCTCCAAAAACGAATAAGGCAGGGCCGGGTTGGGCATGACACGTCATGTCCCTACAACGGGGAAGACGCTTTTCCCGTAGGGGCATGACGTGTCATGCCCTTTTTTGCGTTACGCCTTTTTTGGCGTTAGGCCCTGTCCGTGACTGTTGAGGGCGGCGGTTTCGGCGTGGCGGAGTTGGCGGGCGAGTTCTTCAGCAGGCGGGCCGGTGTGGGGGCGGCGGGTGTTGATGACCAGGATGAACTCCAAATTCACAGGCTTGGGGGAAAAGCGCTGGGCGCTGACCCGGTAGCGTTTGTAGTCCTGGGCGACGTATTCGGTGTGGCCGCGCCGGGTGCAGGTTTGCAGCAGGGACAGGAGCGGGATGAGGCCGTCGGTGCTGTAGCTGGTGAGGATATAATGGGCGTCCAAAGCGGCAATCAATGTGGCGTAGGCATCGGCGGCGGCGGCGCGGTGGTTGTAGGGGCTGCGGCGGGCGGTGCGCCAGTCGTCGCGGATGGCGGCTTTGTTGCGGCCTTGTATCTGTTGGGTCAAGGCGGGGCGGTCCCAAAGGGTGAGGGTGTTGAGGACGTGATAGTTGCTGCCGTAGGGGTGCTGATTGTAAGGCGGGTCTAAATACGCGATGCCGATGGGGGTTCGGGCGTCGCGGAGTTGCTGGGCGAGGGCGAGGGCGTCTTGCTGGAAGACGGCGTTGGGCTGGGCGTTGTCGCAGAAGACGGCAGGGGCAAGGGTGACGGGGGCGAGGATGCGGTAGAGAGCCGTGCCGGTCTGGCCGCCCCAGCCGTTGTGGAAGCCCTTGAAGACGCCGCTGGTGTTGCTGACGTAGCAAGCCTGATACAGCAAAGGGGCGAGCAGGCAGTGTTCTTCGTCGGCAGTAATCAGTCCGTGCTGACGCCAATGAGCGATTTGCAGGCGCACGGCGTCCAATTTCATGCCGTTGGCGCGGGTGTAGAAGAGGCGGTCGCGGCGGGGGTCGTAGCGGCTATCGTCGGCGGGGCAAAGGTGGCGGGTGATCCAGTCTTCCTGGGGCGGGAGGGCGTTGAGGGCGGCGAAGGGCGGGGGCGCGTTGGTTGTGATATAACAGGCATTGAGGGCGTGGGCGTAGGGTTCCCAGTCGTTGGCAAGGACGCGGTAGCCGATCTGTTTTGCCATGCGGGAGACGACGCCGCTGCCCGCGAAGAGGTCCAAAAAGGTGGCAGGGGGCGTGATGGCGGTTTGGGCGAGGGCCTGGGCGATCAGGCCGAGGAGTTTACGCTTGCTGCCAAGGTAGGGGATGAGTTGGTGGAAGGTGTAGTGGTCGGTGGCGGCGGCGCGGTGACGCGCCCGGTGGTAGTGGAAGTCGGCGGGGCTGTGCGTCATGGGGGCGAG
>CAZZVX010000013.1:0-25996 GCA_964657535.1 Armatimonadota bacterium | reverse complement strand
CGGCACGCGCATGATCGCCGAAGTGGGGGCGTTGGGCAGGCTGGCGATGCTCTTTTCCATCATCACCTCCATCATGACGAGCGTGGTTCTGCCCCGCTTCGCCCGCTGTCAGGATCGGCTGAGGCTGACGCGGATGTGGTGGCAGATCATCAGCGTGTATGGAGTGCTTTCGGTCTTGATGGTGGTGGTCGCCGTCTGCCTGCCCTCGCCGTTTCTCTGGCTGTTGGGAAGACAATACGCGCATTTGGGTTCCGACTTCGCGTATGTCATCTTCTCGACGGTCGTCAGCAACTTCGTCGGAATCATCTACGGGCTGAACTCGACGCGGGCCTGGACGAAAGGCGCCTGGATCGCCATTCCTATCGTGATCGTGATGCAAATCCTGCTGATTCGGTTCCTGGATGTCAGCACGATCAAAGGCGTCGCGCTGCTCAGTTCGCTCCCGTTTATTGTCAGTATCGTCCCGTATCTGTATCGCACGTACAGGTCTCTCCAGGCCATGGACATGGAAGGCGCGCGGGCGTGAAGGCGTGAAGAATGTCGCTTTTGCGGAAGTTTTTAGGGGGTCTTCTGTCTCTGATACCCGATAAAACGGTCTACATCCTCGAAGCCGAGTGGAAAAGCAAGCACACTCGGTACATCTGCAGCGTGATGAAGCGGCACGGGGCGAACCTGCAGATCGCGAGTAACGCCTACATCAACAACCCCAGCCGTGTCACCTTCGGCGACAATTGCTGCGTCAATGAGTTTGTCCATGTGCTGGGCGGCGGCGAGGTCAGCTTCGGCAGCGGCGTCTGGATCGCCAGCCACGCTTCCGTCCTCAGCGTGACTCACCCCGTGGACATCGAGTTCGTCGGCGACGCGCCGCACATCGGCAAGCCGGTCGTGGTCGAAGACAATGTCTGGATCGGGAGCCACGCCGTGATCATGCCGGGCGTCACCCTGGGGCGCAGTTGCATCGTCGGCGCCGGGGCCGTCGTCACGAAAGACGTCCCGCCGTATGCCGTCGTGACCGGCATTCCCGCCGAGGTGCGGCGCTACAAGACCGTCAATCGTGTAACCTAATGTCGCTTTTGTCGAAGATAGACCGCAGGCTGGGCAGGCCGCAGGGCCGGTTTTACGGGCTGTACTGCCGCGTCCGCAACCGGGTCAGCCGCAACCGCTGCCGTGACTACGGCCGGGGCAACCGCGTCGAGGCGTCGGATTCGTTTCTGGAGAACGTCCGCATCACTTTTACCGGGAACAACAATCGGGTCGTTTTTGAGCGGGGCGCGCATATGGCGAACCTGGAAATCGCCGTGCTGGGGTCGAATAACGCGCTGGAATTCGGGCCGGGGTGCGACCTGCAGAAAGGCCACATCTGGTTCAGCCGGAACGACGGCCGCATCACGGTCGGCGCGCGGACGCACATCGCGGAGGTGAGCCTCGCCGTCGCCGAGTCCGGCCAGTCCATCACCATCGGCAGCGACTGCCTGTTCGCATGGGGCATTGACATCCGCTGCGGGGACGGACACCCGATCATTGACCTGGCCTCCGGCGGACGGCTGAACCGCGCCAAGCCGATTGTCATTGAAGACCATGTCTGGCTGGCCGCGAATGTCCAGGTCCTGAAAGGCGTCACGGTCGGGGCGCACAGCGTCGTCGGCAGCCACTCGGTAGTGACAAAAAGCGTCCCAAGCCACTGCGTTGCCGTCGGCATCCCCGCCCGCGTGGTGCGCGAAGGAATCACTTGGCAGCAGGAGAACGATGACTCCGAAGACGCCGCCGAGCGCCCGGCCCTTGCATCCGTCGTGTCGTCAGAGGCCCAGTAGCTATGCCCCGCGTTGCGGTCCTGAACAACTATTCATTCGATGAGGTCTGGAAAGAGGTCGAGCGCAAAGAGAAGCCCGACCACCATCTTTACGGCATCAACTATTTCGCGGCGCGCGGCTATGAAGTGGACATCGTGCCGTTCCGGGTCTCCCAGGCGCTGGTAAAACTCAGCCGACGGCTCCGGGAGAGTCCGATCCCCATCCCGTTCGGCGACCTGGACCAGCAGTGGTCGCTGCGGCGTCATATCGGGGAGGCCGACCTGATCTATTCACCCTGCCAGATGCAGACTCAAGTTGTCAGTTACCTGCGGGCCGCCGGCATCGTCAAAGTCCCGGTGGTCTCCATCGCGCACCACCCGCTGAATCGGGGCCGGGCAAGCCGCCTTCGGGAGCCGTTTGTCAGACTGTTCGTGAAGGGTTCCGACGCTTTCCCGGCGCTGAGCCGGGGCGTCGCCAACTCCATCAACGCGCTTCCGGGCCAGGCGGCGAAGTCCTGCCCGCTGGCGTGGGGGCCGGACGCGGACTTCTACCCCTACGTGCCGACGAAAGGGCGCGGGGTCGTGGCGGCGGGCCGGACGGGCCGCGATTTCATTACTTTTGGGCTGGCGGCCTCGCAGACTGGCAGCCACGCGCACATCATCTGCTTGAAGGGGGATGTCAAGGCGCGCTTTGAGGAGTTTGGCCCCAACGTGCAGGTGACGGTCCAGCCGGAGACCGGCTACATGAAGTACCCGGAGCTGCTCCAAATCTACGCCGGGGCGCGGGCGCTCGCGATCCCGCTGGTGGCGGGCGTGAGCCTGTCCGGGCTGACAAGCGTGATGGACGCGCTCGGCATGGGCAAGCCATTGATTATGACGCGCCACCCGCTGATTGACATTGACATCGAGGCCGAGGGCATCGGCCTCTGGGTGGACCCCGGAGACGTCGAAGGCTGGCGGCGGGCGATCACGTTTTTCGAGGAGAACGAGGACGAGGCCATCGCAATGGGCCGCCGGGCGCGGCAGTTGGTGGACGCCGGGCTGAACTCAAGAATGTTCGCGAATCAGGTCCTGGACATTCTCGACGATGTCATGCGGCGCAAGCGCGCCGCCGGAGGGAAATGCGAGTGAGTGTTGCCCTGATCAGCGTCGTCGTCCCGACCTGCCACCGTAACGAGATGCTGGCCCAGTGCCTGGATCGCCTCGCGCCCGGCGCACAGTCGCTGCCGCCGGACCAGTACGAGGTGATCGTCACCGACGACGGGCGGCAGACGACGGCGGAGCGGATGGTTGTGGAGCGCTATCCCTGGGTCCGCTGGGCGGCGGGACCGCGCCGGGGACCCGCCGCCAACCGCAACGGCGGGGCGCGGCAGGCGCGCGGCGCGTGGGTCGCGTTCACCGACGACGACTGCCTGCCGGAGCCGGACTGGCTGGCGTCCCTGGCGGCGGCCGTCAGGCCGGGCGCCGACGTCTACGAAGGGAAAACGATCTGCAAACTCGGCATCAAGTCGCCGCTGATGCACGCGCCCGTGAACTATCAGGGCGGCTGCCTCTGGTCGTGCAATTTCATGATCCGCGCCTCCGTGTTCGAGCGCCTGGGCGGGTTCGATGAAGATTTTGCCGCGCCCGCGATGGAAGACGCCGACCTGCGGGAGCGCCTCAAAACGGCCGGCTACGGCTTGACTTTTGTCGAGACCGCCGTTGTGGACCATCCGCCCCGCCCCATGGCGCGCGGGGCCAAAATGGCGAAAATGTACGAAAGCAGCGTGCAGTTCCAGTGCAAACACCGGGGCGCGCAGACCGGCCCGCGCATTCTGTTCGTCCGCCTGCTCCTGTTCCGGCTGCGCACCATCAAGCACCTGCCGTTCTCGCTCGACACGCTGCGGGCGCTCGGCTCGCTCGTGATTGAACTTGCTTATGTCGCCGGTCATCTGAAACAGTGGCAGAAGAAGTACCGCGACAAGTACGCCGTCGCGAAGACGCGCTCCGCCGAAGAGTACGCCGCCGAGGCTTTCTGAAGTCCGACATGGTCACAGAACAAACGATCACCAACCGGGTGCAGACAATCGGGAATCTGCAAGGCAAAATGTGCCAGATCGAGCACCGAGCGAACCTGCTCCGGCAGCAGTGGCGCAAGCCCGATCTCGCCATCGCGGGCGGCTACCATTTCGGCAACCTGGGCGACATCGCGCTGGGCAGCGCCGTCAAGCGTCAGGCCGACAAACTGGGGAAGAACAGCGCGCTGCAGACGATCTACAACCTGCCTCAGTGGCCCAAGTCGCCCTCGCTCATTGTGGGCGGCGGGGCGGTCGCCTACAGCGAGCCGATGAGACTGCTCCGGCAGACGTATGGGGACCGTCCTTCCAAAGTCGCCATCCTGGGCGTGGACTTCAACGAGCCGGACGCCATCCGGGAGTCGCGTGAGTTTCTTTCGCAGGTGGCGCTGATCACCTGCCGCAGTTCGACTCAGGCGGCCTCACTCCGGGAGACGCTGCAGCGTGAAGACGTCCACTGGCACTACGACCTGTGCTTCTCGTATTTTGACGATCCCCTGTTCCGAGCCGCCGAGCGCGAGCCGGTCTTCGGCCTGAACACGGTCGCGTTCTTCCTGCAGAAAGACAAAAACCGATTCCGGCCCGGCTCACAGTTCCTGAAGGAGGTCAAGGAGTTCAGCCCCGACCTGATTCCCCACCTCGACACGCTGGGCGAGCGGTACGGCGCGCTGACCCGCGAGGTGGTGAAAGCCGCCCAGGGGGCCGGGTTCCGTGTCGTGCATTTCCCGTTCACGCCGGCGGACGACGTCTTCGCGCGGACCGTCCTGAATGACCTGAACGTGACGTTCCGGCCCTACAGCCCGCACGTGCGGGCCGTCGTCCCCGCCATCGGGCGGTGCCAACGGTTTTTCACGACGCGCTTTCATTCGCTGATCTTTTCGCTGGTGACGCGGACGCCGTTCGTCGCGTTCAACTACGCCACCAAGTGCGAACGCCTGCTGGCGGACTTGGACGTCCCCGCGAGCGCGCAGGTCACGGTCCGGGACCTGTTCGAAGACCCGGCCCAGGTCGCGCAGAAGATCGTGTGCGGCGACACGGTGGACGTCGCCTGGGCGAGAATAGAAGAAAACGGCGCGCAGGTGTCCGAATGGATACGACGCGCGATTCGGCAGGTGACCCATGAAAGCGCCTAAACACCTTGAGTGGATTGACCTGCTGCGCGGCCTGTCGGCGCTGGCCGTGATCGTGTTCCACGTCCGGGTGGACCTATGGGTCGGCTGGAACGCGATTCACGCGCACCCGGCGGCCTACAGCGGGCTGGACCGGGCGCTGTCCTGGCTGTCGCTCCCGATCTCCATGTTCGGGTCGGCGGTGATGCTGTTTTTCCTGGTGAGCGGGTTCTGCGTCCACTACCCCTATGCGGGCGGGGACCGGGCGCTGGAACTGAAGACCTACGCCAACCGCCGTTTCTTCCGTATTTATCCGCCGTACCTGGCGGCGGTGGTGGTCTCGGCGCTCGTGGACTGGGCGGTGGGGCATTATTTTAATGGCCGCCACGCCTCGGCGCTGACGGCGGTGAAGTCGGTATTCCTGCTCCAGAACTTCCCGCCGCACCCCGGCCAGATCGTCGCCAATGCGTCGCTGTGGTCTCTGCCGGTCGAGTCGGAACTGTACCTCGTGTACCCGCTCTTCTTCTGGATGCTGATGCGCTTCGGGTCGCTGCGCGCCGTGTCCGTCACGGCGGTCGTGTCGCTGTCCATGCTCGGAATCGAGTTCGCGGCGCATCTCGGCCCGACATGGCTGGTTTCCGGCCATTTCGCCGCCTACTGGATCATCTGGTGCGCGGGTGCGCTGCTGGCGGAGGGGGTGAAGCGGGAAACACTGCCGGAATGGAAGCCCTGGATGGGAGCCGCCTTGGCCGCGCTCCTGGCGGCGGCGGTCGCCGGCGAGCTGCGGAAACTGCCGGTGGACGTGATGCACCTGGTGTGGGCCTGCTTCTATTTCGTCCTGCTTTACTGGGGAATCAACCCGGCCCGCCCCTTCCGTCACCGGAGCGACACGGCCCGGAAGTCGTTCGCGTTCCTGGGCCTGATCTCGTACTCGCTGTACCTGATCCACTACCCGTTTTTCCGGCTGTGCGGCGCCCTGTGGTTGGCGCACTACGGCGTGAAACCGGCGGACCTGCTGATCCCGTTCGCGTTCTGCCTGCCGGCGATTCCCCTGGCGTATCTTTTCTATCGGAGCGTGGAGGCGCCGAGCCACCGGTTCGCGCGCAATGCCGGCAAGCAGAGACAGGCGCCTGCCGCTGAGGGCCTTCCGCGCGAGACGGCGGCACTGCCCTAGTTCTGATGCCACCTATGCTCGTCCACATCGTACCTGCCGTCCCGCCGATCCCGAATGGGCTGGGGGACTATTGCTATAAACTCTGGGAACACTGGCCCGCGCCGCGCCCGGAATGGTCGTGCCTCGCGCCGAAAGTCTCCGAAGACAGCCGCCGCGCCTGGCCGGAAGTCGGCCTGTCTCCCTTCGGCCTGAGCCGCGCGGGCCTGCGCGACGCTCTCGGCGAGGCGAAGGCGTCCGCCGTGGTCCTGCACTATGTCGGCTACGGGTACCACCCGAAAGGGTGTCCGGTCTGGCTGCCGCAGGCGCTGGGGGACTGGAAGCGTGCGACCGGCGGGCCGCTGACGGTGATGTTCCACGAGCTGTATTCGAAGGGCAGGCCGTGGCAGACTTCGTTCTGGCTCGCGCCGGTCGCCAAAAAGATCGTTGCCGACCTGGCGGCCATCTCTGACCGCTGGGTGACGAGCTGCCCGGAGTATGAGGCCGGTCTGACTGCTGTCGCCGGTTCCCGGCCCGGCAAAGGCGCGCTGATCCCCATCGGGGCTAACATTGCGCCCGTCTCCGAGGCGGATTTTGGGCGCCCCTGGCCGCTCGCCGCAGGCCGAAAACTCAAGATCGTCATTTTCGGCCTGCCGAACACGCGCTTGTGGGCGCTGCAGGCGCACCGGAATCTGCTGGCGCGGCTGTGCGAGGCAGACTTGGTCGAGTCCATCCTGCTGCTCGGCAAATCCGACGGAAATGGCAAGGCGGACCAGGAAACGCGCCAGATTCAAAATCAAATCGGTCATGCCGCCTTGTGGAGCGAGAGTGGGGATCTGACGCCCCGGCGGCTTTCGGAAACGCTGCTGTCGCAGGACATCGGTCTGGTCGCCAACTGGCCGGGCGTTCTCACCAAAAGCCTGGCGTATGCGAACCTGTGCGCGCACGGGGTCGTCCCCGTCGCGTCCCTGCGCCCCGGCAAGACCGCCTCGGCGTCCGCGCCGTGCCTCCGCAATGACGACGTCGCGCCCGATGTCTGCCTGGGACAACTCCGGGACGAAGGCGCGGTGCGAACCCTGAAAGAGGAGATGCGGCAGATCACGCGCGGCGCGCTGGGCTGGGACAGCATCACCGCGCGCTGGGTCGAAGTCACGGGAACGGTCGCGCCGCGCCCTCACGCAAACAGCCTTTGAGGTATAGTATGGCAAAGACGGCTTTAAGCGAACTCGACGAGAACAAGATCACGGATTTTCAGCGGGACTGGACGGCGCAGTGGCACGACGATGCGCCCCTGGCCGCGCTGGACGCGCCCTGGTCGTTCATTCAGGCGAACCACAAGATGAACTACGACTTGTGGCACGAGGAAGATGTCGCGCGGCGGGACGATCTGGGCGCGGAGCGCGTCCGGCAGGCCAAGCGCGTGATTGACAAGTGCAACCAGGCGCGCAACGACGCGATGGAGCGGATTGACCTGTGGATTTCCGAGCGCCTGCCCTCGGACACCGAAAGCAGCCTGCAGCACTCCGAAACGCCGGGCATGATCATTGACCGTCTTTCCATCATGGCCCTGAAGCGTTATCATATGCAGGAGGAAGCGTCGCGCGGTTCGGCAACCCCCGAACACCGCAGTCGGTGCGCCGCCAAAGTCGTCGTCCTCGATGAGCAGCTGTCCGACCTGCGCCATTGCCTGGCCTGGCTGCGGGAACAGTTGGAGGCCGGAGAGCGGCGTTTCAAGCTGTACCGGCAGTTTAAGATGTATAATGATGCCAGTCTGAACCCGCAATTGTATCAAAGTCAAGGAAAGAGCCAAGCCTGATGTCCGTCCAAAGCCCCGCGTCGCCCCCCACCGAAAAACGGCCCCCGCCCGCCCGGCCCGCCGGTCGGCGCGCGCCGCTGTGCGTGGATTTAACGATTGGCGGCAACGGGGACAACTGGATGCGTCTGGCCGGCCTGTACACCGCCGCCGCGCTGCGCCCGGAGCGGCCTATCGTCTGCGTGCTGCCGAAGATGCTGCGCAGTCTGGCCCCCGCCGCGTTCGGCGACCGACTGCAGTTCCTGGACCGGCCCAATGCGAAGACGCTGGCGTACACGAATCGGGGGTTGAAAGACCTGCTGCGGCCCGCGCTTTCCGGCAAGCGGTTCCTGGTCCCGTATCACCGCGTGATGATTCAGGACTGGGATTTAAATTCAGCCAAGGACAAGTTCAATATCGCGGCTTTTTCGCTGTTCGACCGGCTGGACTGGATGCAACTGCCGCCCTGGCCGGCCTTGAATGTGTACCAGGGGTATCTGGAAGTCGTCACCATCCGCGCCCTGCGCGACATCACCTGGGAAGAATTCCTCGGACAAGCGCGGGGCGATTATGACCTGCTGTTTCAGAACCTGGCGGGCGATCTGCCCCTGTCGCCGGAACTTTCGCTGCCGCCGGACATCGGCGTGCGGGTGGCGGTCTTTCCGTCCGGCACTGGGCATCAGTTCATGCCGGTCGGGTGGGCGGCCCGGAACCTGCCGGACGCCGTCTACTGCTTTTTCGAGCGGGACAAGGAGCAGGAGCGGTTCGCCGACGCCGGGCTGCGCGTTCTCCATTTTCACCGCGAGCCGGGGGACATCATTGAGATCGCCCGGAGAGCATCCTGGGCGATCACGACCGACAGTTTCGCGTCGCATATGCTGCAATACTCCACGGAGCGGGTCGTGTTGGCGCTGGCGGAATTCCCGCGCGCCCGCGTCGTCAGCCCGTTTTTCCGGGGCGTGATCGTGGATTCCGCCGCGCCCTGCTCACCCTGCCCGCACCTGGAGCGCGGCCATTTCCCGGCGTGCAAGGCAGGGCTGAAGAAATGCCTGACGTGGCAGCAGCCCGCCTACACGCAGAAGATCGTTGCAACGGTCGCGTCTAAATAAGCCCCTATGGGAGTTCTTGAATCATGCCGAGCGTCGCCATCTGCATCCCGACTTTCAATCAGGCCGATTATCTGGCGGAGTCTGTCGGCAGCGCCTTCCGGCAGAAAGGCGTCGCCCCGGAAGTCTGGGTGTCCGACGACTGCAGCACGGACCACACGCCCGCCGTCGTCGCTCGGCTTCAGCAGGAGTACCCGACACTGAAGGCGGCGCGGCAGGAGGTCAACCTGGGCATCGGCGCCCACACGCGCTGGATCATCAGCCGCCCGCAGACGGAGTTCATCGCCCGGCTCGACTCCGACGACCGACTGATGGACGACTACATGGAAACGATGGTGGCGCTCCTGCAGGCGCACCCTCGCGCGGGCTATGCCCACTGCTCGGTCATTCAGATTGACGAAAACGGCAGCCAGACCCGCGTCCGGCGGTTGGCGCGCAAGACGGGCTTCCAGAGCGCCGACGACTCGCTGAAGGCGCTGCCGGACGGCTACCGGGTCGCCGCCAACATCTGCATCTTCCGGCGCGAGGCGCTGGCCGCCGTGGACTATTACAAGACGGATATCGGCTACTGCGACGACTGGGACTTGAGCGTGCGGCTCGCGGACGCCGGCTGGGGGAATGTTTATTACGACGGCGTTCTGGCCGCGTACCGAGTGTGGAACGGCGCGGGCAATGTCCGGGCCAAGCGGATGCTGGCGGAAGTCAACAGCAGCGTCCGGGTGTTTGACCAGTCGCTGGCTCCCGCGTTCGCGCGGCGGGGGTGGGACGACAGGCCGCTGACGCGGGCGCGCTGCAGGCGGGCCTTGAGCAACTCCGCCGTCCTGACGTCGCCGCTCATCACGGCGCCGGAGCGCGCCGAACTCACGGAGGGTCTGCGTCGGCTCGGCGGCTCCCCGCAGCTTGAAGCCCGGTTCGTCCTGCAACGGATGGGCTTCGATTTTCTGTTCCGGGGGGTGCGCCGAAGCCAACTGTGGGTGCGAGACACGGTCAAATCGGCCCTCCACGCCGTCACTGCCAGGACCACGAAGCCCGCCGGCCAATGATCGTACTGAGTCATCCCACAGGGAACACGTTCAGCCGAGCGCTGCTGGGGGCGCTGGAAGGGGAGAACCTGCTCGCGCGCTTTTACACGACGCTGGCCGTTCAGCCCCAGGACTGGCCCGTGCGGCTGATGCCGTCGCGGGTCCGGCGTCAGATCGAGCGTCGTTCTTACCCTGTCCCCCCGGAGAGGGTGTCTCGGTTCCCTTACCGAGAGGCTGTCCGTCTCGCGGCTTCTCGGCTGGGAATGCGAAGACTGGTCCGGCACGAGACGGGCTGGGCGTCTCTGGACCGCGTCTACGCCGCCCTGGATCGCGAAGTCGCGCGGGCGCTGACGTCAGCGCGTGACAGCGGCCTCACGGGCGTTTACTGCTACGAGGACTGCGCGCTGCAGACGTTCCGGGCCGCCAAAGAGCGAGGGCTGGCCTGCTTTTACGACCTGCCGATCTCCTACTGGCAGACCTCGCGCCGGCTGCTGGAAGAAGAAGTCCAGCGCTGGCCGGAGTGGGGACGCACACTGGGCGGCACGCGCGACAGCGCCGCCAAACTGGAGCGCAAGACGCAGGAACTGGCCCTGGCGGACGTGGTCATCACGCCCAGCCGGTTTGTCCAAGACTCGCTGCCGCCCGCCATGACGGCTTCCAAAGTCTGCCGGGTCGTCGAGTTCGGCTCCCCCGTGACGGCCCTGCCGCCGTCCGAGCGGGACGAAGACCCGAAGCGGCCCCTGCGCGTCCTGTTCGCAGGCTCGATGACGCAGCGCAAAGGCCTGGCCGACCTGTTCGCCGCCATGAAACTGCTGAAACGAACGGACGTGGAACTCGTCGTGATGGGGTCACTCGCCGCCCCGCAGGAATTTTACCGGCGCCAGTACGCCGACTTTCGGTATGAAGCGCCCCGGCCGCACGGCGACGTCCTGCGCCTGATGCAGTCCTGCGACCTGCTCGCGTTGCCGTCCATCGTGGAGGGGCGGGCGCTGGTTCAGCAGGAAGCGATGGCCTGTGGGCTTCCGCTCATCGTCACGGCCAATGCCGGCGGGGAAGACCTCGTGGACGACCAGGAGACCGGCTTCCTGGTGCCGATCCGCCGCCCGGAAGCCATCGCGGAAAAGATCAACTGGTTCGCCGACCACCGTGAAGAACTCCCGCGTATGCGGGCGCGCGCCGCGGACAAAGCGGCGGAGTACACCTGGGAGCGCTACGGCGCGCGCATTATCGAGACGATTCGCGCGGTCTTCGAGAAAGAACACCATGAATACATCGGCTAGCAGTATTCGCTGGATCAGGCAGCTGATCTGGGCCTACTTTTTTTTGATCATCTTCGAGGGGGCGCTCCGTAAGTGGGTCGTGCCGGGGCTGTCCAACGTCCTTCTGCTGGTCCGCGACCCGATTGTGATCGCGATCTACCTGCTGGCGATTCGGGCGCGCTTGTTCCCGTGGAACACCTGGGTCATGCTCCTGTCGCTGCTGGGGCCGGTGTGTCTGTTCGCCGGGATGTACGTCCTGCAGGACACGCCGCTGGTGCCGCTGTTCGGCTTCCGCACGGACTTCATGCATTTCCCCCTGGTCTTCATCATTCCGCGCGTCTTCGACTTCCGGGACGTGAAGAAGATGGGGTTCTGGGCGCTGGCGATCTGTATCCCCATGGCGATGCTGATGGTGCTGCAGTTCAAGTCGCCGCCGGGCGCCTGGATCAACACGACCGCCGGCGGGACGGGCCGCCAGATCGCGGCGGCGGCGGGACACATCCGAGCGCCGGGGACCTTCACGTTCATCTCCGGCCCGGCGGCCTACTTCCCATTGGTCGCGTCGTTCCTGCTCGCCAGCGTCCTGTCGAAGATACAGTACCCGCGCTGGCTGCTGATCTCCGCGACGCTCGCGTTCTTCATCGGCGCGGTCGTCTCCGCCAGCCGCACTCTGGTCGCTTCCGCGGGCGTCGTGGTGATTTTTGCGGCCTTCGCGGGTACTGTCCTTCAGCCTTATCTGGTTTCGCGCAGCATGATTCTGCGCTCCGTACAGACCGTCTTTGTGCTCGCCATCGTGATCTTTGCGGCGCTGCAGTTCTCCGTATTCAACGAGGGCATTCAAGTCTTCAGTACGCGCGTGGCAAACGCCAGCATCGCGGAAGGCGGCACGAAAGGCTTCGTCTCCCGAAGCACCAACTCATTCACGGACGCGCTCAGTCTCTTCGCAGACACCCCCCTCACCGGCTACGGCCTGGGCCTAGGGACGAACGCCGGCGCGGCGCTGGTCAACAACGGCAAGGTGACTTACCTGCTGGCGGAAGGGGAGTGGGACCGCGTCATCCTGGAAAGCGGCCCGGTGCTGGGGACCGCATTCCTGCTCATGCGGGTGGCGCTCGTCGTCTGGCTCTTCGCGCTGGCCGCGCGGCAGGCGCGGGCCGGGAACGCGCTGCCGTTCCTGCTGCTGGGGAGCTGCAGTCCGCTGCTCCTGATCGGCCAGCTCGGACAGCCGACCGACCTCGGCTTCGCCGTGCTGGGCGGGGGCCTCACCTTCGCTTCGATGCGCACCGTCCCGGTGGCCCAGGCCGTCGCGCCCGCCCCACGGATGGAGCGGAGGACGCCGCACGTCGCGGCGTGAATTTATGCCTCACCCAGCCACAATCGAGCCGGATCTTTCCCCGGCGGCCCACGCACCGCCGAAAAAGGCGATCCCGGCGCTGACGGGGCTGCGGTTCGTGGCGGCCTTCGCGGTCATGGTCTATCACTTCCGGCCCAGCCTTCATCTGACCGGCCTCTGGGGACGCCTCGCGGATGAAGGCCGGGTGGGGGTCTGCTTTTTCTTTATTCTGAGCGGCTTCATCCTGGTCTACAACTACTCGGACTGGTTTAGGACGGACGCGCGCCGCGCGAAGGAGTTTTACGCGGCACGTTTTGCGCGCGTCTTCCCGATGCACTTCCTGGCGCTGCTGCTGATGACGGCGGTCACGGCCTGCCAATGGCGCTGGCTGCCGAAGGAGGTCACGGGCGCGGCCTGGCTGGCGGTGGCCGCCTCGTGGGTCGCGAATCTGTTTCTGCTTCAGGCGTTCCTGCCGCGTCACGCGCTGCACCTGGGCATGGTCGGCGAGGCCTGGAACGTGCCATCCTGGACGTTGTCGCTGGAGATGCTGTTCTACGTCTCCTTCCCGTTCCTGCTTCCCCTCCTGTTCGGGAAGCCCGCGACGGTGAAGGGCCTGACGTTTCTGCTCGGTGCGGTCCTTGTGCTGCAATGCGTCTCCGCCGTCGCCGTCAGCAGTGTCCTGCGCCTGAGCGAACAGCACCGTTTGATGACGGAAGATCAGTTCACCGACACGCGCGACGTGACGACTTCTCTGCTGCGCTGCTGGGAATTCTTAGTCGGGTGCGTCCTCGGCAGGTTATATTTGGAAGTGCGTCGGCGGGACCCGGAAGGCGCGAGGCTGCACAACAGCGCCGCCGTCCGCAGCGGCGTCCTCGCCGTCGTATGCCTTGCTCTGCTCGGCATTGCCTGGGTCCCAGGCAGGCCCCCCGGCGGCGGCCTCAACTTTGAGTGGTTCCGTCAGTACATCCTTTGGACACCGCTGTTCGCCGCCGTCATCATCACGCTGGCGTTCGGGCCGAATTTCCTGACGGGGCTGCTGGAGCGCCCGGTCCTGATTTTGCTGGGCGAGGCGAGCTACTCTCTCTACATCCTCCATTATATCCCGTGGCGGATCATAGATGTCGCCGCCGGACACGGTTCCGCCATCCCGCCGGGACTGTCTTTCACCGTGATCGCCCTGACCGTCGCCCTGTCGGTCCTGAGTTTCCGGTACGTCGAGACGCCCGCCCGCCGCTGGGCGCAGCGGGCGCTGGCCCGCAGAGCGAGCGCGGCCTGGCGTTTCGCGGGGTCGCCCTGACATGAAAGTCTTGCTTGTTGGCAATTACGAACCGGACCAGCAGCGGAGTATGCTGGGCTTCGCCGGGGCGCTCCTGGCGGGGCTGTGCGAGCGGGGCATCGAGACGCGCCTGCTCTCGCCGAGGCGGGTAGTCGGCCGCTTCGGTTCTCCCCACGCCGGTCTGGGGAAGTGGCTGGGATACGTAGACAAATTCGGCCTGTTCCCCGGCCAGCTCCGGCAGGCGCTCACCTGGGCGGACGTCGTCCACGTCTGCGACCACGGGAACGCGATGTACGCCAAATACTTGCAGGGCATCCCGCACGTCGTCACCTGTCACGACCTGCTCGCGATGCGCGCCGCTCGCGGCGAGATCGCCGGCTGGCCTACGGGGGCGACAGGCCGCCTGTATCAGCGGCTGATCTTTCGGGGACTGCGACAGGCCCGCTCCGTCGTCTGCGTGTCAGAGACGACCCAGAAAGACCTGCTGGACGTGACCGGCCTGCCCGAATCGCGCACCTCCGTCGTCTACAACGGCCTGTACCATGCGTACAGCCCGATGGGCGCGGGCGAGGCCGACGTTCTCCTGTCCGGGCTGGGTCTCGGCCCGCGCTTTCTGCTTCACGTCGGCGGGAATCAGCCGTACAAGAACCGGCTTGGGCTGCTGAAGATCTATCACGCGCTGCAGCGATTGGACGGGTTCCAGGACGTGCCGCTGGCGCTTGCCGGGAAGCCGTTCACGGCAGAAATGCGCGCGTTTGTCGGTCAGCACGGCCTGGAAGGCCGGGCGCGGGAGATGACCGGGCTGACCGACGCCCAACTGCGCGCGCTGTATTCCCGCGCTCAGGCGCTGGTCTTTCCGTCGCTGTTCGAGGGCTTCGGACTGCCGATCATCGAGGCGCAGTCCTGCGGCTGTCCCGTCTTCGCCTCCGACCGGGCGCCGATGACCGAGGTGGGCGCCGACGCCGCCGTGTATTTCGACCCGGCGCAGCCGGAGCAGGCCGCGCGGGTGATCGCGAACGACCTGAAGAATCGGGAACGGATGAAAACGCGGGGACTGGAAAACGCCGGACGGTTCTCGACGCAGCGGATGTTGGACGGCTATCTTCAGGCCTACGCGCGGGCCGGGGGGGCGGCCTGATGCGTCTTCTGCGCGTGATCGCGTCGGCGGACCGAAAGATCGGCGGCCCCATCGAGGGGGCCATTCAGATCAGCCGCGTGCTGGCGGCGCAGGGCCACGTCACCGAGATCGCGTCTTTGGACGCGCCCGATCAGCCCTGGATGGCGGAACTCCCGTTCCCCGTCCACGCGCTCGGCCCGGCCCGCACCGGCTACGCCTATTCCGATAAATTGGTCCCGTGGCTGCTCCAGAACGCCCCCGACTACGACGCGGTCGTCGTCCACGGGCTGTGGCAGTATCACGGCTTCGCGACCCGGCAGGCGTTGCGCCGACTCGGCAAGCCTTACGTGCTTTACACGCACGGGATGCTCGACCCCTGGTTCAAAAAGACGTACCCGCTCAAGCACCTGAAAAAGATGCTGTACTGGCCCTGGGGCGAATACCGAGTCCTGCGGGACGCCCAGGCCGTTTGCTTCACGTGCGAGGAAGAGCGGGTCCTGGCGCGGGAATCGTTCGCGATGTATCGCTGCAACGAGGTCGTCGTCAACTACGGCACGGCGGCCCCGGACGGCGACCCCGACGCGCAGCGCGAGGCGTTCCTGAGCGAGCATCCCGACTTGCGCGGCAAGCGTCTGCTGCTGTTCCTCAGTCGCATCCACGTCAAAAAAGGCTGCGACCTGCTTCTGGGCGCCTTCGCCGCCGTCGCCGGGACCGACCCCGCCCTGCGCCTGGTGATGGCCGGCCCCGACCAGACCGGCTGGCGGGCGCAGTTGCAGCAGCAGGCCGAGAATCTGGGCATCGCCGACCGCGTCGTCTGGCCGGGGATGCTGTCCGGCGACCTGAAATGGGGCGCGTTCCGCGCCGCCGAAGCGTTCGTCCTGCCGTCGCACCAGGAGAACTTCGGCATCGCCGTCGCCGAGGCGCTCGCCTGCGGCCTGCCCGTGCTGATCTCCGACAAGGTCAACATCTGGCGGGAGATTCAGGCGGACGGCGCCGGCCTAGTCGCCGCCGACACGGTGGAAGGGACGCGGGGGCTGCTTCAGGAGTGGCTCGCGCTCCCCGCCGACAGCCGGGAAGAGATGCGCCGACAGGCGCGGCAGTCGTTCGGGGAGCGTTTCGAGATCACCAACGCCGCCCGGAGTTTCTTGAACGTCCTGCAGGCGCAGGGCGCGAAGGCAGAGCCATGTCCGCAATACTAGAAGAGATCAATCCGCACACGCAGGCGAGTTTCTCGCTCGGCAACCGCCTCCGGCGCGTCGCCTGGGGGACTGTCTACGGGCTGCTGTTCCGGCCCTCGCCGCGCCCTTTTCACGCCTGGCGCGCGCTCCTGTTGCGGGCCTTCGGGGCGAAGTTGGGCAGGGCGTGTCACGTCTACCCGAAGGCCGTCATCTGGGCGCCCTGGAACCTCGTCATGGACGACTACGCGGGCATGGCCGACGACGTGAACTGCTACTCGATGGCGACCGTCACGCTGGGGAAGAAGGTAGTGATCTCTCAGGGTGCGCACCTGTGTACCGGCACGCACGATTACGAGAGCCCCCACTTCCAACTGTACGCCCTGCCGATCCACATCGGCGACAGCGCCTGGGTCTGCGCCGAGAGTTTCATCGGCCCCGGCGTCACCGTCGGCGAGGGGGCGGTGATCGGCGCCCGATCCGTCGTCACCAAAGCGATGCCCGCGTGGATGGTCTGCGCCGGCAACCCGTGCAGGCCGCTCAAGAACAGGAAGATCAGAGATCATGGCTAGCTTCGTTGACGCCCCTCTCCCGGAAAGCAAGCCCCGGACGAAGCTCGACCCGGTCCAGATGCGGTGCATTGACGGCCTGCGGGCGCTGGCCGTTCTGATCGTCATCGTGCAGCACTACAAGGTCGCGTTCGCCGGCAGTCACGGCGCCGTCGCGCTGCTGACGACGCCCGGCGCGAGCGGCGTGATGCTGTTCTTCGTCATCTCCGGGCTGTGCATCACTCTGTCTAAGACGGACCGCATCTCCTGGGGGCAGTTCTTCGTTCGGCGGGCGTTCCGCCTGCTGCCGGCCCTGTACGTCGGCATGGTCCTGGTGCTGCTCGCCGGTCACTTCGTCCTGCACGACGCGCTCAGGGCCTCGGACTTCGCGGGCGTCGCGCTGTCGCTGCCGCACTACTTCCCGTCGCTTCTGCGCATCAACCCGCCCCTGTGGTCGCTGCAGACCGAGATCGAGCTGTACCTGCTGTTCCCGTTCATGCTGTTCCTGTTTCAGCGGACATCGCGGCAGACGTTCGTCCTGGTCAGCGCGGCGATCACGCTCGTCGCGTATGGCGCCTGGTTCATCTCGATGCGGCATTTCACGTATTTCCCCCCGTTCCCGGCGTTCTGCCACGTGATCGTCTGGAACCTGGGGCTGCTGCTCGCCTACGACACGTTCTCCGACGCCCGGCGTCGGTCGGCGCTGCTCGCCTCGGCCTGCGGCGTCCTGCTCGTCGGCTTCGCCTGTCTCTTGCTGCGGAACAAGGAACTGACCAACACGCTGGCCTTCTGGTATCTGCCCACGGGCGTCGGCTACTACCTGCTGACGAAGTGGGCTTTGATCGCCCGGCCCGCGTGGCTGCGCTTGCGGGGGATGGAACTAATCGGGAAACGGAGCTACTCGCTGTACCTCGTTCACCTGCCGATTGCTGACCTGTGTACGGCGCTGATCCATTCCCGCCCGGCGGCCTTCGTCGCGGCGGTGCTGGTCACCGGCGTCCTTGTAGAGTTCCTGTACCGCTGCGTCGAACTGCCCTGCATCACGCTCGGCAAGAAACTGACGACGGCGCAGAACGGGTCGTCCGAGACGAAGCAGGCGGAAAAAGCCTACGAACAGGCTTCCGTCTGATTAGGAGTGTCGCCGCTTGACCATGACCCAAACTCTGACCACGATCATCCTCACTTTCAACTCGGAGGAGTCGCTGCCCGAAGTCGTGCGTTCGTGCCGAGACCTGAGTGCGCGGGTGCTTGTGGTGGATTCGTTCAGCGCGGACGCGACCGTGGAGACGGCCAAAGCGCTGGGCTGTGAGGTAGTCCAGCACGCCTTCGAGAACTACGCGCAGCAGCGCAACTGGGCGCAGCAGTACGCCGCCGTGCCGCCGGACGCCTGGCTGCTGCACCTGGACAGCGATGAGGTGGTCTCGCCGGAACTCGCGCAAAGCATCCGGCGGGCGGTGCAGGAAGACTGCGCCGGCGTGGACGGCTACCTGGTGCGCCGCCTGTCCTACTTCCTCGGCAGGCCGATCCGCCACGGCAGCATCAATCCGAGCTGGCACCTGCGGCTGTTCCGTGCGGGCAAGGGGCGCTGCGAGGACCGGCTGTACGACCAGCACTTCATCGTCCCAGGCCCCACGAAGACGCTCCCAGGCCTGATGCTCGATCTCCAACTGACGACGCTGGAGAAGTGGACGGCGGCGCACAACCGCTGGTCCAGCGCGGAGGCCCAGGAAGTCCTGCACCGGCTCGGCGGGGCGGGCGAAGGCGCGCAGACGCTGCCCGCCAGCCTGCGCGGCGACCTGCGCATGAAAAAGCGCTGGCTGAAGAACAACCTCTGGTACCGCAGCCCGCTGCTGGTCCGCCCGCTCGTCTTCTTTCTGTACTCTTACTTCCTGCGGCTCGGCTTTCTCGATGGGAAAGTCGGCCTCGTTTATCACTTTTTACAGGCGTTCTGGTTCCGGTTTCTCGTGGACGCGA
This sequence comes from Armatimonadota bacterium, assembly GCA_964657535.1. Classification (GTDB taxonomy): domain Bacteria; phylum Armatimonadota; class Armatimonadia; order Armatimonadales; family Capsulimonadaceae; genus CAZZVX01. The sequence goes on along the minus strand of CAZZVX010000013.1, from coordinate 7,292 downwards.
AGATCATGGAGGCGCGGATGGCGCGGGCAAACGCCGCCTCGCCGGCCTCGCCCGCCGAGGGCCGGACCCCGGATCGGCCTTCCCTTCCTGCCGTTTCGGACGTGGAATAGCGTCACGACGTTCAGTTTCTTGGCCTACTGGCGGCCCAAAAATCGGGGGAACTGAGAAAATCACCGGGCGGCACTTGACAAAACGCCTCCCAGCCTTCATAATAACGTTTGCCTCCACGGCGAGGCGCCCGCTCTGGAAGAGCGGTTGACTCTCATACCGCCACAGTCGGCATTCCACCATGAGAACTGAGAGTCAAAGGGCCATCCGCCGGTCAGGAATCTCCGAAGCAGACTCCCGACCGCCACAGGCTGATGTCCCCGATCTGCGCGCTTTGATACTGCTGTCGCTATTGTCCTGCAAAGATGCAAACAATCACAGCCTTTTTGCCTGCCTCCCGGCATATCGCGTTGGCGGGCATAGATTTTGCTGAAGTGTTGGCAGCGTCGAATTCGGGCTGCCTGTCGTAACCTGACGGGGTGACGTGTGTTGATACGCCCCACCGCATGGCTTCACAACAGGATTGAGCAGGATGAAAGAACAACCACAGAAACCGCCGATGCGCGTCTGCATCGTCAATGAGTTCTTCTACCCGGACGAGACCGGCGGCACCGGCGCGGTCCTTTCCGAACTGGCGCGCACTCTGCGCCAGGACTATGGGGAGGTCGAGATTGATGTCGTCACCAGCAACAAACTCTACCGTGACAAGATCAAGCGCCTCTCGGCCTTTCAGGACTGGGACGGCATCCGCATTTTTCGCATCAACACGCCGCACCCCGGCGGGATGTCCGCCGCCCCCCGCCTGATGGTCAACCTGCTCTTCGGCCTGGCGGCGCTCGGCCACTTGCTGCGACGGCGGCAGTACGACGTGCTGCTGATCGGCACCGCGCCGCCCACCGTCGCCATCGCCGCCATGATCTACCGCAGTCTGACGAAGACGCCGTTCGTCTACGTCGTCTACGACCTGGAGCCTGATCGTGCGATCACGATGCGCCTGCTTTCCCCACGAAACCCCCTCGCCCACGTCCTGCGCCGCTGGCAGAAGACCTGGCTGCGCACCGCTGGCAAAGTCGTCGTGCTGGGGCGCTGTATGCAGGACTACGTCGGTCGGAATTACGGCCTGCCGACCGACCAGATCGCCGTCATCCCAATCGGCAGCGACCCCGACGAGATCCGCCCCCTCAGCAAGCGGACGCGGTTCCGCGCCGCCGAAGGCCTGACGGGTTTCGTCGTCTGCTACTCCGGCAACTTCGGCCGCTACCACAATTTCGACACTATCCTTGACGCCGCGAAGGAACTGCGCCGCCGCCAGGCCGACATCACTTTCGTCCTCGTGGGCTGCGGCGCGCAGAAGGCGCGCATCGTCCAGCGCGTCGCCGATGAAGGCATCGAGAACGTCCGCTTGTATTCCTTCGTGCCGAAAGAGGACTACGACGATCTGCTCGCCTCCGCCGACGCCTCCCTCGTGACGCTGGAGCCGGGCATGGAAGGCCTGTGCGTGCCGAGCAAGTTCTACAGCATCCTGGCGTCGGGCCGCCCGACCGTCGCGATGGTCTCGCCGACGTCGGAGGTGGCGCGGGTGATTGACGAGAGCGACTGCGGCGTCCACGTCACGCAGGGCGACACCAAACGTCTGACCGACGTATTGCTCCACCTTTCCCGGCACCCGCAGGAGGCCGACGCGATGGGGCGGCGGGCGCGCGTCGCTCTGCTGGACCGCTACAGCAATCACCACATCGCCCGGCAGTATTACGAGGCCATGCAGGTCGTTCTCAATCGAGTCGGCCCGGAAACTGTGCCGGAGGCCGATCCCGCGCCCCGCTTCCGTCTGGCCGGCGAGCCTGCCGAGAACACGCACAAGATCGGCGTCGCCTAGCCGCCCGCGTCCCGCCTCGGAAGGCGCGGCACGACGGCCGCCGTCTCAAGGATGACAAAAAGCAAATGAACCAGGAACGCGCTTTTACCTCGTATCCCGACGAAGACCTGCGGCCGGGCGGCCACGGCAACCTCTCCCTGGGGGTCATCCTTCCGCGCCGGCTTCTCCTCCCGGTCCTCCTGCGCGCGTTCGATGTCCTTCTTTCCGCGACTGTCGTCCTGTTCCTGCTGCCTTTGTTCCTCGTGATCGCCGTCGCGATCCGCCTCGACAGCCCCGGCCCGATCCTTTTCCGCCAGACGCGGGTCGGTCGGTACGGCCGCGAATTCCCGTTCTACAAATTCCGGTCCATGGTGACCGGCGCCGAGGCGCAGCGCGCCGCCCTCGCCGCGATGAACGAGCGCAGCGGCCCCGTCTTCAAGATGCGTCAGGACCCGCGCGTGACTCGCATGGGGCGCCTCCTGCGCCGGACCTCCCTCGACGAGCTTCCCCAGTTCCTGAACGTCCTCAAGGGCGAAATGAGCCTGGTCGGCCCGCGCCCCGCGCTGCCCTCCGAGGTCGCCCTGTACACGCCCCGGCAGCGCCAGCGCCTGTCCGTCCTGCCCGGCCTCACGGGTCTGTGGCAGGTCTCCGGCCGCGCGAGTCTTTCGTTTGAACACAGCATTGACCTCGATCTGCACTACATTCAGCGCCAGTCCCTCTGGATGTACCTGCGCATCCTCTTCCTGACCATTCCCGCCGTCGTCTCCGGGCGTGGCGCTTACTGACACTCGCCTCTGCGTGAAGCCGCCGATGGACACCACGCTTCCGAGCCTCCCCGGCCTTCCTGCCGTCTCCCCCCGTGCGCGCGTGCAGGGTCTGGACACCATACGCCTTTTTTTGGCCCTGTGGGTCGTCTTCGCCCATCTGGGGTTGTTTCCGCTCGCGATCAGCACGGACCATGCTCCTGGGAGGATGCTGGCGGACCTGTACGCGCTGCTCATCTCCGGCCCGGCCGCCGTGGTCGTGTTTTTCGTCATCTCCGGCTTCTGCATCCACTACCCGTTCCGCGATGGGAAAGCGCTGGCGCTGCTTCCCTATTTTGTGCGACGGCACATCAGGATATGGCCTCCCATCCTGGCCGTCGTTTATGCCGGACACGTTCTTGGCGTGCGATTCACTTTGCTGCAGGACTCTGTGCTGTGGAGCCTGGTGGCTGAAGAGATTTATTATCTGATCTACCCGGCGCTCCTGGCCGTCCGCCGCCGCGTCGCCTGGAAGACGGTGTTGATCTTATCCTACATCGGCGCACTCTTCGTGATCGTGACACATCCGCTTGTAGGGAATCAGCCGGGATACGGGCCGTATCTGAACTGGCTGGTGTGGCTGCCGTGCTGGGTCCTCGGCTGCTGCCTCGCCGAAAAGTCAGACCGTCTGAGGCCGAAGTTGGCGAATGCCGTGAGGACGATCTGGGGGTGGCGCGGCGGAGCGTGGCTGTTCAGCAGTGGCTGTCTGCTGCTGCGCTTCCACGCCCACATCGGGTATCCTTGGACGTTGCCGTTCTTCGGGGTCTACAGTTATTTCTGGCTTGGGCAAGAAATTTCTTGTTCTCGTGCGTTCGCGCCGCCGCGCTGGCTCGAAAACGCCGGAAAGGGCAGTTACTCGATCTATCTGGTTCACCTGCTTGGATTCCCGCTCTACCGGCGTTTAGCGCTGCCCCTGTGGGAGAGCGCGGGACTTCTATGGACGGCCAAGATCATCTTCACGCTCATTCTCTGCTTTCTCTTTTATCTGCTCGTGGAAAAGCCTTTCCACGCTCTCGCCAGAAACCTCGCGCAGAGGTTGGCCGGTGCGCGCCGCCGCGACCCCCACCGCTGAGAATGCGCGCACGGGAACTTTTCTGCTCCGCCCGTCGCTTCTCCGACTGAGCAGCGTCCCATCACGCGGTGACGAAAACCGAACGAACTGACGCGCACTGGCGAGGGAACACTTTCCTGCCGAGCGCCGTCAGAGTAGGCAGAACCGACATGGTTCACTTTTCCGATCACGGATGAAACCGACAGTTCGAAAGGAACACACCAATGATTCTGTTAGTAAAACGTACTTCTTTAGCGGCGCAAGGCTTCGCCTTCGCGGCCCTGGCGCTGGCGACCTGCCTGCCCATCGCGGCCCACGCGGCTGACCCGGCGAAGACGACCGCCCCGCAGACTAAACAGCAGCGCCTGGACCAGCTCGCCGCCGAGAAGAAAGCCGGCGCCGACCGGATGGCCCAGAAGAGCGGCGGCACGACGCAGACATCCGACAAGCAGACCAAGCAGGAGCGCCTGGACCAACTCGCCGCCGAGAAGAAGGCCGGCGATGCGAAGGCGGAAAAGGTGCAGACCAAGCAGGAGCGCCTGGACCAGCTCGCCGCTGAGAAGAAGGAAGGCGCCCTGAAGATGGAGAAGGTCCACCAGGAAGCGAAGGACGCGGCGGCCAAGCAGGCGGATCTAAAAAAGACCGGCGAGGAGCGGATGCAGAAGGCCGACAAGCAGACCAAGCAGCAGCGCCTGGACCAGCTCGCCGCCGAGAAGAAAGCCGGCGCTGACAAAATGGCCGACAAGCACACCACGCACAAGTAAGAAGCCGCGACCCAACGGGACTGCGTCCTGCACGGCGAGAAAGCCGGGAAGAGATTCTCTTCCCGGCTATTATTTATGCCTGGCCGTGCCGAGGGGACGGGCTGCTGCGGGGGTATCATTGACGTATGGCGAACAGCAGCAGGCCTTCGGGCCACCTCAGCGGCGGCAAGTTCACGACCAGTCACACCACGGTGATCGAGGCCGCCGACGCGCCCGCCCGCGCGGCGGCGTCCCTTGACTGCGTCAGCAAGGTCTCGCTCGGCCTGATCAAGTCGCTGAAGAACGGCCCGCCGGCGCTCAAGTTCCTGGACGACGGCCCCGGCTGCCTGCTCGCCAAAGTGCGCGGCGCGCGCTCGATCCAGGAAGTGCGGGTTTACACGAGCGACAAGGCCCGGACACAGGCGGCCATGACCGCCGCCTTCCTGGGCAAATAGCGACAGATGTCTTTTATTCCGACTGCGGGCCGCGCGGCGGGTCGTCCTCGGCCTCCAGCGCCCGTCATTGGGCCTCGGTGAACAGGCGGGAGCGGATCAGGAATCGAATGCCTTCGGGCGCTTCCACGGAGAAACCGCTGCCGCACCCGGCGACGACATCCACCGTCAGGTGCGTGTGCCGCCAATACTCGAATTGCGGCCCGCTGATAAAGAATGGGCAGCCCGCGACGGCCCCCAGGAACACGTCGCGGGAGCCGACGCGGAACTTGCCCTGCGGGTAGCACATCGGCGAACTGCCGTCGCAGCAGCCGCCCGACTGGTGGAACATCAGCGGCCCGTGCTGCTCCCGCAGCCGCGTGATCCAGTCGGCGGCTTCAGGCGTGATGCTGACGCGCTCTGTCGGCATGGCCTTCATTTCCCGTTAGAAGAAGCCCGTCGGCTTCGGGTCGTAGGAGACGAGCAGGTTCTTGGTCTGCTGGCAGTGGTCCAGCATCATCTTGTGGTTCTCGCGCCCGCTGCCGCTCTGCTTGTAGCCGCCGAACGCCGCGTGCGCCGGGTACAGGTGGTAGCAGTTCGTCCAGACGCGGCCCGCCTGGATGGCCCGCCCCATCCGGTAGGCCGTATTCATGTCGCGAGTCCAGAGGCCCGCGCCCAGGCCGTACAGCGTCTCGTTGGCGATGCGCAGCGCGTCCGCCTCGTCCGCGAATTTCGTCACCGACAGCACCGGGCCGAAAATCTCTTCCTGGAAGATGCGCATCTTGTTGTCGCCCTCGAAGATGGTCGGCTCGATGTAGTAGCCGCCCTTGATCTCCGACGGCACATCGGCTTCTTTGCCGCCGAGCAGGACTTTCGCGCCCTCCTGCCACCCGATCTCGAAGTACGATAAAATCTTCTCGCGCTGGTCGTTGGACGCCTGCGCGCCTACCATCGTCTCCGTGTCGAGCGGGTTGCCCTGCTTGATGCGCCGCGTGCGCTCGATGGCGTGGTTGAGAAACTCGTCGTAGATGGACGCCTGGATCAAAGCGCGCGACGGACAGGTGCAGACCTCGCCCTGGTTCAGCGCGAACATATTAAACCCTTCCAGGCACTTCTCGGCGAAGTCGTCCTGCTTGGCGAGCGTGTCCGCGAAGAAGACGTTCGGCGATTTGCCGCCCAACTCCAGCGTCACCGGGATGATGTTCTCGGCGGCGTACTGCATGATCAGGCGGCCCGTCGTGGTCTCGCCGGTGAAGGCGATCTTCGCGATGCGCGGGTTGGACGCGAGCGGCTTGCCCGCCTCGACGCCGAAGCCGTTGACGACGTTCACCACGCCCGCCGGCAGCAGGCCGCCGACCAGTTCCATCAGCACCAGGAGCGTCGCCGGGGTCTGTTCGGCGGGTTTAATCACCACGCAGTTGCCCGCCGCCGGCGCCGGAGCGAGCTTCCACGTCGCCATGAGAATCGGGAAGTTCCAGGGGATGATCTGGCCGACCACGCCCAACGGCTCGTGGAAGTGATACGCGATGGTGTTGTCGTCAATGGTCGCCGCGCTGCCCTCCTGGGCGCGGATGCAGCCCGCGAAGTAGCGGAAGTGGTCAATCGCCAGCGGGATGTCCGCCGCCAGCGTCTCGCGGACCGGCTTGCCGTTCTCCCAGGAATCGGCGACCGCCAGCATCTCCAGGTTCGCCTCCATGCGGTCGGCGATCTTGTTGAGGATGTTCGCGCGCTCCGCCGGCGAGATTCTGCCTCAGGCGTCTTTGGCCTTGTGGGCGGCGTCCAGCGCCAGCTCGATGTCTTTGGCGCCCGAACGGGCGACTTCGCAGAACGTTTTGCCGTTGACGGGGCTGGGATTGTCAAAGTACCGACCGTCTACCGGCGGGGCGAATTCGCCGCCGATAAAGTTGTCGTAGCGGGGCTTGAAGGACACGCGGCTGCCTTCCGTGTCCGGGTTCGCGTAGATCATGCAGCACCTCCAGTTTAATGAACTGTAAACGTAGAAAATAAACCAACCGTTCCACGTGGTCACTCGTTCGTGGTTGACAAAGCACGGACGGGTGTGATATAACTGGCTCAATTGACCATAATCGCAATCTTCCCGCCGTGTCAGACACGCAGAAAGCCTTGCCGCCATGCCACTTTCCCGACGAACGTTCCTGAAGACGAGCGCCGCCGTCGCCGCCGGCCTGGCCGGGCCGCTGTGGCGACCGTCGGGCGAGTTCTCCGCCGCCAAAGGAGCCGTGGCAGGACCGTTCCAGCCGACGTGGGGCTCGCTGGCGCAGTACCAATGCCCCGACTGGTTCCGGGACGCCAAGTTCGGCATCTGGGCGCACTGGGGGCCGCAGTGTCAGCCCGGCCAGG
>CAZZVX010000012.1:0-26069 GCA_964657535.1 Armatimonadota bacterium | reverse complement strand
GGACGTCCGGCGACGGTCGCGGCCCCCCAGAGGGCGGAGGCGCCGAGCGCGCACAACGCCTGCCGGGCGTGCAGGTCGACGGGCGACGGCCACACGAACCGGGTCGAGACGACGCCGTGGATGTGCGGGAACGACGAATAGGGATACGTGCCGCCGGGATCGTAGACCACCAGCAGCAGCGCCCCGGCCACGGCGACGCACGCCCAGACCCAGAAGAACGCCACGCGCCGCTCCCCCAGCACCCACCCGGCCAGCAGAAGCGCGAACAGCGGCTGCGTCTTCTGGAGCAGCACGACGTTGAGGGCGCGCGACGGGTCCAGGCTGAAGCCGAGCGTGTACAGCCACGTCGCCAGCGCCGACCCGCCCCAGGCCACAAACAGGAGCGCCGCCCCCTGACGCCGCGACAGGCCCGCCAGCGCCGCCCGCCCGCGCCACAGCGCGGGCGCGAAGGCCAGCGTCAGCAGCAGGTGTTCCCCCAGCACTACGGCGGCGGGCGACCAGCCGGCGCTCAGCGCGGCGGGCCGCAGCAGCAGGTCCACCCCCCAGAGCATGGCGGCGACAGCGATCAGTACCGTGGATATCACGGAGGGATTGTACCCGAAGGGAAGCGGTGCGGGAAGTACGTTTGACCTCAACAGGCACGCCCTGCCACAATGAAATTGTGGCAGGGCGGGTGGGGCGGCGGAACGCTAGACGGCCTGCCGACGGCGGGCGCATAAGGCAAGCGCGCCGAGGCCCAGCGCCCCCACCCCGAACGCCGCCCATTGCGAAGGCTCCGGCGCGGGGACAGCGACGATGTTAAACGTGGCTCCTTGCAGAAAATCGTAGGTGAAGGTGCTGACGGCAGCGTTGTCCAGCAACTTGCCGGTGATGGTGCCGGTCCCGACGGGAACCGCCCCCGAGAAGTTCGAGACGCCGTTGACGGTGAAGCCGCTGCCGTATAGCGTGGCGGCGCCGCTGAACACGTCCAGGCCGTAACCGTAGGTGGCGGTGCGGCTGCCGTGCGGGCTGGCGGGGGCGTAGGTGCCTGCGGTGAAGCTGCCGCCGTAGATAGAGGCCGTGCCGCTCTCCACGAGTACACCACCAGCGGGCAGCCCGTCACCGGCGTTACCGCCGGAATTGGTGACGGAGGCGGCGTTACCGCCGGTGAACGAGCCGCCGTCAATGGTGACTCCTGCCTGGTAGTTGATGTTGATGCCCGCGCCGCCGCCGCCGCCGTAGAGGGTGGGGGCGCTGCCGGTGGCCCCGGCGCCGTTGCCGCCCGTGAACGTTCCGCCATAAACGACACTTGTAGAGTTGTCGACAAAGTAGCCGTCGCTGCCGTTGCCGCCGTTCAGGTAGGTGGTGGCGGTGCCGTTCGTCGCGCCGCCGTTGCCGCCGGAGAACGTGCCGCTCAGGACGGTGACGTTGGCATTGTTCTGGGCGCTGAGTCCGTAGCCGCCCGGCCCGCCGACGACGATTGTCGCGCCCGTCGTGCCGGTCGTGGTTCCGCCGACGCCGCCCGTGATGGTTGCGGCGGCGACGGAATAGCTGTTGGTGTTGAGGTACAAGCCGGCCTGCCCGCCTTTCCCAAACACAGCGTTCTGGTTGCCGTTTGCGGCACTGGGGCCGGAAAGGGCCGCGCCGTCCGTACCGGTGTAGGTGCCGGCGATGGGTGTCTGGGCATGGACGACGGGCGCGGCAGCCAGCCCGAGCGCGGCGAGCATGGTCAGTCCCAGGCCGGAGACGTGTCTTTGGGTTGCTTGCATATCGTGAGTCTTCCTTTGTCTGCGTCGGCAACGTTCGAGCTATTATACTGCATAAAGTATGCCAGAACCCGGCAAATATCCAGCAGGCGGACATCTTTTTTTCACCGCGCCCACAGCTTGCTGGATGAATGGTTACACGACCCGCCGACGTACCCGCAGCGCAGCAATGCCCAGCGCCCCCACCCCGAACGATACCCATTGCGATGGCTCCGGCGCAGGGGCGAGCGCGAAGACGGTGCCGTCATTGTTCGCGCCGCCGAGGATCGTGGTGCCGTAAAGCGTGCCGTCCGCGCCGAGAGTCAGGCCAGCGTCCGGCAGGGAGCCGTCCGCGCCGTCGAAGGAGGCCAGCGTCGAGACCTGGCCGCTCGACGGGTCGAAGGCGAACACGGTGCCGTCGCCGGACGCGCCGCCGTTGAGCGTCGTCCCGTAGAGACGCCCGTCGCGCCCGACGATCAGCCCGGCTTGAGGTGCCGCCCCGTCCGCACCGGTGAACGACAGCAGCGATGTCAGTTGAAAGTTCGTGGCGTTGAGCGCGAAGAGCGTGCCGTCGCCCGACACGCCCCCCGCGCTCGTGGTGCCGTAGAGGGTGCCATTGACCAGGAGCAGACTGCCTTGCGGGTTCGCGCCGTTCGCGCCGATGAAGTTGGCGAGGGTGCTGGCCTGGCCCGTGTTCGTGCTGAACTGGTACACGGTGCCATCATTGTCCGCGCCGCCGACGTAGGTGGACCCGTAGAACAGTCCGCCACTGCCGGGCGTCAGCCCCGCGATGGGACTCGCGCCGTTGCCCCCGGTGAAGACTGCCGGGAAGGTCATCTTTTTGGCCGCGAGGTCGTAAGCGTAGATCGTGCCGTCGCTGTCCGCGCCGCCGACGACGGTCGTGCCGTAGACGACGCTGCCGCTCAGCGTCACATCCGAGAACGGCTCGTACCCGCTGGACGGACTGAAGTCGAACAGGTCCGTATACTTTTTGGTCTGCGGGTTGAGCGAGAACAGGTTGCCCAGACTGGCCCCGGCCCCGGAGGTCGCGCCGTAAAGCGTGCCGCCGCCGCCCACCGCCACGCCCGACTCCGGGTACGCCCCGCCGACGCCGTTGGCGCCGTGAAAACTGGTCAGCGTCGTCAACTGCGCCGCCGCCGGGTCGAGCGCGAAGACGGAGCCTTCGTCATACGCGCCCCCGGAGAACGTCGTGCCGTAGAGCGTCCCGCCGGGGCCGAGCGACAGGGCCGCTTCAGGACTGCTGCCGTTCGTGCCGCTGAAGCTGACGAGCGTGGTCAGGGCGTACTGCTGTGCGCGCGCCGCCGGGGCGGGGAGAATCGCGACGAGCAAAGCGGCGAGCGCTGTGTACGAGGCGCTGCGGGTGAGGTTCATGGGCGTATTTCCTTCTGTCCGAAGACGAGTTTCATTGGGTCCGTCGAAGTCCGACGGGGAGACGATACCCCCCAATCCCTAATCAATCCTAAATCCCCTCTCCCTGACGAAAAAGAAGCCGGGATGTTCTGCGTATCTTAACGGGCGCTTTTCTGTTATAATAGGGGTCAGGAGAACAGATGTATGGCGGTCAAATCGTCCCCCAAATCCCCGGCGCGTCAGCCGCGCCCGCCGCAGGGCGCAAAGATCACGCGCCCGAAGCCGCCCCGCAACAACGAGCGGTTCGCGCACGATTTATGGGGCGTCGGGCTGGTGGCGTTCAGCCTGATGCTGCTGGTGAGCCTGGTATTCTGGAACCAGGCGGGGTCGGTCGGCAGCGCGCTGGCGCACGGCCTGCGCGGGATCGTCGGCATCGGGGCGTTCGCGATCCCCTTTCTGACAGGCGCGCTCGGCGTCATGCTCATCATGGGCCGCGAGCAGCACACGCGGGCCAACTTCGCGGGCGGCGGGACGTTGCTGTTCTTCGTCTTCATCGCGTGGTGGCAGCTGGCGCACTCGCCGCACGCCGACCCGTTCCTGCACGCCGACCGCTACGGCGGCCTGTTCGGCGCGTTGATTTCCGGCGGCCTGCGGGCGCTCGTCGGCGACATCTCCAGCCACATCATCCTGCTGGCGCTGACGTTCGCGGCCCTGCTATGGCTGACCGATATGCGCCTGCTGCACCTCTTCGACCACGCCGCCCAGGGGACCAGGCGCGTCACCGCCCCCCTCGCGCAAGGCGCGCGTGTCAGCGCCCTGGCCGCCAAGCAGGGCGCGAGCGTCCTTAAAGAGAAGGCCGCGCAGAAGAAGGAAGCCGGGCTCGCAGATGCCCCCTATCCGCCTTCGGCACCTTTCCCCCCACAGACGGGGAGAAAGGCCGGTGGCAAGGGCGAGAGCGGCTCCGTACCGAGCGTTTCGGATGTTTCAGAGGCACAAGGCGGCGGTCATTGGCCTTTCTCCCGTTCCGACGGGGGAAAGGTGCCGAAGGCGGATAGGGGGCCAATTACGCCCGATGGCCCCGTGGTGGAAGATGATATGCCCACCGTCCCGCGCGTCATGCCGGACCTGAAGTTGCCCGAACTGACCCTTCCCAAACCGGTCACGGCCAAGCCCAAACCCTCGGAGCCGCTCGCCATCCCTGACTCGCTCGGCAACGACGGCACCAAGCACGAGTTCGTGCTGCCGCCCCTGGAACTCTTGAACGAGTCCCCGCCCAAGCCCGTCAAGCTGGAGTCCGCCGTCCGCGAGAAGCAGGCCGTGCTGATGCAGACGCTCCAAGACTTCAAGATCGGCGCAAACGTCTCGCAGATCTCCATCGGCCCCACCGTGACGCGCTACGAAGTCCAGCTGGAGCCGGGCATCCTCGTCAAGAAGATCGTCTCGCTCGCCGACAACCTCGCCATGTCCCTCGCCGCCATTGATGTCCGCGTCGAGGCTCCCATTCCGGGCAAAGCCGCCATCGGCATCGAAGTCCCCAACGACGTGACGCAGATGGTCTCCCTCCGCGAGTGTTTGGCGACCAACGAGTTCATGAACGCGCCGAGTAAACTCACCTTCGCGCTCGGCAAGGACGTTTCGGGAGAGTATAAGTACGCCGATCTGGCCCGAATGCCGCACCTCTTGGTCGGCGGCAGCACCAACTCCGGCAAGAGCGTCTGCCTGAACATCATCATCAGCAGTCTGCTTTACCGCGCGACGCCCCGCGAAGTGAAGTTCGTGATGATCGACCCCAAGCGCGTCGAACTCTCGCTGTACGACGGCATCCCGCACCTGCTGTCGCCGGTCATCAAGAATGTCAAACAGGCCGCCGGCATCTTCCGCAGTGTCCTCAAGGAGATGGAGGACCGGTACGACAAGTTCGCCCGACTCGGCACGCGCAACTTAGAGGGCTACAACAGCCGCGTGACGCCCGAAGAGCGCCTGCCCTTCATTGTCGTCGTCGTGGACGAGCTGGCCGACCTGATGATGCAGCAAGGCCCCGAAGTGGAGACCAGCATCTGCCGCCTGGCGCAGCTCGCCCGCGCCACCGGCATCCATCTCATCATCGCCACCCAGCGCCCCAGCGTGGACGTGATTACGGGGACCATCAAGGCCAATATCTCGTCGCGCATCGCCTTCGCCGTCGCCACCCAGGTGGACAGCCGGACCATCATTGATATGCCCGGCGCGGACAGGCTTATCGGGCGCGGCGATATGCTGTTCATGCCGATAGACGCCGCCAAGCCCGTGCGCGTCCAGGGCTGCTACGTCGGCGAGCGCGAGACCGAGGAGTTGGTCAAGTACCTGCGCGACCAGGAAGAAGCCGTCTACACGATGATCCCCTCTGAGGCCGGTGACGGCGTGGGCGGCGGCGACGGCATGGAGGACGACGGCAGCAGCGACGAACTGTTCGAACCGTGCGTCCGCTGGCTGGTGGTGCAGGGCCAGTGTTCCACGTCCAGCCTGCAGCGCAAGTTCAAGATCGGCTACACCCGCGCGGCGCGCTTGGTGGAGATCATGGAAGCGCGCGGCATCGTCGGCCCCCAGGACGGCGTCAAGCCCCGCGAGATACTTCTCCACAAGGAAAACGTCAACGTATTCTTCGCCGGACACCAGGACGGTGACTTGGGGCAGTGAGGTTTGCGTTATGCGCTCGGCGGGGGTGAGGGCGGCAAGGCGCGGGCGGGCGGGCGGCGGTGAATCAGGCCGACGGCGAGCAGCACCAAGAGCGCCCCGACGATCTTGAAAGGGGTCAAACGCTCGTGCAGAAGCCAGACGCCGAGCAGAGTCCCGACGACCGGCTGGATGAAGAGGAAAACGGACATCTCCCCCGCCTGACGCTTGTCCAAGATCGTGAACCAGACGGTGTAGGCGAAGACAGTACACGGGACGACCAGATACAGCAGGCTGAGCCAGACGGACGCCGTGGGAAACGGCACGGGATGACCGCCGCGCACTGCCGTGAACAGCTCGTACAGGGCGAACGGGGCCAGCGTGATCGCGCCGCTGGTCATCTGATAGGTCATCACCGTGACCGCCGGGTAACGTGCGACGAGGCCTTTGCCGACGATGCTTGATGACGCCTCAAAGACCAGGCCGAGCGCGATAAGCAGGTCGCCCAGGACGGCCCCGGAGAACTGCACCGGCGCCCAGCCGTTGGCGACGATCAGGTACACACCCAACAGGCCCGCCGCAATGCCGCCGACTTTTGACGCCGGCATCGGCTCTTGCAACAATAGAAAGGAGAGGATGGCGAGGAAGACCGGCTCGGTGGCGATGATGAGCGCATAGGCCGACGCCGCCGTGCGCTGAATGCCGATGTAGCCGAGCAGGTAGGTGAGCGCCAGGCCTAAGATGCCCATCGCCCAGAACCGGCCCCAGTCACCGCGTGAAACGGCCAGGTCCACTTTTCGTCCCAGCGCCACGCCGTACATGAGCAACGCCGCCAGCGAAAAGCGCACGAACGCCAGCGTCATTGGCGGCAGCCCCGCATGACCCGGCGTGCCGAGCGCGACTTTGGCGGCCAGGGACGAGCCGCCCCAAAGGATGTTGATGCCGATCAGCAGCAGGGCGATCCGGGCAGACATTCGGGAGGTATGCGCGGGGGTCGCGGCAGAAGCGGGGGGCGGAGCCGGGCGGGGCGCAGGTTTGGACGACTCAGGCGAGGCCATGTTTCCATTGTAGACCAGCACCCGAAGCGAAGTCAATGAGAAACGCCGCGCCTGCGGTTAACAGATGGTGACAATTTGCCGACCCTTGCGCGCTTATCGCCGATGCAACTCTAGGCAAAAAAACCTATACAATTTTGGGGGCGCTTGGAACTTTTAGATCCGGCCTCACGTAGTAAGGGATAGCGCATGTCCTCCTTTTATGATCCGTCATCTCCGACGGAGCCTGCTGCCAAAACCGCACACGCGGCCCGGCGGCAGGTCTTTTTTTTGAGTCGCGGACGGTCGTCAGGCGCGGAGCAGTTTGCGCGTCCGCAGCATGATGCGCTGCTGCTCGTGGATGAAGGCGATGACCTCTTCCCGGTCCTCGTCGGTCAGGCGTGGCGAGCCGAAGAAACGCAGGCGGAGGAGATAGACTCTTGACGGCCCCTGGGTGGCGACATGGCTGTCCAGCACTTCGGCGTCTATCGGGATGGCCTCGCCGGCCTTGCCGGACGGGATACGGACGGAGACCTCGACGCCGGACGGCAGCGGGCGTGGCGACGACAGCAGTGCGCCCCCGCCGGACACGTTGATCAGCCGGGCCGGGACCGGCTCCGAGTTGAGACGCCCATCGGGGGACAGCACGCGGAACACCGTCGGCGACTCCAACGGCATCCGGTAGAACTGGCGCCGCTGCAGGCGGACGACCTGGCGGGGGAAAACGACGGTCAGCGCGCCGCGCCGCGCCGGGCCGATGGGCCGTGTCACGAAATGGTAGAGCGCGTCCCCGCGTGCGTAAAACAGCGTCAGCGGCCCGCGCGGGATGGCCGAGGCTTCGTCAGTGTCCATAAGGATGCGTCGCATCCCGACGGCGCGCACCCGCGCCTGGTACATCCCCAGCGTACCGTCCCCGCCGCTTTGCAGCCGGACCAGTTCCCCCGGCTGGAGCGCGGGCGACTTCCCCCATTCCGGCTGGTCGGAAGCCGCACGCCAAAAACTTAGAAATCCCATAGGTGTTCAGTTCTTCGCTTCCGATTGTTTGCCGTCCCAGAGTCCGAGCTTCGTTTCGGCGGCGTGGGCGGTGAGCATGGCCGTCTGCGCTTCTTTGCCGAGTTGGTCCGCCTTGTCCGCCTGGACCGGGTCCGTCGTCTCGATGTACGTGACCAGTACCGCCGCCTGCTGGGCCAGCAGATGGGTGGCCTGCACCCGGTACAGGTGCGAAATCTTGAACGCCGGCGGCGGCGTGACCCTGACGACGAAATCGGCGAGGTCCTGTGCCTGGGTGCGCACGTCCCCGGCGACTTTGTAGAAGTCGGCATGGGTGCTTTTGCCGGCGGTGAAGGCGTCACGCGACACGTCCAGCGTACTCATCAATGTATCGGCGCGGCTCTGCACCATCTCCAGGGCGAGCGCGTAGCCGGACGCGCCGGCGTCTTTGAGCGACAGCAGACAGTCGGTATAGCGCGACTGGGCGGCGTACAGACGGGCGAGGTGCGCGGCGGCGGCCTGTAGGGACGGGCTGCCGGGCGCGGCGTCGCTCTGCGCGGTCTTGTATTCGTCCTCCGCTTGCGCGACCTGGTTGTTGTTCCACAGGGCGTCGCCGAGTTCGAGGTGAGCTTCGGGGTCTTGGGAGTTCTGCGCGACCAGCGCCGAATAGCGGGCGACGGCGCCGTCCGCGCTTCCGGTCTGGGCGTCCAGGCGCATCAGGAACTGTTGGATCGGTTTACTGTCGGGCGCGACGCCGAGCGCGCGCTCGGCTTCGTCCAGGGCTTTGTCGCGCATGTCGGCTTCGAGATACGCTTCGGCGAGTTTCAGGCGGGGCGTCGTGCTGAGCGGGGCGCCGTTGACGGCGTCACGGTAGAAGGCAATGGCCCCAATGAAGTTCCCCCGCGCGAGTTCAGCATCGCCCTGATCGAGTGTCCCTTGAATGGCGGACAAGTCATCCACGGGAGGCGTCGCGGCCCGCACGGAGACGGGCGCGGTCACGACCGGAGCGACTGCGGACGGCGGGGACAGGACGACAGCGGGCGCTGTCGGCAGACTTGCCTTCGGCACCGTCGTCGGGGCGGGAATCGGGAGAGACGACGGCGCAACCAGAGTCGGGACGGGAGGCGCCTCCGTCTTTGGCACGGGAACCACGATCACGGCCGGCGGCGCTGTCTTTGCTGGGGGCGGCGCGGGATTCGGCGCGGCCAGCACGACCGGCGGCGCGGCGACGACGGGCGCGGGCTTCGGCGGTGCCGGCGTGACCGTCACGCCCGGGGGCGTCGGCTTGACCTCGACAGGCGGCATCGTCACGACCGGCGGCAACGGCACGGGCCGTGGGACCGTCGGCGCGGGCGCAGCGACGACCGGGACAACCGGAGGCAAGATCGGGGCAGGTTTTGGGAGCGGCGTCACAACGGGGGGCGGCGCGGGATGGGCCGGCAGCGGGACAGACGCGACAGGAGGCGTCGAGGGCGCAACGGAGGCCGGGTGCGCGAGCGCGTCCTGCGCTTGCTGCTCGACAGCCCGCGCGGCGTCATCGGTTTTCTTGCCGTACACGCTCCAAAAACGCGCGCCCGGTGCCGTCTCCTCCAAACGGACATCGGACTTGCCGCGCCCGTCGGCTCTGGAAACGACGACGAAGAACGCCGCGCCGAGGGAGCGCGACAACGCCAGACGGTCCGCATCGGCGGTCATCGGGCCGGTCAGCCAGTCGGGGTGGTTGGCTTCGTCGGCGGCGCGCACGACGGCGGCGGCTTCGGGATCGTAAGTCAGGACTTCGAACTGGCCGTCGGCGCGAAGTTTCTTGCGCAGGTCTACAAGGGCGCGGATGTCGTCAGGATCGCCGACGGTCCGGGGATAAAGAACGAGCGTCGGCAGGGGGGCGGCCAGGAGCGGCTGTCCACACACCGAAAGACACCCTGCCGCCAGAAGGCAGGCCGTGACGGAGATTACTGACGGCTTTGCTCGCAAATCTGGAGTCCTGTCTGGGACGCGGCCAGGCCCTGCGCGGCGACATCCGAGTCCTGCCCGGAAGCGATCTGGGCTTTGTAGGCGCGGATGGCCTTCTGATACGCGGCGCGGGCGTGGCGGAAATCGCCCTGCTGCTGCAAGGAGATCGCTGATTGCTGGAAGGCGTCGCCGCTCTGCCCATCCGTATTCGCGCTCTGGGCGGAAGAGCGGGCCGTCACGTCGTGATCGCTGATCGCGACATTTTCGGAGGCCGGGCTGCTGTTGATCGTAATCTTGATGTGCGACGCCAGAGGGTTTGTCGGCCCGCTGGGATTTGCGTAGGTGTTGAGCGAGGCCGTCTGGGGCGTCGGCGGGCCGCCGAGGTTGGAGACGACGACCGTGTGCTGCGGCACCGCCCCGGCCGAGGCGACGGAGGCCATCCCCGGCAGGGAGACGGGCGCGGGCGCGAGGCCGCTGTCACTCCCGCCGGACAATGGAACGGCGCGCAGGGAAAGTGCGGGCAGCGCGGGGGCGAGGCCGCGCCCTTTGCGGGGCAACGCGGCCACACGCTCCGGACGTGCGTCACGCGGCGTCTCAAAAAGTGGCGCGGTGCGCGCATTGGGCGGCAGCGTTTCCCCAAACGGGTCCGGGTTGACGGCCGTCAGAGGCGGCGGCGACACCGCGACGCCGTTCCCGCCCCTCAAGACGACCGGCGCGGGGAGACCGTTGTTCTGCCCGGCAGGGTTCGCCGAAGCGCCGCCGTAAGCCGAGGCGGCCACCGGAGCCGCCGTCACCGACGGCGTGCGGGTGGTCGTCTGAGCGCCGGTCGCTTTCGCGGTCAGTGTCGGGCGCAGGAACATCAGGCCGACGGCGAGGACGAGCGCCCCGACCACGCAGGAGGCCATCAGAGGCGTGAGTTTCGGCAGCCGTCCCGACAATTGGGACGCAGAGCTGCTTTTGGGACGCAGAGCCATGAGCGCGTCTTTGGACTTTTCCCAGTTGAAGCCGACCAGCACGGGCGGCAGCCACTGGTAGACGCGCGGCGGCTCGACGGCTTTGATGCGGACGCCGCGCCGGACTTGATCCAGTTTGGCGACATCCGCCGCGCTGCCGGGATTCAGCCGGACGACATCTTCGAAGTGTTCGATGGCCCGGGCGTCATCGCCCTTTTTTTCGTAGAGCGTGCCGAGCAAGGAGTGGGCAGTCGTGCAGTTGGGGTGGATCGCCAGGGCAGCCTCGCCGGCGAGTACGGCGGCGTCCAGGTTGCCGGACTGATTATGCCAGAAGGCCATATCCAGCAGCTTCTTGAGCCGCTCCTGGTCGTGCGTGTCGTCCACGGCGGCCATGTCGTCCACGGACAGCATCATGGTGCGATAGCCGTCGTTGACTTTCGCGCCGCACTCTTTGCAGTATTTACTGTCAGCCGTATTTCGGGTGCCGCATTCGGTGCAGAACAATCGTTTACCCTCGGTCTTCGTCGCTTTTGCCGGAGCCGTGCGTGTCAAAGTTTATGGGTTTAGAATAACACACTTGGGCGTCTTTGTCAAGAGCGGGGGAAGGCTTGGAAGCCCCCTATCCGCCTTCGGCACCTTTCCCCCAGAAGACTGGGAGAAAGGCCAATAACTATGATGCTATTACGGCTTCACGAAGGCTTCAGAGAAGTGTTCCCTGACTTGGGGGCGTGTTCGGGGGGACGATGCCGAGATGCTCGTAGGCGAGGCGGGTGGCGACGCGGCCTCGCGGGGTGCGCATGAGGAAGCCTTGCTGCATCAAATAAGGCTCGTACACGTCCTCGATGGTGTCGCGCTCCTCGGAGACGGCGGCGGCCAGAGTCTCGACACCGACGGGGCCGCCGCCGAACTTTTCGATCATCGTGCGCAGCAGGCGGCGGTCGGTCTCGTCCAGGCCCCGGTCGTCCACTTCGAGCAGGGCGAGCGCGGCGGAGGCGACTTCCTGGCTGATGTGGCCGTCGGCGCGGACCTGGGCGAAATCGCGGACGCGCTTGAGCAGGCGGTTGGCGATACGCGGCGTGCCGCGCGAGCGCCGGGCCAGTTCCTGCGCGCCTCCCAGATCAATATCCACGTTGAGAATGGCCGCAGACCGGGTGATGATTTCGACCAGGTCATCGGGGGTGTAGAACTCGAACGTGTGCTGGATGCCGAAGCGGTCGCGCAGGGGCGACGTGAGCAGCCCGGCGCGGGTGGTCGCGCCGACCAGGGTGAAGGGATTGACATCTAGCTTGATCGTGCGCGCGGACGGCCCCTGCCCGATCACGATGTCCACCTGGTAATCTTCCATCGCGGAGTAGAGAATCTCTTCGACGGGCCGGGATAAACGATGAATTTCGTCTACAAACAGGACGCTGCCGGTTTCGAGATTGGTCAGGATGGCGACCAGATCGCCGGGGCGCTCGATGGCGGGGCCGGAAGTGGCGCGCAGAGGCGCTCCCATTTCGTTGGCGATGATCAGCGACAGACTCGTCTTACCCAGTCCCGGCGGGCCGTGCAGCAGGACGTGGTCGAGCGCCTCGCCGCGCCGCTGGGCCGCCGTCAGGAAGATGCTCAGGTTCTCCTTGATCTTCGGCTGCCCGATGAACTCGCGCAGGCGCTTGGGGCGCAGGGAGTATTCGTCTTTGTCTTCGTCTCCGGGCTGCGGAGAGATCATCCGTTCGGTCATAGTGTCAGTATACCCGGAGATGGCCCCCTCTCCGCCTTCGGCACCTTTCCCCATCGGCCCTCCAAGAATGCCAGTGCGTCAATGGGAGAAAGGCCAATAACTTTAGGGCTGTCAAGGTTGGTGTGGGGGAGTTCGTCTTGGCGAATTTTGGCTCGTTTGTTGTCGGACGGGCGCGAAGCAGGCGCGGCCCCGGCTCAATACCAGATCGGTCAAGTCTGAGCCACAGAGAGTAGTGTTCACGGGCCATAATGCCCAATTTTACCAGGAATCGTCATAAGAATATTCGGAAAACAGGCGGTGCCACTGATCGGCGATGGCGGTAGCCCCAGCGAGGTTTGGCTCGATCTGACCGACAATCCAGGTGTCATGGGCAACAGCACCGTGACCATGAAACAGGGTTTGGAGGTCGGAAAAGAGGTAGCCGCGCTGACGGGCGAGGATGCGGATGCCGTCGTTGAGCGCATTGAAGGCAATGCGAGCGACTGGGCCAACGCCGAATTGGGCGAGGAGCGCATCATCGCCGTCGGTCGGGTCGTAAATCGTGTTGAAGATGACCGGACACTCGAAGAGGTCCAGATGATCGGCGATGCGGCACAAGTTGTCCAGAGTGTCGCGGAGGCAGCCCGCCCAGGTCGCTCGGCCGGGGTCGCGGACGATCTCGAACGCGCCTTGCAGGAAATCGTTGCCGCCGGCGGTGAGCGTGACCACGTCGGGTGGTTCTATGACATCAATCAGGGACTCGACGACGTCACCAGTGGTATGCCCGTCACGGGTCAGGTCCTGGAAATGGGTCGCGCCGATAAGCCGGGCGAACTGACTGGCCGCGCCGCCGTTTGGCACGCCCGTGTAATCGTCAATGCTGATGGAGTCGCCCAGGGCAAGGTAGTGCATCGTTCACCTTCGAGTGTCTGCGCCAGTCAGGATGTTGAGGGCGGCTTTAAGGAGCTCGCCCATGTTCTTTTGAGCAGGGTTGTCTTTAACGGCTTTATCGGCGGCTTTGCGGGCGTCGTTGCGGTTGTAGCCGAGGTTGACGAGACCTTCCACGACATCATCAAACAGGTCATCGGCGGGCGGCTTCTGGCTTTTGGCCTGAATCTGATCCACTTTGCGCTCGAACATCAGCACGGCGAGTTTGTCGCGCAGTTCCAAGATCAAGCGCTGGGCGGTCTTCAGGCCCAGGCCGGGGATGCGGACGAGGGTTTTGCTGTCTTCGGCGGCGACGGCGCGGGCGAGCGACTCCGAGTCCATCGCGGACAAAATGGACAGGGCGACCTTGGGGCCGATGCCGGTGACGCTGAGCAGCAACTCAAACACGCGCTGGTCGTCGGGGCTGACGAAGCCGAACAGGGAAATCTCCTCGGCGCGAATATGGGTGTAGATGTGCAGGAAGGCCGGGCCGCCTTCGGTGAACGTCGTCAGGACGCTGACCGGCACGGAGACTTTGTAGCCGACGCCGCCGACATCCAGGACAACATAGGTCGCCTCCATCCGAGTCAGTTGGCCGCGCAGGGACGCGATCATGGAGCCTCCTGCCGGGTCGGCTGGGTCAATTCGCGGCGCAGAGCGGCGAGGAGGGCGTCGCGGGCCGCGTCGTCAATGGCACGGGTCTGCTGGGGGTCGTAATGGCCGCCAAAGTGATCGTCGGTGAACGTCTGCCCGGCGAACTCGCGCGGCGACCGGTAGCGCGGGTACAAGTGCATATGAACGTGCGCGTCCATGTTCATCAGGAACATGAAGTTGAAGTGGTCCGGCGCGAAGAGAGCCGTCAAGGCGGTCTTGGCTTCGGCTAGAAAAGCCCAGAGCGACTCGCGCTCATCAGGCGTGAGGGCGGTCACGTCTGTTTCCGCGCGTTTGAGATAACAGAAAACACGCCCCAGCGTAGCCTGATTGTCGTTGAGGATGAGCGTCCAGCAGTCGTTATCCAGCACGATGTAGGGCCGCAAGCGGTCGGGCATGGTGATTTCAGGCATGGTCATCGGTTACACGTTTCCAAGCCGCCGTATGATTGCTTCAGCAAGCCTGATACTGTCGGTTGCGTGGGCTGCCAGTCCGGTGAAATTGTCACTGTAATCGGCGCGTGTACGGAGACGCTTCAGGCGAAAGCCGTCTTCACCAAGTTTTCGAGCGGCAACGCTGTGACTGCTGCGAAAAAACTTCCAAACGATCTCGTGAGAGCCCGCATCCTGATCCTCCGCCGGGTCATTTTCCTGGCGCCCTATCTTGCGCTGCGCCAAGCAGAATGCCGCGTAGTAGGCGCGGCTGATGGCGCTGCGCTGTGTGGCCTCGTTTTGCTGGTTCTGCAATGTACGCGCCAGTGCGAGATATTCGCTCCAGTCGAACGCCACTATACATACTCCACATCAAAATGCAATCGGTCTTCCGAAGCCGCCGCTACAAGCCACCATTCCTCATCGAATTGATTTAACTTGTCCAGCGCACTCGCGGCAGATGCGGGCGATTGAATGAGAGCAAAGAGTTCCGGCAAGTCGCGGCCTTCCGGGTCGCTCACAACTTCTAAATTGATTATCGCCTGCGCTCCGAAAAGGCGAACTATCTGCGGATATGCTTTGCGCAGAAGTTCTACGAGATGTGAGTTTGTCGCGAGAAATTGAGACACTTCCTCGAAATTGCGGAAACGGTACGCGCCAACATCAAGGGATGGTATTGGGCTGACGCTTGAAATCTCGGATAGTGTGGTCATCGCGGTTTCTCCTTAACAGGCGCATACTCGTCACAGCCAGTAGGAGGTGACGGAGAGGATGTTTTCCGAGTAAAGCGACTGGCGCAGGGTCGGCTCGTCGGGGTTGGTCAAGAAGAGGCTGCCGTCGCCGTCGGCGCGCTGGACTTCCACGAGGGGCAGGGTCATGGCCTCGCCGACCATCTCGGCCAGGCGGCGGCGGGCGCGCTCGTCGTGAGCGGGGTCGGCCAGATCGTAGTCCACGTACATAACGCTCATCTCGCGCTTGAGGCGCTTGATGGCGGCGCTGTTGGGCTTTCCATACAGTGTGACTCGTGCGGCCATAGGGCGTGGGTTCTCCTTAAGATAACGGCTCGGCTTCGCCCATTTCGCGCGGGATGCAGGGCGAGAGCGGCGCATGGGACGTTTGATAAGCGGCGGACTCGACGGCCTCCGGGAATGTCGGGTAGGCGTGCATGGTCAGCGCGATCTCGGACACGGGCAGGCGGGCGCGCATCGCCAGGCAGACTTCGCTGATGAGGCTCCCGGCGTGCGCCCCGACAATCTGCCCTCCCAGAATCGTCCCGTCGCTTTTGAGCGAGACGATCTGAACGAAGCCTAGCGTGTCGCCGACGATAATGGCTTTGTCTAAATGCTCGAACGGGAAGCGGGCGACTTCAATCGTGTCTTCGCCGTGGCTGACGCGGGCCAGCGCGGGCGTCAGGCCGACGGCGGCGACTTCCGGGTCGGTATAGGTGACGCGCGGGATGACGCGGTAATCGGCGGGGCAGGCAGGTCCGTCGCCGCGCAGGGCGGCGACGGCATTCAAAGCGGCCACCGCGCCTTCGTAGGAGGCGACGTGCGTGAATTTGAGTTCGGCGGTCACGTCACCGGCGGCCCAGACGTGCGGCGCGCTGGTGCGCAGATGGGCATTCGTTTTGAGACGCCCGCCGGGTTCGCAGTGGACGCCTGCGGCTTCCAAGTTCAGCCCTTCGACATTGCTTTTACGCCCCGTGGAGACAAGAATGGCGTCGCAGACGATCTCCTCGCCCGTCCCGGCCAGCGTCAAGACTTTCTCGTCGCCCCGCCGGACCGCGCGGTCCACGCGAACATCGGTCAGGATGCGGATGCCGTCGCGCTCCAGCTGTTCGTGCAGCACCTGGGCGGCGTCGTGGTCGTCGCGGGCCAAAATGCGCGGGCCATTGTGGAGCAGCGTGACCTGGGAGCCGAAGCGCGCGAAGACCTGACCGAGTTCACAGCCGATAGGGCCGCCGCCCAGCACGACCAGGCGTTTCGGCAAGGCCGTGTAGTCAAAAACGGTCTGGTTGGTGTCGTATCCGGCGTCTTCCAGTCCCGGAATGGGCGGAATGCTGGGGCGCGAGCCGGTGCAAAGAATGAACTGCTTCGCGCGGTACGGGGTGTGGGTCTTTTGAGTCTCGACCGTGTGCGCGTCCACAAAGCGCGCCCGCTCACAGACAGTCACGATGCCCTGCCGGGCGAAACTGTCTACGGCGCTGCCCGCCCCGACGACTTCCACGGTGCGCCGGGCATGGGCCATCACTGCGCCGAAATCGGGCGTGTCTCCCCTAAATTGGGGCAGCCCAAACTCCGGGGCGCGACGTATTCGGTCCCAGAGTGTCGCTGAGTGGATCAAGGACTTGGACGGAACGCAGCCCGTGTAAAGGCACTCGCCGCCGATCAGCGCTTCCTCAAAGATGACGACTTTGGCCCCAAGTTTGGCCGCCGTCCGCGCCGCCTTCGGCCCCGCCGACCCCGCGCCGATCACGGCAACATCGAACTCTTGCATGGACACAGTATACCATGCCGACGCTTGCAACACGCACGGCCCACCGCGTTTACGGCCATGACTCGCCGACGCTGAACGCGACTTTGCGGTAGAAAGTGTCACTCGCCCACATTCCGGCGGCCTTCATCTGATGCAGGTATGGGACGATGGCCGGGATCAAGCCGTCATCTTTCGCACGAATCAGGATGCCGGCGGTACCGAGAACGGAAAAGCCGAGCGCTACGGCTGCGTTTCTCGCTTCCTGATCATCAAGGATAGCAACGATTGCCATGCGGTAGCCCAGACGCGCCTCCACCTCCGCCAACACACTCGTCTCGCCTTCCCAATCGCAGCGCGGCGAGATTCGGCAGAACCTGGGCATTACCAACCTGCAACCCGGCCGCCTGCTCCATGTGACGGACCATTTGACGGGCCGAATCCTCCGGCGGCGCGTCGTTGATCTCATCCATTACATTTTGCGGAACAACCAATTTGCAGGTCATCTGCGGAACGAGCGGCGGCAGCCCGACCTTCGCCAGCAAAATCAGCGGCGAACTGTCCGCGATCCAGACCTCTGTGAGCAGTCTCACTTGCGCCGCGCTTCTGCAATCGCTTCTTCCGCCGTATATTGCAAGACAGAAACACCCGCACGGCTGAGGGCATCGATGAAGGCGGTGCGAGTCAGCCCAGCGAGTTCCGCCGCTACGCCCTGAGAAACAAGGCGAGCATCATACAAAGCCACCGCAGCCCAAATTCGCTTCTCGCGCTGCTCATCGCTTTCCGCGTCCGTCACAGCCGGGAGTTCCAGTGTCACTGTCATTGCTATTCCTCTTTCTGAGGCATCCCTGCTCAAATCTGCCCTTTTTCGCGTGCCTCATTCACAACGCTGTTGATTTGTCGGCGTCTTCATCGCTCAAACAAGGGGCGGAAGAAAGCGCCGCAAGCAGGCGGTCCCGGCTTGACAACGCCTGTTCATTTGGGGGCCGTGTGGACGCCGCAGGGGGACGCCATCTTTGTCATAAATAACACCGGCACGTATCTCGCCTCTTTCAATTGCTAGTATTTCAGCCGCTTCGATTTCAGAAACATTGTAGCGGCGAGCAAATTCGGACACGGTGATGCGGCCTAGAGCAAATGGCAAGTTTGTATCCATTTATATTACGCTCTATGGTCATACGACGGCAGGATCAAAACGGGCGGCAAACGCGGCCTCAAATTCCGCACCTGTGCGAGACGCTTGTTCGCATAGGTGCGTTTCCGTCTCCGGCATCAAAGTGATTGCCATAAATAAATCGCCCTTCTTTCATCGCGCTGTCGTGATTATACCAAAGATGACGCACAGAATAGATTACGGCTGCGCGCGGAGCGGCTTCAAGGTTTCGGTCCAGCGGAGAAGTTCTTGGAGCAGATCATCGGCGGCTTTTGTGCGCCTCATTCGGCACGAAGGCGCCGTCGCTCATGTGCTGGGGAAAGGGGCATGGGATGTTCCTTTCCAGGACGAAGGTTCAGGCGGCGGGTTTGGGCGGGTCAGTCTCAGAATTTGAGTCACGCATAATGTATTCCTGTACCAGCGTGGAGCGTTCCTGGGTCAGTGTCTCACGCTCCTTCTGAAAGCGGCGCAGGTTTTCGCGGGAATCGAGCAGGGCGAGCGGGACGAGGGGCAGGGCGCAAAGGACGGTCAGGGTCCAGTAGCCGATAAAGCGCAACGCGGCCTCGCGGGCGGCGGGCGTCCTGGCGTGACCACGCGGAATGGGAAGAAAGGTGCCGCCGAGCCAGAGGGCGAGGGTCAGGAAAAGGAAGACCAGTCCCGACAAACGCAGGCGGCGCTGGCGGGAGGAAATCAGGTCGCGCAGGGGCGGCGTCCGCCAGCGGCGCGTCTCCCAGAGGCCGAAGGCGAGGACGGAAGCCAGAGCCAGGAGCAGGACCGCGCGCAGGATCATGGCTTGCGGCCCGGCAATGCGCCTTCCGCCGCGCGACGGATCTCGGCGATGGCGTCGGCGAGGCCGTCCGGGTGGTGGAAGACGGCGCTACCGGCGATGAGTACGTCGGCCCCGGCTTTGACGACCAGCGGGGCCGTGTCGGGGTTGATGCCGCCGTCCACGCCGATCTCGAACCGCAGGCCGTGGGCAGCGCGCATCTGGGCCAGATCGGCGATCTTGGACAGCATTTCGGGGATGAAGGCCTGGCCGCCAAAGCCGGGGTTGACGGTCATCACCAGCACGCGCTCGATGTCGGCCAGGACCCACTCGATGGCAGTGAGCGGCGTGGCGGGGTTGAGAACGACACCGGGCCGAGCGCCGGCGTCTTTTATCTGGTGCAGGACCCGGTGCAGGTGGAACGTCGTTTCCGGGTGGATCGAGACGATGTTGCTGCCGTTCTTGGCGAACTCGGCGACGAACTGCTCCGGGCGCTCGATCATCAAATGCGTGTCGAACGGGACAGTCGTCACCGGACGCAGGGCGAGGACGAGCGGCGGGCCGAACGTGATGTTGGGGACGAAATGGCCGTCCATGACGTCAATGTGGATGTAGTCCGCGCCGGCTTCGGCCAGTTCGCGCGTGGCCTCGGCGAACGCGCCGAAATCGGCGGACAGAATCGACGGGGCGATCTTGATTGCCATAGTTCCCTACATTGTCTGCTGTTTGACCAGACTGCCATCAATAAAGATGCGCAGCGTGATTTTGTTGCCGAAACCCTGCACGGGCGCGTTGATGGTGTCGCCGGCCTGATACGTCTCGTCGTAGACGAGGTTCGTCCCCGTCACGTCCTGCACTTCGATCTGGACATGGCGCGACCCGCGCGGATGGCGCGGCACCCGGAAGTTGATGGTGAACTGGCGCATCCGGGCGGCGGGCGGCGGGCCGGTATTCGTGGTCGTGTCGCCCGGCAACGTGCCGGAGCCGCTGCCGTCGTCCGGCGGCGGGACGACCTGCGTGTCCGAAGGCAGAACGGGCGAGGCGGTCGGCTTGACGGGCGTGGTCACGAGCGCCGGGTCACTCGCCCCAGACGCGCCCGCCGAGTTGACGGCGTCCACCGTGTACGAATACGACGTGTCCGGTTTGAGGCCGTGATCGGTGAAACTCGTGTCCGGCTGCCCCTTCGAGACGGCCGTCGTGTTGCCGTTCAGGGAGCGGTAGATGGTGTACGAGTCGGCGCGCGGCGTGGCGTCCCAGCGCACGTCCACCGTGTCCGGGGCCGAGGCGGTCGCCTCGATGCCGGTCGGCGGGTCGGGCGGCTGACGGCCTTTGGACAGCACGAAATTGACGGCGGTGTTCCGCGCGACCATCGAAGACGGGTCGGGCGACTGGCTGAGGACGACGCCGCGCTGAACGTTCTCGCTGTAGTCCTCGGTGATCGTGCCTTCGGGCAAGCCGGTCTCCTGAAGATCGCTCAGGGCGCGGTCTTTGGTCTCGCCGACCAGTTTCGGCACCTGGAGCAGACGCGGTCCCAGGCTGCGGAAGACGCTCACGTCTTTCTCCGCTTTGATGGTCCGGCCCGGCAGCGGGTCCTGCTGATAAATTTGATCTTCGGGCCACTTGGCGCTGTAGTCGGAGCCGCCTTCCACGAGCGTGAAATGCTGCTGGGCGGCAATCTGTTTCGCCTCGTCCATGGTTTTTCCGACGAGGTTGGGAACCTGGATGTCGTTGGGGATGGCTAAAAACTGACTGCCGTAATACACCAGGCCGATGACGCCGAGAATGGCGAGAACGAATAATGCGGCCAGAATCTTTCCCAGCGGGTTCCCGCGCTCACGCACGGCGGGCATGGCGCGTTCCCCCTGAAGATCGTCGGCGGCTTCGGCCAGCGGCGTGGCGGCGTGCGCCCCGCGCCCCCCGCGTGGACCTGCCGCGACGGCCTCCGTTTCGGTCTCGCTTGGCATGATGGTGGTCTCGTCAGCCGCCGGGCGCGGGGTCCGCTTGTCGGTGAGCGGGGACCAGGTGAGCGAGCGCCCCGTGCGCAGAGCGTCCCGGACGGCCTGCAAGTCCAGCAGAAGCGACGTGGCGCTGCGGTAGCGGATCAGGAGGTCGGGGTGCAGAGCCTTCTGAACGATGCCGTCCAGCGCCGGGGGGACGCCGGGGTTCGCCAGGCGGGGCGAGGGCGGCTTTTTTCCGTCGGCGTCCGGCGGGACGGACCCGGTCAGCATCTCGTACAAGATCGCGCCCAGAGAAAATATGTCGTCGCTGACGGTCGGCGTATCGCCCGGCAGTACGCCCGCGACGATACGCGCGTAGGCGAAGTTGGCGACTTTGATCTGGCCTTCGGGACTGAGCAGGACGTCCTGGGGGCGCAGGTCGCCGTGCATCACGCCGGCGCGGTGGGCGCAGTCCAGCGCCTCGGCGACGGCGACGGCGATATCGGCGGCGACGGTGAGCGAGAAGGGGGCGACGCGCCGGATGCGCTCCTGGAGCGTGATGCCGCGCACGTATTCGGACGCGATATACAAGTCGCCCGTCGCCGCCGCCACGCCCTGATCGTAGACACGGGTGATGTTCGGATGGTCGAGGCGCATCGCCTCACCCACCGCAGCGCGGAGGGCGGCGTTATCGGCCAGACTGTCGGCGGGCAGTACCTGGAGGGCGACGACGCGGCCTTCCACGACATCGCGGGCTTTGGAGATGACGAATGGCGAGCCGTCAGAGCGCGGTTCCGTCTCGATGACTTCGTAGCGGGTGTTGATGACTTCCGTGGGCAAGTAGCGTATTCTCCGTGAACGCGGCCCGGTCGGTCCCGGACTTCACTGCGGGCGGCGCAGATAACGGCGGGCGATAAGCAAAGCCGCTCCCAGCACCAGGACGGCATAGAACGCCGCCCCGTCGCCGGTGAATGCCCCAATCGCGGGGACGAAATAGCCGCCGAAATAGAGGACGCCGACCAGGACGACCCAGACGGTCAGCAGGGCGTCCGCCCAGCGGGGCGTCGTGTCGTTCTCAGTCATCGGCGAGGGCCTGCTGGCGTTCCAGGGCGCGCAGAACGGCCTCGGCGGGGACTTCATGGCCGGGAGTGACGCGCCCGATCTGCTCCAACAGGACGAACCGGGCCGTGCCGCCGACGGCCTTCTTGTCCCAGGCCATCAGCCGCAGCAGGCCGCCGGGCGCGAGCGCCGGGTCTAGGCGGACGGAGAAGCCGAAGGACCGGAAGACCGCGATCAGCGTGGCCGTGTCGTCGGGGTCCGTCAGGCCGATCTCCTCGCCGATCAGCGCGGCGGAGACCATGCCCAGCGCGATGGCCTCGCCGTGGCGGTAGACCCGGTAGTGGGTGATCGCTTCCAGCGCATGGCCGACCGTGTGGCCGAAGTTCAGGATCGCCCGCAGGCCCTGGTCGCGCTCGTCCTGTTCGACCACGTGCGCTTTGATCTCGCACGAGCGGGCGACGGCGTATTCCAGTTTGTCCGAGGTCAGCCGAAGAAGTCTCTCCCCTTCCCCGGCGAGCGTCTCGAAGAACGGCTTGTCGGAGATTATACCATACTTGATCATCTCGGCAAGCCCGGAGCGGCGCTCGCGCAAAGGAAGGGAGCGGAGGCTGTCCGGGTCAACCGCGACGAAGCGGGGCTGGTAGAACGCGCCGACGAGGTTCTTGCCGTGGTCGAAGTTCACGCCGACTTTGCCGCCGACGCTGCTGTCCACCTGGGCGAGCAGTGTCGTGGGGACCTGAATGAAGTCCAGCCCACGGTTGTAGGTGGCGGCGGCGAAGCCGGCCACGTCGCCGATCACGCCGCCGCCGAGCGCGACGATGACCGTCCGGCGGTCCGCCGCCTCGGCGTGCAGCCTCTGATAAACGCGGCGGACGGTCTGCAGCGTCTTGTACCGCTCCCCCGCCATCAGCACCAGCGGCTGAACGCGGAAGCCGGCTTCGGTGAGGCTTTTGTAAACGGCGTCGCCGTGATACAGCTCGACTTTGGGGTTGGAAAGCACGACGGCGGTCCTGCCGTCCGCCCCGCCGATGCGCGCGGCGGCTTCCGTCCCCAGACGCCGGAGCAGGCCGCGCGCCACGACGATGTCGTAAGAGCGCGGCCCCAGGTCCAGTCGGACGAGGCGCTCGCCCGGCGGGGGCGCGCTCACTCTTTCATGAGGCCGTTTAACGTGACTTTTGAGTTCAGCAGGCTGGCCGCCTTGGATGGGTGCGGTGGTTGGCATGGTTCTTTCGATGGACCGAGGATGGACAGGATGCAGTCGGCGACCTGCTCGGACGTGTCCCAGTTGGAGGTATCAAATTCGTAGTCTTTGACGGCCCGGTAGACGGGATTACGCTCAATGAGCAGGTTTTTGATACGCGGCAGCGGGTCGTTGGAGTGGCTGGCGAGCATCGGGCGACGACCGAGATTCTTACGCACCCGGCCCAGAATGGCTTCAGGCGGCGCGGTCAGCCAGACGAGGGGGCCGATCATTTTCAGCAGCCGGATGTTTTCCTGCCGGAGCGGCGTCCCGCCTCCCGTCGCAACGACGACCGGCCCTTTCTCGCGCGTCAGACGCATCAAGACGGCCGTTTCACGCTGCCGAAACGCGAGTTCTCCGTCCTGAGCGAAGATGTCGGCGACGTGCTTGCCGGTCTCTTTTTCAATCTCGGCGTCCGTATCAAAATAGCGGGCGTGAAGGCGTTCAGCCAGGGCATGTCCGACCGCGCTTTTCCCTGTCCCCATGAATCCGATCAAGACGATGTTCATCGTGCGAATCCTCACTTTCCTTCCCGGACGGGAAGGACGACATCTGGAAAGGCCCGCCAATGACCCTGCCGCGGCGGAACTGACTGCGCGGCGCGAGGACGTCGGAAGGATTGGGCGAGTCCCCCCGAACACTGAAAAACTTCGTCAAACAGCGGCGGCGCGGTCGTGGAGCCGCCGCGTGTAGGCATCATAGTTGGCGCGCATCTCGGAGAGACTGTCGCCGCCGAACTTGGCGCACATCTCCTGGGCGAGCACGATGGCGACCATGGCCTCCCCGACGACGGCGGCGGCGGGGACGGCGCAGACATCGGACCGCTCGGCGAAGGCGGGGACGCCCTCTTTGGTCTGCAGGTTGACCGACGGGAGCTGCTTCATCAGCGTCGCAATCGGCTTCATGACGGCGCGCACGACCAAAGGTTCACCGTTGGTGATGCCGCCTTCGGTGCCGCCGGCATTGTTGGAGCCGCGCCGGAAACGCGAGTCCTCGCCGCCGTCGTAGAAGAAAGCGTCGTGGACCTGCGAGCCGGGGATGTCGGCGGCGCCGAACCCGATGCCGACCTCGACCCCTTTGATCGCCTGAATGCTCATCAGCGCCTGGGCGAGCTTGCCGTCAATGCGCGTGTCCCACTGGGAATAGGAGCCAAGCCCGACGGGGACGCCCAGCGCGACGATCTCGAAGGTGCCTCCCAGCGTGTCGCCGCGATACTTGGCGTCGTCAATGGCGGCGATGATCTTCGCCTCGGCGTCTTTGTCGGCGACCCGGACGGGACTGTCTTCGGCCAGCGTCCCCACCTGACGTAAATCTATGTTGTCGGCATTGACTTTGATGCCGCCGATGTTGACGACGTGCGAGGCGACGGACACGCCGAACTCGGCCAGCAGCAGGCGGGCGACGGCCCCGACGGCCACCAGCGTGGCGGTGTTGCGGGCGGACGAGCGCTCCAGCGTGTTGCGCAGGTCGTCGTGGTCGTACTTCATCATGCCGGTGAAGTCGGCATGGCCGGGGCGCGGCACGGTGATCTCCGCCGGGGCCGTCACGCCTTCGGGGAGCGGCTCAATGGACATCTTGACGGTCCAGTTGGCCCAGTCGCGGTTGCGGACGACCAGCGTGACCGGGCTGCCCATCGTTTTGCCGAAGCGGATGCCGGACAGTATCTCCGCCGTGTCGGACTCGATCTTCTGTCGGGCGCCGCGCCCGTAGCCGCCTTGGCGGCGCTTGAGCTGAACGTTGATCGGCTCGGCGGTCACGGTCAGCCCCGCCGGCACGCCCTCGATGACGGCGGTCAGTGCCGGGCCGTGCGACTCACCGGCGGTCAAAAAACGAAACACGAAGACGTTCTCCTGCGGCGTAAGGGAACGGTTCCCTGGTTACTCGCTTATGATTATACCTAATTATGGCTGATTTAGCAAAACAGCCCCTGTCTTTGAGGACGGGGGCTGTGAAAATTCTTGAGACCTTTTGCATAAGCCGTTGGGTTTGGTATGGATTGGGCTTGGCACGCCAACCCCCTACACGCCATCGGCCATACTGGTAGGGGCATGACTTGTCATGCCCTTCTTCGTGTCATGCCTTTATGCAAGAAGTCTTTTCTCCGAAGGGAGCGGCTACGGCGCAACGCTGACATTCGTCCCGGCGCTGGTCCCTTCACTCTCGGCATCGTCGGCGATGATTGTCGGCGTGACGAAGATGAGCAGTTCCGAGTCATTGACGTTCTTGACGTGGCTACGGAACAGGCTACCGATAATCGGCAGTTTACTAAGAAAAGGAATGTAACTGATTTCCGTCGTATCGGCTTTACGGACAAGTCCGCCCAGCACCATTGTCTCACCACTTCGGACAGTGCGTAAGGTTTGCAGTCTCTCCCGTGTGATTGGTGGTGCCTCACCAGCGACCGCTGGCTGTCCGCTCTGGTCGGAGATCTGCGGACTCAGACGAAGCGTGATAGTATCATCGCTGTTGATGCGGGGAGTCACATCTAGTCCCGTCTGGACGTCAACGAATGCCTGCTGCGTGTTTGAGACGGTAGAAGTACCATTGACGACGTTAGTGGTCGTGACGTATGGAATTTGGGTGTCAACGGAGATTTGCGCCTCAACATTGTTCGTCGTCGTGATTAAAGGCGATTGTACGGTTTTACCACGCCCCTGAGTGAGAGTAGAATACAGCTCCGCAACAATGTTGCCTGAGGCCACCTGAACATAGGTCTGGGGTGTCCCACCAGAAGCCAAGGTGCCTTGGTTGTTGCTGATGGTGACGCCCGGATACGGGATGAGGCTGAAGTTGATACCGAAAGAGTCCACATCGCTGACACTCGCCGTCACGAATTCGACCTTGATCTGTACCTGTCGCGGGGCAATGTCGAGGTTCTTGACGATGTCGCGGACGCGCTGAAAACCGTCCGGGGTCGCCTGGATGAAGAGCGAGTTGTCGCCTTCGAGCGCATAGATACGATCAACGCCTTCCGGCAACTGGCCCTGATTCTGGCCGTTCTGCCCGCCGATGCCGCCCTGCTGGAGTCCGCCGCCGCCGAAGCGTCCGCCGCCCTGC
>CAZZVX010000011.1:0-26200 GCA_964657535.1 Armatimonadota bacterium | reverse complement strand
CGATGTGGACCGTGCGACTGTCCACGCCCGCTACGTTTTTAACCCGCACCTGCACGGCGTAATCCCCGGCGCGGACGAGCGCCCCTGTCAGCGTCCCCGTCCGCGCGTTTATCATCAGACCTTTAGGCAGTCCTTTCGCCAAAAACGTCAAGGGGCGAGCGCCCGTGACCGGGACGGTCCACAGCAGCGGCGTCCCGGGGAAGACGCCCACGACCGACGGCGGATGGATCTGCGGCGCGGCGGGCGCGGGCATTATAGCAATCACGGGGGCGGGCTCCGGCGGCACGGCCACGGCCTGCGGCCTCGCGCCGACCACGGTGAACTGCGCGTCGGCCCAGTCCGCGTGGTCGTACTCGAAGCCGTCGCCGCCGTCGGTGACTTTCAGCGTCACCTGCTGAACGCCCGTCAGATCCACGTCCACGGCTTTCGGCGCTTGTCCCTGATGCAGAACCCCGCTGCGCCACAGGACTTTGTTCCCGTCGCCCAGGACTTCAAATTCCGCGCTGCCCTTGCCGCCGCCCACTTCGTCGTCAATGCCGACCGTTGCCGTGAAGCGCGTCGTCCCGCCCGCCAGCCGGACCACCAGCAAGCCCGGCGCGTGGGTCCCAAACCCGTGCGCGAACGCCTGGCCGTTCAGCGTGAGCGCGTGTCCGTCCACTGACTTGTCCGCGTCCGCCGCCGGCGTCTCCCACCCCTGCGTCGCTTTGCTCAAATCCAGTGACGAGAGCCGAACGGTTTCGTCCGCATGGGCAGGCATGGAAACAAGCGACAGGAGCAGAAGCGCTCCGGGGAATGCGAAAGTCTTCATATGGTTAACGTACCGTTGCAGATGAAAAAGGCCCCTCTGAAATTGGGGAGGGCCGAAGATAAACCAACGTCTCTACTGGGGCAACGGATCGCCGGCGCCGGTCAAGGGGACGGCGGTGCCGCCGTAGGAAGCGCTGTGTCCGCCGTTCACGTTGCTGTAGGTGTAGCCGGGGAACGATTGGGGGCCGGGGAACACCCGCCCGGCGCCGGTTGTCCGGGACTGGTCCCAGATGATGGCCTTGACGTGTCCGTCGGAGAACAGGAAATTAGCGATGTGGTTGAAGTGCGGCCAGCCGTTGCCGAATCCGATCTGGTCCATGTCTTCGGCATCCGAACAGTAGTTCCACGTGGTGTAGTCGGTCCGGTTGCTGAAGTTGCACCAGGCACGCTCGCTGGACAGCGCCGTTCCAGCGGGCAGGCTGATCTGCGCCAGTCTGGCCCCGGTGCTGGTGCGATTGAAGTCCAGCAGCTGCGTGAAGACTGTGTAGGAGCGCTCGACGTTGCCGCCCAGTCCGGGCAGGGTGACGATAGGCGTGTCGGGGTCGTCCGGGCATTTCAGCAGCGCTTCGCTCTTGAGGTACGGCGAGATCTGGACGTCCCACGTCGCCGGCACGCCGCTGGGGGTGTTGTAGGTCGGCGAGCCATAGGCCGCGCCGGTGTCCTTTTCGCACGGGAAGGACTCGTCGTTGTCCTGGACATACTGCAGGAAGCCCAGGCCGATCTGCTTCTCGTTGGAGGCGCAGGAGATCTGGCGGGCCTTCTCGCGGGCCTGGGCAAAGACCGGGAACAGAATAGCCGCGAGGATCGCGATAATTGCGATGACAACTAGTAGTTCGATCAGCGTGAAGCCGTAAGTGCGGGAACGTTTGATCAACTGCATCATACTTTCCTTCCTGACAAGCAGTGTGACTGCTTGAGATCGATACTGTTCCTCAGATTATACGTGACTGTGGTAAAATTAGCAATGCACGCAGAGAGAACAAAATTGCACCAGACTCCAAATACGATTCAATATGTGGGCATCCACACGGCCAAGACCGGGGAACACTACCCGGTCCACCGGGACAAATACTGGGAACTGATGTATCTTCGCGCCGGTCACATTACTTGTCAGCAGGGCGAGGAGAATTATCAACTACACCCCGGCATGATCATCCTGCACCCGCCCGATGTGCCGCACGCCGATTTCGCGACCACCGCGTACACCACCTATTACTTGTGGATTGACGCGCCGAGACAGACGGCGTGGCCGCGCCTCTGTTACGACGACGGTCAGCAGAGCCTGGAACGGCTGTGCCGGGCGGTCGTCGAGGAGTGGCGCGGCCAGGGCGCGGAGCGCGACCGGATGCTGGCCCTGCTTACGGAGCAGCTGGAGGTGGCGCTGCGCCGGGCGTCCGGGGAGGCTGATCGGACAGCGACGGAATGCGCCGTCGCGGCGGCGGAGCAGATTTTGGAGGCGGGCTATCAGGAGGCACTCACGGTCGGAGAGATCGCGCAGCGGGTGGGCGTCAGCAAGTCGTCCCTGCACGCCTATTTCGCCCAGCTGCGCGGGCAGACGCCGATGGAGGCGCTGCAGACGGTGCGACTGCGCCACGCGCTGGCCCTGCTGCACCATTCCGCCTACCCGCTGGAACGGGTCGCGGAGATGTGCGGCTACCATTCGGCCAGCCACCTCAGTCGTCATGTCAAAGCCGCCACCGGCGACAGCCCCGGACGCCTGCGCGGTCTCGGCGCGAAAGGCGTCGGCCCGGCGTCAGTCCTTCGTACCGAGTGACGCAGTGGGCCAGCCGGCGGCGTCCCAGGTGAGTTTCTCGATCCGCAGTTTGGACGCGCCCCGGTCTTCGGCGTCGTAGGCGTGGAAGACGAGCCAATCCGCGCCGTGTTCCTGGAAGACGGAGTTGTGGCCGGGGCCGCGCCAGCGACCGGCGCCGGACAACAAGAGCGTGCCGCCGCCGTCCAGCATCGGCTTGCCGTCGCGGTCAAGGTAGGGACCGGTGATCTCTGCGGCGCGGCCCACGCGGATGTTGTACGTGCTGTCCGCGCCCCGGCAGCAGAAGTCGAACGAGACGAACAGATAATAAAACCCGGCGTGACGCAGGAGAAACGGGGCTTCGACGGCCCCTTCGATCTCCGGCGTGTGGGGGCGGGCGGCGATGGAAAGGAGCGGCGCGGCGGAATCGAGCGGCTTGCCGGTGAGCGCTTGCAGGCGCAGGAGTTTGATGCCGCTCCAGAAGCTGCCGCAGGTCAGCCAGGGCCGGCCGTGGGCGTCCATGACAACGTCGGGGTCAATCGCGTTCCAGTCGTCGCCGTGGTGGGATGCCACGACCAGGCCTTCGTCGCGCCAATGAAAGTTTGGGCGCGTCGGGTCCAGCGTCGGGCTGGTCGCGAGGCCGATGGCCGAGCGGTTCTTGCCGAAGGTGGAGACGGCATAGTACAGATGCCACAGGCCGCCAAAGAACGAGACGGACGGCGCCCAGTAGTAGCCCGTGAAGCCGGGGACAGCCGCCGCCGTCCAGTCGGCGGGTCGGTCAAACACGCGCCCCTGCCGCTGCCAGGTCAGGCGGTCTTTGGACGTGTAAATGATGATGCCGGGGCCGGTGGAGAAGACATAGTACGTGTCCCCGTCTTTCGCCAGGAACGGGTCGTGGACGCGGGGCAGAGTCGTTAGCCGGGGGTCAGTCGCGTTGCCGGGCATCTGTGCCGCCAGGGGAGAGGCGGCGGGCGGGTCTGCGGCCAAGCCCGGCGGATGAACGCCGGAAAGGAGTCCGAGCGTCGTGACGGACAGCAGGCCGACGATGTCTTTTCGTTTTCGGCTCATACGGCTTCACTTTGTCTGCAATTGCAGGACGGTGACGGAGTACGGCGGGAGCGCGTAGTCGAACGCCGCGCCTAGGCCCTTCACTCCCGTCGTCACCGGTCTAACATGAGTCGGGTCGGTGATCGAGTTCGTGTCATGGAGGCTCGTGCCGGAAATCGTGGTCGCCGTCCCGGTCGGCGCGACCGTGCCGACGCCCGTCAGCGCGACATGGACGGGCTGCGGCATGGCGGCAGGATTGACCAGTTTCACATACACGATCCCCGTTTTGCTGTCGCGGGTGACGCTCTCAGCCAGGCGCGGCGGCCCGGTCAGCGTCGTCGGCAGCACGGCGTCGCCGTGATCCCGGTCGAATAAGACTTGCACGTAGTACGACGGCGAGCCGTAGGAGGTCAGCGCGTCGTAGCCGATGAGATTGGTCTTCCACTGACGCCCGCCGGGGTTGACGTTGACCAGCATCGGGGCATAGGACTCCAGCGCGACCACATCGGCGTTACGCTCCATGCCGGTCATCCAGGCCGCGTCGCCCAGGGCTTGATCCAGTTCGGGCGTAGACGCCCCGCCTTTGGCGCTGTACGAGCCGAGCTGCGACGCCCACTCGCCGACAAATATCTTCGGCCCGGTGCGCTTGTAACTGTCGTAGTGGTGTATGTCGTCCTCGAACTGTCGGGGCGACTTGTAGTAGTGTTCGTCAATCAAATCCGGCGTCCGGGACTTGACGCCCGCCGTCGCAATCAGTTGGAGCGTGGGGTACTTCGCTTTGATGGCGTCGTAGAACTGCGCGTAGCGTCCGTCGTAGCTGCCGGACTGGTCGAACCAGTCCTCGTTGCCGATCTCCACATAATGCAGCGGGAACGGGGCCGGGTGGCCGTCTTTGATACGCTCTGCGCCCCATGTCGTGTTCGCGCCGCCGGTCAGGTACTCGATCTCGTCCAGCGCGTCCTGCACGTAGGGCTGAAGGGCCGGGCCGGGCGCAGCGCGCTCCGGGTTCGGGTTCTTGTAATGGTTCAGCGAATAACCGGCATACACGGCCAGCAGCGGCTCCATGTGCAGGTCTTCACACCAGCGCAGGAACTCCATCAGGCCCATGCCGTCGGTGGATCGGTAGTCCCAGGGGCCGAGGTGGCCGGGACGCTGCGCGAGCGGCCCGACGGTCTTCTTCCAGTCGAAGCGCGTGGCGACGGTGTCGCCTTCGAGATAGTTGCCGCCGGGCATCCGCAGAAAGGCCGGGTCGAGGGCGGCCTGCTTCTGCATCAGATCTATGCGGTTGCCGTTGGGCGTGTTGTGGTAGGTCGGCGGGAACAGCGACACCAAATCCAGCCAGGCCGTCCCCGGATGCTCGGTGGCGATCACGAAGCGGGTCGCCGCCGTCGCCGCGACTTTGCCCGTGGTGAGCGTGACGGCGTATTGACGCCAGTCGGAGGTGAGCTTGGAAACGCTCGCGCGGGCGTAGACCACTGCGCCGTCGGCGCTCTCGATGTCTACGGTCAGCGGGCCGGTGAAGCCGGGGGCGGCTTTGGCATAAAACGAGGCGTGGTACGTCGTGCCTGGCTTGATGGGGATGCCCCAGTAGCCGTCATTGGCGACGCCGACACGCTTGCCCTTCACCGCACCGCTCGCGTCGAGTTTCAGGCTGACGTTCAGGGCAGTGTTCAGGGGCTGCGCCGGGTCCAGCGCGATTGCGCCTGCCGCGCCGTCGTCCTGCACCAGCGCCCAGTGGGCGGGCGCGTTGGGGTCGTCCTTGAAGGCGCGGTTCTGGATGAGTTCGGCGTACAGGCCGCCGTCATAGGAGTGGTTGATCTCCTCGGTCATCAGGCCGTAGAACAGCGGGTTGAGGCGCGGGCCGGGCTGGGCGGCATTGATGGTCAGCGTCGCCGGGACGGGGACGCCGGGCGTGGCCGCTCCCGGCGGCAGGTTGGCCTGCGCGATGGCCTTGATGTCCGCCGCCGACAGGGCCGCTTGATAGAACCGCACGTCGTCAATCGTTCCGTTGGTCCAGTCGGCGGGGTTCCCGGCGTACTTGCCGCGCCCGATGGCGGTGGGGCCGGTCGCGCGCCAGGGCGTCGTGAACGGCACGGTCTCCTGCAGGACGCCGTTGACGTAGAGCGTCAGCGTGTGCGCGGCGGCATCATTGACGCCCGCGACGTGGTACCAGACATCCCTCTCCGCCGGGTCTGCGGCGTTGGCGACGGCGGCATCGCCGGGGGCGTCGGTGGGCAGCACGGTCAGGCCGAACCCGCCGGTCTCGCCGCGCAGTTGGAGATAGAAGCCGCTGACCTGGTCGCCGTCAATGCTGACGAGCGTTTGATACCCGCTCAGGCTGCCCAATTTGACCCATGCCATGACGGTGTAGCTTTTCGTCGTGTCCACGGCGGGCTTGGATATTTCCACCGCGCCGCCGGGAGCGCCGGAGAGTGTGAGCGCGTGCGTGCCGACCAGGCCGGTCGTCCAGCCCGCGCCGCCGCGCAGGGTTCCGGCGAGGCCATTACCCGAAGCGTCCCCGACGGCAGTTCCGGTCCCCTCGTCAAAGTTCCATTCCGCGACCGGGTGCGCCGCCTGCGCCCGCGCCTGCCCGCCGCCAGACAAGGCAGCAATCGGCAGTACCAGGGCTACGACAAAAAGCCAAGCGTGAAGTTTCATAGTGTCGGTGCTATTTCCTGAGACCTACAGACCTACTGCGTCAGTCACTGGGCTTGATAATTGTCGGGCTTGGCAAGCCAAGCCCCTACATGATGACAACGCCTGTTTGTAGGGGCATGACTTGTCATGCCCTCTTCCATAACGAACTGACAGAAAGAAGCGCCCTTCGGACGATGGATAAGTTTTCTCTTTCATCCGAAGGGCGCTGATCAGGTTGGGCGCTATCACCCCCTAATGGATATTTAGTTACAATCGTCCTCGACGGACCAGTGGCAGTAGGTACCTGCGTTAGCGCCAGTCTTGACCGTCTGAGTCAAGTAATCCAGTGTACAAGCCTTGACGTGTCCATCAGTGAATAGAACGTTGGTGCGGCCCTGGTGAAGCTCGCGGAGGTAGCCATTCACGCCAAGTGTGCGCGGCGTAGCAGTCGTAATGATGGGGAGATTTACGCCAGCCGCCCAGGCACATTGAAAGGAGTCAGACCCGTTCTGGAAGTCAACGATCCAAACCGTTCCAGCCGCGTCTGCAAGGTCTGCCAGGGAGCGCTTATTGTTCGTTGAGATGTCGGGGATCGGCGTCGGCGGATGGCCGGTCGTTGAGTTGAAGTAGGCTGCATTCATGCCATACCCACCGTTCTCACTTTCGTATGTTGCAGGGCTGTTAGCAGGATCTGTATCAGTTACTTTGCCGCCTGCGGGAACAGGAACATACTTGGTGGTGCTGTCGGGATCGGTGAAGATTTGGGTACTTTTCACATAGGGCTGGATTACATCCATCCAGCGGGCGTTACCGGGAAAGTTGTAGGTTGGAAAGCCAAACCAAGCCGGGGCAAGTTGCTCGTCGTTGTCCTGGCTGTACTGGAGCAGTCCTAACCCTATTTGTTTTTCGTTGGAGGCGCAGGAGATGGCGCGGGCCTTCTCGCGGGCCTGGGCGAAGACCGGGAAGAGAATGGCCGCCAAGATCGCGATAATTGCGATGACGACGAGCAATTCGATCAAAGTGAAACCGCGTGACCTGTTCATAATGGCTCCTTCTGCGCTTGCGAATGCAAAACGCTTTGCGTGATTTACGTTGAGTATACCCCAAATTCAGGCGAATTTTATACCGGTTTTATAGCGTGGGCGGGCCGGTAGACTGACGGACCACAAGTTCCGTCGGCAGAATCTCGCGGCGGGACGAGGAAGACGCCCCCTCAATGACGGACATCAGCATTTCGGCGGCGCGCTCGCCGATCTGAAGCATCGGCTGGCGCACCGTTGTGAGCGGGGGGCGGCTGAGGGACGCCTCGGCAATGTCGTCGAAGCCGACGATGGAAACGTCCTCCGGGACGCGCACGCCCCGGCGCTGCAGGCCTTCCAAGAGAGACAGCGCCGCGTCATCGTGCGTGCAGAACAAAGCCGTGGGCCGGTCGGGCGCGGCCAAGTCCAGCCGCAGCGCCTGTTCGAGAGGCAGGTCGGCGAGCGCCGGGTCGGACAGGCCGGCGGCCGCCATCGCCTGTCGGTAGCCTTGCTGGCGCTCGTAAGAGAACGAGTAGATCAGGCTGTACTCCGGCTCGACGAAGGCGATCCGCCGATGCCCTAATTGCAGCAGATGCTCGGTCAACTCGCGGGCCGCGCCGACGTTGTCCACGTCAATACTGAACGTCTTTTCCGACGCCGTCGGCGCGTTGACGACGACGACGGGGATTTTGCGGCGCTGCAAGATGCCCGGCAGCGGCGACTCTTGGGGCGGGACCAGCAGGATGATGCCGTCACACCGGCCGTCGCTCAGGTCGTGCAGGTCCTCCCCGGCGTCCCAGTCGCTGATGGTGTGCAGCATCGCGTTCTGCCGGCGGCGCGTGGTGACCAGCAGGACGCCGTTCAAGACCTGCAGCATAAACGGGTTGGCGTGGAACGAGCCGTCGTTGTGCAGAAACGCCAGCCCGATGGTGTTCATGCGCTTGCCCGCCAGCCCCTGCGCAATCGCGTTCGGGCGGTAGTCGAGGGACCGGGCCGCCTGCAAGACACGCTCACGGGTGCCGGGATGGACGGGACGGGCGCCTTTATTGAGAACCTGCGAGACGGTCGCCTGACTCACCCCGCACGCCCGCGCGACATCTTTGAGAGTCGTCATGCAGCAAATGTTTCCTGTACGCAAAACGCTTTGCGCACAGTCATTATAACGCCCGGCGTCAAGTCTGTCAAGGTGGGAAGCAAAAAAGCGCTGCGAAAAGGCAAGACGGAGAAGAAGGGCATGACACGTCATGCCCCTACGATGGAACGACGTGTCATGCCCTGTGCGGGTTACGCTTTGACTTTTTTGGTGGAGCGGCGCTTGACGACCTCATCCACGATGACGCCGAGCAGGATGACCGCGCCGATGACGGCGAAGTTGAGCGAGCTGTCAATGCCGAGCAGGTTGACCAGGTTCTGCAGCACCTGCAGGAGCGCGGTCCCGATCAGGATGCCGATGATGGAGCCTTCGCCACCGCGCAGCGAACAGCCGCCCAGCACCGCCGCCGCGATACCGTACAGTTCGTAGGACTGGCCGTGCGAACTCGGCGAGATCGAGTTGGTGTAGAACGCCAGCAGGATGCCCGCGATGCCGGTCAGGATGCCCGCGACGACGTAGGCGCTCGTAATGATGCGCTTCGAGTTGATGCCGGAGTAGCGGGACGCCTCTTCATTGCGCCCGACGGCGTAAAGGTAACGCCCGTAGAGCGACCGGTGCAGGACGATCCACATGATGACGGCAATGACGATCATCACGACAAAAGGCGCTGGGACCCCTAAAAGTTTTCCCGTCGCCAGGTTCATCAGGCCGCCGAAGGTGTTGCCGCTGCCGAAGCCTTCGGTGTTGTCGTGGGCGACGAATCGCGCCAGGCCGCGATAAAACAGCAGGCCGCAGAGAGTCACGATGAACGGCTGCAGCGGGACGCGCGTGATCAGCAGACCGTGAATCAGTCCCAAAGCCATTGTCAGCACGAGGGCCAGGAGGATCGCCAGAAAAGGCGGAATATGGGACTGCGTCAGCATCATCGCCAGCAGGACGCCTTCCAGGGCGAAGACGGAACCGACGGACAGTTCAATGCCGCCGGTGATGATGACGATCCCCGCGCCGATGCTGAAGATGCCGTAGATGCCGACCAGGCGGGCCAGGTTCTGCAGGTTGACCGCCCCGATAAAGTCGGGGTTTTTGATGGCGACGACGATACACAGCACAAGGAGCAGGACGAAAATGCCCAGTTCTTTGCGCGCGCCGGTGAGGGACAACCGCCGTGTCGGGGGGCTGGGCAGGCGGGGCGTGTTCTGTCCCTTCGCGGACTGGCTGGTTTCTTGGTTGATCATATCGTTCCTTTTCCGGCGCCGCCGACCGCCAGTTCCATGATGGATTCTTCGCTGGCATCCTTGCGCGGCAGAAATCCCGTGATACGGCCTTCGTGCATGACGGCGACACGGTCTGAAAGTCCGAGGACTTCCTCCATGTCGCTGCTGATCATCAGGATGGCGACGCCTTCGGACGCCAGGCGGCGCATCAGATCGTAGATCTCGGCCTTCGCGCCGACATCAATGCCGCGCGTCGGCTCGTCGAAGATCAGCACTTTCGGGCCGAGCGAAAGCCATTTGCCAAGCACGACTTTCTGCTGATTGCCGCCCGAAAGGTTGCGGACGAGGAAGTCCACGTTGGGCGCCTTGACGCTGAGCGAACGGCTGGCTTTCTGCGCCGCTTCCTCTTCCCGGCCTCGCTGCACCAGGCCGGCGACGGCGTACTGGTTCAGCGCGGGCAGGGTGATGTTGTCCCGGATGGACATATCCACGATGCAGCCGGACCGGCGACGGTCTTCGGGCGCGAGGTAAATGTTCTTCTGGATCGCGTCCTGCGCCGAGCGCACCGTGACGTCTTGACCGTCCAGTGTGAATGTCCCGGCGAGGGGCGGGTCCACGCCGAAGACGGCCTGGGCCACCTCGGAGCGGCCCGCGCCGACCAGGCCCGCCATGCCGAGGATTTCCCCCGCGCCGATGTCGAACGAAACCTCGCTTTCGGGATAGCGACGGGTGCGCAGGCCGCGCACGGAGAATTTCACGGGCTTCTGGGTGACTTCGCCCGTAGACACGAACTTCTCCAGGTCGCGGCCCACCATGAGTTTCACCATGCGGTCGTGGCTGATCTCGT
This sequence comes from Armatimonadota bacterium, assembly GCA_964657535.1. GTDB lineage: Bacteria > Armatimonadota > Armatimonadia > Armatimonadales > Capsulimonadaceae > CAZZVX01. The sequence goes on along the minus strand of CAZZVX010000011.1, from coordinate 15,786 downwards.
CTTTGGTGAGTCCGCCGGCGTTCCGTCCGTCGCGCAGGGCGACGACCCGGTCGGCCAGTTCCTTGACTTCGCCCAACCTGTGCGAGATATAGATGATGCTGACGCCGTTGGCGCGCAGTTCTTTCGTGACGGCGATCAGGCGGTCGGTCTCGGCCAGAGTCAGGGACGACGTCGGCTCGTCCATGATGAGAATCTGCGCCTTGAGCGAGAGCGCCTTGGCGATCTCGACCATCTGCTGCTGGGCCAGCGATAACTGCACGAGGGGCGTCGTGCTCAGGACAGGCAGGCCGAGCTGGTCCAAATACGGCTGCGTCTCCCGCTCCATCTTGGCGCGGTCCACCAGGCGCAGCGGGCCGCCCCAGAGCGGCTCGCGCCCCAGGAAGACGTTGCCCGCCACGTCCAGATTGTCCAGAACATTGAGTTCCTGATGGATGAAGCTGACGCCCGCCGCGATGGCGTCATTGACGCCCCGGATGACGACGGGGCTGCCGTTGACGCGGATTTCACCCTCGTCGGGCTGGTGGACGCCGCCGAGGATCTTCATCAGCGTGGACTTGCCGGCGCCGTTCTCGCCGATCAGGGCGACGACTTCGCCCCGATAGACTTCCAGGCTGACGCCCTGCAAGGCGCGGACGCCGGCGAACCGCTTGCTGATCCCCTGCATCTGAAGCACGGGAGTCGCTTCGGCCATGAGACTAGCCTCCCAGTTTCTTTTTCTCGTCGGCGAGGTAAGCGTCCAGGTTGCCCTGCTTGATGGCCTGGTTGGGGACGATCATCAGCCCGTTCGCCGGGATACCGGACTTGTCGCCGTGGGCGAGCTGATTGAGGATCTGGACGGATTTGAAGCCGAACGTGTACGGGTCCTGGACGACGGTGCCGTAGATGACGCCGCTTTTGATGCCTTCGGGGGTGCCGGGGTCCGTGTCGAAGCAGACGACTTTGACTTTGCCGACTTTGCCGGCGTCCTGAACGGCGCTGGCGATGGCCGGGCCGTTGTAGCTCCAGATGCCGACCAAACAGGCCAGGTCCGGCGTCTTCACCAGGGCGTCGGAGGCGTTCGCTTTGGCGCGGGCGTGGTCGGCGTCATCGGTGCGAACATCCAGAATCTGGAACTTGGGGTCGGACTTGAGCGCGTCCCGGACGCCTTGAATCCGGTCTTTGGCGTTCTGGGCGTCGCTCTTGCCGACGAAGATCATGATTTTGCCGCCCTGAGGGATGGCTTCTTTGATCAGGCCGCCCGCCATGAGGCCGGCGGCGTGGTTGTCGGTGCCGATGTAGCAAAGGCGCTTGCTGCCGGCGGCGTCGCTGTCCGAGGTGATCAGCGGGATTTTCGCGGCGACGGTGTTGAGGTAATCGGTCTCGTTGGCGGGGTCCACGGGGCTGATGGCGATGCCCTTGACGCCTTTGGCGAGCAGGTCGTCCACGTCCTGCCGCTGCGTGGCGGCGGTGCCGTCCTGGGGCATGACGAACTGGACATTGACGCCGGGCGTCGCTTTGGCGGCGGCTTCCGTCCCCTTGCGGCAGATGGTCCAGTAGTCGGACGGGTTGTTGGTGACGAACGCCAGCATGGTCTGGCCGCCGCCGGAAGTGGCGCCGGAACCGGTCGAAGTTCCTGTCGCGCTGCCGCCGCTGTCATTGTGACAGCCTGCGAGCGCCAACACGGCGAGCGCGCCTGTTGCGAGGGCGGCGAATGTTCTGCGAGTCATGAATGTCTCCTTCGATGTGTCATCTGTGTCGTTCTCAGCAGTGAGCGTTTCAATCCTCACCGATCCCGAAGGGCCGGTGCTATAAGAACGCGGCGAGTTCCGCCAGGCAAACGCGCCGGACGGAACCTCTAAAGCGCATAGTAGCAAGAATTTCGGATTTGGTCAAGTGTTTGAGCGAAAATCCATGCAAAGTGATGAAGGGCGTGACAAGTCATGCCCCCACCGGGAGGCGCTGTAACGCCGCAGGGGCTTGGCGTGCCAAGCCCCCTCAGGGTCAAGGCTGCTTCCCCGCGCTCAGGCGGAGCGTGGCCGGCTGCAGGCCGGGCGCGGCCGCCGTCAGAGTGATGCCGCCGGGCTGTTCGCCGGCGCCGACGATGACCAGGCACTTGCCGTTGAAGGCCTTGCGCTGACTAGCCTTGTCCGGGTCGTGGTCAGTGGGGTCGCCGTTGCCGACGCCCGCGACGTGGCCCGCCCCGGTCACGGTGAAGGTGACGGGGTTGGCGGCGGTCGGGACGATGCGGCCCTGCGCGTCCACCACGTCTACTTCGATCATTGTCAGGTCTTCGCCGTCGGCGGTGAGTGTCGTCCGGTCGGTGGAGAGTTTGAGGGCGGCGGGGGCGCCCGTCGTTTCCACTTTGTCGGTCGCGATGACTTTGCCGGTCGCGTCGTAGCCGGTGGCGGTCAGCGTCCCCGGCGCGTAGGGGACATTCCATTCCAAATGGCCGTTTTTGGGCATCTCCTTGCGGCCTAAAGAGGTGCCGTTCAGGGCCAACTCGACCTGGGCGGCGTTGCTGTAGGCCCAGACGTTGATCGGCCGGCCTTCCTTGCCGGTCCAGTTCCAGTGCGGCAGGACGTGGACGATGGGCTTGTCGCCCCAGACGCTTTGATAGTAGTAGTAATTGTCCTTCGGGAAGCCGCACTGGTCCATGATGCCGAAGTTGCTGTTGATGTCCGGCCAGCCGAACGGGGTCGGCTCGCCCTTGTAGTCGAAGCCGGTCCAGACGTAGCCGCCCGCGACGAAGGGCCGGTCGGCGATGGGCTTCCAGGCGTCCTCCGCCGTCTGCGCCCACGGCGGGGCGTTGTCGTCGTAGGCGTTGACGTAGGCATTGGCCTGGTCGCCATAATAGCGGTCCCAATGCTCGGACGTGTAGATGCCGCGCGCACTAACCGTGCTGCCGGTCTCGCTGCCGTAGAGGGGCATGGCGGGGTGGGCCTTGTGGAATCCGTCATACGCGCCGGGGTTGTAGTTGATGCCCTGCATATCTTCCACGGAGGTGATGCCGACGGCGCTGTCGTAACCGCCGTTCATGGCGCAGGTGACGGGGCGCGTGCCGTCGTCTTTGTCCACGGCGGCCTTCATGGCCTTGAAGATGCGCGCGCCGTCGGGGCTGCCCTGAATGGGTTCCTCGTTGCACATGGACCACATGATGATGCTGGGGTGGTTGCGGTCGCGCAGGATCATGCTTTCCAGTTCGTGCAGGTCGGTAGCGGGAGTGTCGGGCGCGGCCTTGCCGTCCTCGGTGTCGCCCAGATGTCGGTTTTCGTCCATGACGAGCATTCCGAGTTTGTCGCAGGCGTCCAGGAGTTCGGCTGTGGGCGGGTTGTGAGACATCCGGTAGGCGTTGCTGCCCATTTCTTTGAGTTTCTTGATACGCCAATACAATAGACTGTCGGGCATGGCGACGCCGACGCCGGCGAAGTCCTGGTGGTTGCACGTCCCTTTAATCTTGACGGGCTTGCCGTTGAGAAAAAAGCCCTGGGCGGCGTCGAAGCGTATGGTGCGTATGCCGAAGGGCGTGTCCGTCGCGTCTATGACTTTGTTGCCCTGCTGTATCTCCGTATGCAGCGTATAAAGGCGCGGCGTCTCGATGGACCAGAGCAAAGGTTTGGTCACGGTGACGGTTTGCACGACCTGGTTCAGATGGGCCTGTAAGTCTGCCGGGGTGTAGACCGGAGCGGAGGCCGAAGCGACGTTGTGACCTGCGGGATCCGTGATATGGAAAACAAGGCGGAAGGAGCCGTTATCGTGGAAGAGGGCAGGGTATTGAATGGTCGTTTTTACTGCGACCGTGGCGGGCGCACCGGCGCCGTCCGGGCCGGGTTCAGGGAGTTTTGTTGTGACGAAGGTTCCCCAGGGCGCGATATGCACCGGGTCGGCGACGTTGAGCCAGACGTGGCGGTAGATGCCGCCGCCTTCGTACCACCAGCCTTCTTCTTTCTGGGGATTTACTTGCACGGCGAGTAGGTTTTTGCCGCCGTAGTGCGCCGTCTCAGAGATGTCGTAGCGGAAGGGCGTGTAGCCGCAGAGGTGCTCGCCGAGCAGCTGGCCGTTCAGGTAGACTTTGCTGTCGCGATACGCGCCGTCGAAGTCCAGCCAGAGGTCTTTGCCCTTGTCGGCGGCGGGCAGCGTGAAGGTCTTGCGGTACCAGGCGGCGACGGGGATGAGCGAGCCGTGGCTGGCGTCTCCCGTGGGCGTGAAGGCGGACTCCAAGACGTAATCGTGCGGCAGGTGGACGGTGCGCCAGGCACTGTCATTCAGGCCGGGCTGGGACGGGTCGCCGCCGGAGGGGTCGGCGGTGGTGCCGAGCGTGACGTCGCCGGTGATGCCGCCGCCGCCCGCCGTGTTTTCGACCAGCACGGCCAGCGTGTTCGGCCCGTTTGAGTTCCAGGCGGTGTCTACTGGCACGTCAAATGGATCGTTCCAGCCTTCATGGTGGGTGAGTTGCTTGCCGTTCAGGTAGACGGTGGCGTTGTCGTCCACGCCGGAGAAGTGGATGACGCGGTTCGGCCCCGGCAGCGCGGGAAGCGTGGCGCGGTACCAGGAGGCGCCGACGCGCCCGTGGAAGGTGTCGTCGCCGGTCTTGGCGGCGTGCCAGTCGGCCCCGGTGGTGTCCACATCGGCGGCAGTGACCAATGCGGGGCTTTTGATGTCGGCGTTGTCCTTCCAGCGCCAGTCGGTGACGGCGGCGGCGTGGGCCAGCGTCACAGGGGCGTTCTTTTGGAAGCGCCAGCCGGCGTCCATCAGGATGCGCTGCCGGGGCGAGGTGTTTGCGGCATGAGCCGCCGGAAAGAAGAGGAGGGACCCGGCGACTAAAGTCGCGGCAACAAGGGCACGAAGTCCGCCTTCGCGGACTAAGAATGGAGCCTGCGAAGGCAGGCTTTGTGATCTTTGAGGCGCGACTTGAGTCGCCGGCATAACGTTGCGATTAATCATGGACGTTGGGCTTTCCGATCTTGAGCAGGACGCAGCCGTGGGCGGGGACTTCCACGGAGTAGGCGTCGCTGTACGCGCCGACGTTTTTGTGCAGCCAGAGGTCGCGGACGGGCCGGCGGCCCTTGATTCCGATGTCGGACCACTTGGCGGTGACGGTGGCGGCGTCCGGGCCGCCGTTGACCAGGCCGACGGCGCGGGTGCCGTCGAAGAGGGGCCGGGACCACACTTCCAGCGGGCCGTCCTGGGCGACGCGGGCGGCGGGCCTTCCGAGCGGGTCCTGGTTGATGTCCAGGGCCTCGTCGTTGGACAGGAGCGCCAGCGTGAACGGGTCCAGTTTGGTCATGTCGCAGCCGATCAGCAGCGGCGACGACAGCAGGCACCACAGGGAGATGTGCAGGATCTGCTCGTTGGGCAGCAGATGGGTCGGGTGGGTGTTGCCGAAGCCGACGATGCCGACCATCAGCATATCCGGGTCGTTCCAGTGGCCGGGGCCGGCGTCCTGCGCGTGACCCGCCTCCTTCTCGTAGATGTCGTGCAGGCTGCCCCAGTTGTCCTGGATGTCGTCGTGGGTGCGCCAGCAGTTGCCGCCGATGGCGGGGGTGGCGGCCCAGTTCCAGACGTCGCCCATGCCGTACTGGCAGAGCGAGTAGACGATGTCTCGGTTGACTTTGTCCAGCGACTGACGCATGACGGCGTAGGGCTTCTGGTAGGCCGCGAGCGAGTGGTCATTGCCGGCGATGTTGCCGTAGGAACACCAGTCGTATTTCAGGTAGTCCACGCCCCAGGCGGCGTAGGAAGCGGCGTCCTGGTCTTCGTGCTGGTAACTCGCCGTGTAGCCGCCGCAGGTCTTGGGGCCGGGGCTGGAGTAGATGCCGAAGCGCAGGCCCTTGCCGTGAATATAATCGCCGAGGGCCTTCATGTCCGGGAACTTGGCGTTGGTCTGGATGCGGCCCTGGGGGTCGCGGTCGGCCTCCCAGGTGTCGTCAATGTTGACGTAGCCGAAGCCGTGTCCGGCCAGTCCCGTGGAGATCATCTCGTCGGCGGCGTCGCGGACTTTGCCCGCGTCCACGCGGCCGGCCCAGACGTTCCAGGAGTTCCAGCCCATCGGCGGGGTGAGGGCGAGTTTGTGGTCGCCGCCGACCAGGGTGAGGCTGCGGTGCGCCGTGCCGTCGGGGCCGCGCACGGTGAGGGCGACGGCTGTCGTGCCGGCCTTCCGCAAGGCCCCGGTGATGATGCCCGTCTTGGGGTCGAGCGTCAGCCCGGCGGGCAGGTTCTTGGCGGCGTAGGTGAACGGGCCTGTCCCAGTCACGGGAATCAGGAACAGGAACGGGCGGCCCGGCGTGGCCCCGACGATGCGGGGGCCGTGGATGGCCGTGCGCGGGTCCGGCGGGAGCATGACCAGGCGGGGCGGCTCGGCGGGGACGACGGCGGCTTCGGGCTTCTGGGTCGCGTCGGCGGCGAGCGTGATTTCGGCCCCGGCCCAGTCGCCGTGGTCGCTGTCAATGCCGTCGCCGGCGTCGCCGACGGTCAGTGTCATGGTCTTGGCCCCGGTCAGGTCTATGGAGATGAGCTGAGGCTTGTCGCCGCCGCGCAGGACGGGGGTCTGGGCGACGGTCTTGCCGTCCACGCGGACGGTGAACGTGACCGACGCGGGGCCGGTCTTTTTCTCGTCGTCCACGCCGACCATGGCCGCGAAATGGGTGGCCGCGCCGTGCAGGGCGACGACGAACTCGCTGTCGGCGTGGGTGCCGACGCCGTGCGGGTAGACGACGCCGTTCAGCGTGAGCGGGTTGCCGTCAATGGACTTGCCGACTTTGGGCGCGCTGAAACCGACGGTCATCTTGCTGAGGTCGAGCGTTTCGAGCCAGACGGCGTGCGGCGGCGGTTCGGACGCCGCGAGCGTGTCGGCGGTCTGCGCGCGGGACGGCGGGGCGGCGCACAGCAGCAGCGCGCCCAGCGCCGCGACGGTCGTTCTTCGGTGAAGCGTCATAAGTTACTCTCCCAGGAAAGGCGTGACAATGAGTGCGTCTTCAGGACACGGGCGGATTTCATACACTATACAACAAACGCGGGGGTTGTGTCTATCGCGATTTTTGGGAAGCCCGATTGCCCACCTCCTTGTTCCCTCGTCCCTCGGTCACAGGGTCCTCCCACAGTGGAAGGATTCGGAAGGTAGCGGGAGCTTTTTACGGCGAACGTTGCAGATGTCTGTGGTAGACAGACCGAATCGGGGCGACTGATCGAACAGGTCTGCCGCACTGTTATCTGGACAAACGTCTGGGACCGATAAGGTGCCATATGTGCGGCTGGCCTCACTCATTGAGTTGAGCCGCCCGACAGGTGCCTGTTTGACGCGGCGGCCCTGGTTTCCTGCCCGTGGCGAAAAGTGGGGCGGCGGGGAGAAATCCGGCGGACGGAGGGCGCGTGGTACAATAGGCAAGGCGCTGGAAGGGCTGGCGGACGTGGATTTTTTGTAAGCGGGACCATACGGGGTAAGCGTGGGATAAGCGTGGGGTGAGGGTGAGGAGGACTTGGGGTGAGTGCGACAACGGAGAGAGAGCCGCCCTCGATAGGCGAACAGTTTCGGGTGTGGCTGGGGCTGGGGATGCAGTCGTTCGGGGGCGGGCTGGCGACGCTGGCGCTGATACGCCGCACGATTGTGGACGGGCGGCACTGGCTGACCGAGGACGAGTTCACGCGGGACTGGGCGCTGGTGCAGCTCGCGCCGGGGATCAACCTGCTGGCCCTGACGATCCTGATCGGGCGCAAGACGGGCGGGGCGCGGGGCATCGCGCTGGCGCTGCTGGGGCTGTTGCTGCCGAGCGTGACGCTGGCGATTGGCTTGACGGCGCTCTACGGCAGCGTCCAGCACTCGCCCTGGGTGCGGGCGGCGTTGCGCGGAATCGTCCCCGCCACGGTCGGGATCGGGCTGCTGACGGCGTTCCAGATCATGCGTCCCCTGCTTGCGGCCAGCCGCCGTGAGGGACGCGGTGCGCTCATTGTCAGCCTGGGCTTGCTCGGGACCAGCGCATTATTGGCGCTCTGGGGACGTCTGCCCGTGGCCGTCATTCTGCTTCTTGCGGCATTGGCCGGTGCGCTGAGTCGGCTCCGCCGCGCCCGCACGGAGACGCCGTGAACCTCTTCGTCTACTTCTGGCTGTTTTTCAAAGCGTCGCTGCTGTCCACCGGCGGCCTGGGCAACCTGCCGAGCCTGCACAGCGACCTGACGGCGCGCGGCTGGGCGGGCGACCGCCAGTTCGCCGAGTCGCTGACCATCGGGCAGCTCGCGCCCGGCCCGAACGGCCTGTGGGTGGTCAGCCTGGGGTATTTGACGCACGGCGTCGTGGGGAGTTTATTGGCACTCGTCGCGATCACGCTGCCGCCGCTGCTCATTCTGGGCGTGGAGCGTCTGTACCGGCGCGTTCAGCACCATCCGATGGTCGAGGGGTCCGTGCGCGGCCTCAGCTTGGCCGTCGCGGGCGTCTTCGTGGTCGTCATGCTGGGGCTGCTGCGTTCGGCGGGCGTCAGCCTCCCCACCGTCCTGATCGCGCTGGCCGCGCTGACGCTCGCCGCCACGCGCCGCGTCCCGCTCGTCGCGATCATGGCCCTGGCGGGCGGCGCGGGCATCCTGCTGCGCTGAGGAGGGGATTCAGGCAGCGGGCACGTCCGCCGGGGTCAAGACAGTCAGCCCTGGCACGAGCGGAAGAAAGCGCCGGAAGTCCGCCGGGTTCCAGGTCAGGATCGTCTGCACCCCGGCGGCGATGCACACCGCCACAAGGCGCGTGTCGTGAACCTGCTTGCCGGACACGCCCGCGCGTCTGCACAGGTCCCGCCAGACCGGGTAGACACCCGGCGGGTCAGGCAGCATCGGGAAGAGAATTTCAATCTTATCGAGTTCAAGTTCCGCCTCCTGGGGCGTCAGTCCCAGGCCATTCACCGCAACGGGACGGCTGGCGGCGTTCCGAAACTCCACACAGTTCTGCTGAACGATGGCGACTGTCTCACCTCGCCCATTCAGTCGAGCAACTGCCATCAACGTCGGCGTGTGGCGGACATCACTGGCGAAAGGCAGTCGCAGCAGGCAGGACGTGTCTGCAAGGGTTGTCAACGCAGGTCATCCTCATAGATGCTCTCTCGGCTCGTCGCCTCAATGGAAAGAGAAACGCCAGTTCGCCCCTGCCCCATGCTCATCAACAAAGCCTTCCATTCCGGTGAACCCTGCGGCAAGGGCCTGTGGGGGTATTCGGCCTGAGCCGTCGGGATGTTCGCCTCCGGGCGCTCGGCCAGCGAAAGCAGATAGTCAACTATGTCCAGGCCGCGCTGTTGGGCCTGACGGCGCAGGCGCGCTTCCCGTTCCGGGTCTAGATTGAGAGTGATCGTCATGGTCTGTCTCCTTCCAAGGAATCGTCCCAGCCGCGCCAGTCGCCGACGTAAAGGACTTCCTCTTCCAGCGTGACGCCGAATCGCTCATGGACGACCGCCTTGACGCGGGACGCCAGCCGACGCAGGTCGGTCGCAGTCGCGCCGCCGGCGTTGATGAGGAAGTTGGCGTGCTTCTCCGAGACCTGCGCGCCGCCTTCGCGCACACCCTTTAGGCCGCAGGCCTCGCTGATATAGCCCGCCGGGACGACGCCCGCCGCCTTCATGCCGGGCGTCAAGGTCGGCAGCGACTCGGCGAGGTCTTTGTCCACGACGTTCTTGAAGAACGACCCGGCTGACGGCGCATACGGCTGCTTGGCCCGGCGCTGCGCCTGGTACACCTTCGCCTCGGCCAGAATCTCGTCCGGGTCGCCGCGCTCCGTCAGGCGCAGGCGGCACGACAGGATCACCGTCCGCCCGATGTCCGACCGGCGCAGACGGCTGTCGCGATAGGAGAACTCCATCCACTCCGGCCCGACCGTCTGGTCACGCCCGTCGGCCCACACGCGGACGCTGCGGACGAGCGGCCCGATATTGCCCCGGTACGCGCCCGCGTTGGAGACCAGCGCCCCGCCGACCGTGCCGGGTATTCCGATGGCCCATTCCAGCCCCGAAAACCCCGCCCGCGCCGTCTGCAAAAACAGCGACCCGAACGACACGCCGCTCTCGGCATACGTCTCCTCGCCGATCTGCGTCCCCTTGCACCGGTTCTGGATAACCAGCCCGTCATAACCCCGGTCGCTCATCAGCAAGTTGGAACCGTGACCGACAAACAGGTAAGGAATCTCGTGCCGCGCGCAGGCGTCCAGCGCCTGCACCAGTTGTTCCACGTCCCCCGCCGCCCAGAACCAGCGCGCTGGCCCGCCCACCTTCAGCGTCGTGTGCCGCGCCATCGGCTCATCCAGCCGCAGCCCCTCCCCCAAAACCTCGCGCAAAATCCGTTCCGTGTTCATCGCCAATAGTGTAGCACAAAGGGCAAAGAAGGGCAAGCCGCTCCATCGGTCATTCCCCCTCGTCATCCACCTGAACCACGCAGAACAGGTTGCCGTCGGGGTCTTCCAGCACCACGAAATCGTCGTCCGGGCCGTACCGCCACGGATAGCGAGTCGCCCCGATCCCGACGAGCCGTTCCACTTCGCGCTCTTGGCTGTCTGAATACAAATCCAGGTGGAGACGGCTCCGCTTCCCGATGCGCGGTTCCGAGACCTGGTCCAGAGACACGTTGGGGCCGCGTCCCGTTGGGTCTCGCAGCACCACCCAACCACCCGCCGCCGGTTCCCTGGGCTGGTAGTGCAGCGCTTCCTGCCAGAACGCCAGCATCCGGTCAAACTCGTAACAGCGGATTACGATGGAACCGATCTTCATTCTTCGCCGCTTTTGTGACACTCACTGACGCCGGGCGAGCAGGACGCAGGCATCGTCTCGGAGCTGGCCCCCGGCGAATGCCCGCGACCCGTCGAGGATCGTCCGACCCATTTTCTCCAGCGTTCCCAACGACAGACCTTCCTGCGCCAGCCGCGTCAGGCCGTCATAGCCTAAAAACAGCCTGCCTTGCCGCGCCTCAGTCACGCCGTCGGTCGTCAGGATCACCATGTCCCCGCGAGCGAGTTGGAACGCCGTTTCCGCGTATCCCGTCCCCGGCTCAAACCCCAACAGCAGGCCGCTGGCTATGATTTCCTCCATTTGCCCGTCACGACGGACGAGCAGCGGCGGCTCCATCCCGGCGGCGGAGACCGCGCCCCGCCCGGTCGCGGTGTTGACGATGATGACCGTCAGGCACACCGGGGCGTCGTCCCCTTCCGCGTTCAGCCCTTCCCCGTACAGCCGACTCCCTTCGCACAGATAAGCGTTCATCTGTTCCATGATGCGGCCGGGGTCTACGTGTTCCCGGATAAAGCCGCGCAGGGTATATTTGAGTTCGGCGGTGAACATCGCAGCGGGCAGGCCGTGTCCCATGACGTCGCCGAGGACGAGGGCGACGTTCCCGTGGTCACAGGCGAAGGTGTCCCAGAAGTCCCCGCCGACCAGGCCCGCGTCGGACGCGGGTTCGTAGAGCGTCTTGACCGCCAGGCCCGGAAAAGAGTCTTCGGGCGGCATGAACAGCATTGAGCGCTGCAGGGTCTCGGTGATGTGGCGCTCCCGCGCATAAGCCTCGGCCAGTTCCTGCGCCACCTGCCTTTGCGCGGTCACGTCCACGATCACGCAGCGCAGCAGTCCCACGCTCCCGTCGGCGTCGCGGACCAGGCTCACGCGGTTGCGCATCCAGACCAGGTCCGTGTCCGCCGACAGGGCGCGGAACTCGTATTCGTAGTTCCGCCCCTGCCGCGCGTACTCCGCGAAGAGCGCCGTGGCCCGCTCCCGGTCGGCGGGGTGGATGATCTCGGTCAGGAAGTCGGGCTGTGACAGCCAGCGGTTCAGCGGGCAGCCGAGGAAGGTCTCGGCCCGCAGGCTCAGGAACGAGGGCGTCCCCGTCCGGGTGTCCACCTCGCAGATGACGGCGTCCAGGCCGTGTACGAGGTCGCGCAGACGATGCTCCGCCCGCAGGGCGGCCTCGGCCAGTTCGTGCTGCCGGACGGCGGCGATCACGAGATGCTCGTTGATCGCCAGCAACTCCGAATCGTCCGTCTTATAGTCAGTCGCGGTCACGGCCTTCTCCTTGCTGGCGGCGGTCTTGTTTAGACCGGTACATGGCGGCATCGGCGTTACTCATCAAGGAGGCGGCGTCACGCCCGTCGAAGGGGAAGAGGCTGATCCCGACACTGGCGGTCACGGACATCGTGTGACCGCCTATCGCTATCGGCTCCGCGAGCAGCGCGGCGATCTTCTGGGCGACCCCGGCGACATCGTCGGCCGCGTGGAGGCTGGGCAGAAGCACGACGAACTCGTCCCCGCCCAGGCGGGCGACGGTGTCTTCGGCGCGCAGGCAGCCTGTCAATCGCGCGGCGACGGACTGAAGCAGATGGTCGCCGGCGGCGTGGCCCCAGGTGTCGTTGACGTGCTTGAAGTGGTCCAGGTCGAGAAAGAGCAGAGCCGCGATTTCGCCCGAACGCTCGGAGATCGCCAGCACCTGGTTCAGCCGGTCGTTCAGCAGGGCGCGGTTGGGCAGCCCGGTCAGCACATCGTGGTGGGCTTGCCAGCGGACGGTCTCTTCGGCCTGCCGCTGCTCCGTGACGTCCTGGCCCATCGCCATGCCGGTCAGGATGCTCCCCGTTTCGTCCATGACCGGGAGTGTGCAAATCTGATAAACGCGCTCCGTCTTCCCCTGCGCATCCGTCTCGATGGGGAATGGGACTTCTAAGACGGTCGTTTCTCCGGTCAGGGCCGCCCGGTACGCCGGCTCGATCTTGCGGCAGGTGCGGGCAGTGAATCCCTCCCAGATCGTCCGGCCTTCCAGGGTTTCTTTGGACCGCCCCAGCGCGGCGAGGCCTTTTCCGTCGGCCAGGATGTGGCGCAGGTCGTGGTCAAACAGAAGCACCATGCCGTTGGGGAAGTTCTTCGCCATCAGGCGATAAAGCTCCACACTCTGGAGGGCGCTTTCCGCTTTCCTGGCGGCGGCCTCGGCAAGTTCCAACTGTCGTACGCCGGCGATGACCAACCTTTCGTTGATCGCCCGCATCTCGGCATTCAGATCCTGCCCTTGCGCTAACTTGTCAACGGCCATGAGTGGCCTCTTTCTGCCCCCATAAGTGAGAACGTTCGAGAGCAGGAAAGAGCGGTCTCTTTCGGAAGCGAGGTCCCCTAACTCAGCCGCTCAGGGAGGCCGCTGATCAGGCCCCGGTACTCCGTCAGGCGCTCGCCGACGACCAGGCCTTCGCCCGTGACTTCGTACTCCCGGATGTCCTTGCTGTGGTTGCCGCCGCGCGTCTTGACGACCATCAGGATCCGCCGGAGCTGCCCTTCCAGCTCGACGTAGCGCTGCAGGATGATGTCGTCACTGAGGAAGGAGATGGCGTAGGGGCTGATCTTCAGGTCCGTGAAGGCCGACACGGTCTCCACCGTCGTCAGCACCGTCACGCCCGCCCCGGTCAGCGCGACGACCATCCGGTAAAGCGACTCGCGGAAGTCCTGCCGGAACGCGGGCGCGAGCGCCAGCTCAAAGCCGTTCATCGAGTCGATGACGACCCGCTGCGCTCCCAGTTCGTTGACGGCGTCCAGCACGGCGCGCAGCGCCTCGTCCACGGACAGGTCCAGGGGGCGCAGGTACAGGATTCGCAGTTTGCCCTCCTGAATCATCACATTCATGCCCAGGCCGAGGTGGTCGGCCCGCTCCGCGTAGTTTTCGGGCCGCTCCTCGAAGATCGCGATCACGCCCGGCTCGCCCTGCCGGACGCCCTCCGCGATGAACTGGGTGGCGAGCGCCGACTTGCCGGAGCCGGACGGACCGGCCACCAGCGCGGAGTCGCCGCGCGGGATGCCGCTCCCCAGCATCTCGTCCAGCCCGGCCACGCCGGTCGAAAGCCGGGTGTCGTGACCCGGAGTCTGCTCTTTCCCGATGAGGCCGTAGGTGCGCGGGAAGACCTGGAGGCCCCCCTCAGTGATGCGGAACGTGTGCAGGCCGGGCATGGACGCCTGCCCGCGCAGTTTCATCACCTGGAACTTGCGGACGACGGAGTTGCGCTCGACGCTCTGGAAGAGCCAGAACAGCCCGTCGGCGACGGTGAAAACCGGGTTGTCCCGAATCTCGCCCTCGGTGTATTCCCCGATCAGGAACGTGGTCGCCTGCCAGGACGTCAGGTACAGCGCCAGCCGCTGCACGAAGCCCTGCAGCTGCATCTCGCTGGCGGGGACCGACTGCGCCTTGCGGATGAGCGTGCGGAACGAGTCCACGAAGACGAGGGCGGGGCCGGCCGCCTCCACCTCCTGCTTGATGCGGTCGAGCACGGCGCCCAGGTCGTTCTCCAGCACGGTTTCGCTCAGGTTGATGAAGCGCACCGAGTCTTCCACCTTGCCCGCGTCGAAAAAATTGAACTGCTGCTGGTAGCGCAGCATCTTCAGCGTCGGCTCGCCCAGGATCGTGAAGTACAGGGCCGGGCGCTCCGGGGACGCATTGGCGAACATGATCTGGTGGGCGAGGGTCGTCTTGCCCGTCCCCGGCGACCCCGCGAGGATGTTGAAGGAATACTCCGGCAGGCCGCCCCCCAGCACCGCGTCCAAGTCCGGCACTCCGGTGGACAGCCTGTTCAGGGCCACCTTCTTTTGCTCGCTCATGGTTTCTCAGTCTCCCGGTCGGCGGCGCCGTCCAAGGCAAAGTCGGGCCATACTGAGCTGAGTATGCGCAGGGTGAGTTCTTCGCCGATAAAGGTGATGAGCAGTCCGAGGAGATGCGCGATGAGCGCCACGGCCCCTTCGACGGAGTCTTCCTGGGCCTGCCTGTCCCACGCCCCCTCGGTGCGCCGGCCTTGGGCGGCGCGCAGCCCGATCAACGCGCCGTCCGCGCCGACCCGGACGGCGCTCAGGTGCGGGAACTGGGCCGTGGTCAGGGCGAGGGCGCGGGCCAGGAGCGTTCGGAAGCCCTCCTGCCCGATGCGCCGGGACAGGTGCGCGCGCAGCTTGTCCGAGACGCGCTCAGCGGCTTCGATCAGGGGTTCCAGGTCCCGGCTCCCGGCGGCTTCGTGCGTCAGCAGCCGCCGGACCAGCCCCACTATGGCGTCCGCACGCATTGTGTCCGCTTTCTCCCGACAGGGCTTTCTGTTTCGGCCCGCAGAACTCCTGTCACTGCCTGTTCGCCGTCACGCATCCGCCCCTGTCGGTGTCCCGCGCGGCGGCCTTGTCGGCAGCCCCCTGCGTCTCGTAGTGCAGGTTTTTCTCCGCGCACACCGTCGTGCCGTGCGGGTCGGTCGCGGTGAAATCGAGTTTGTCGGACAGCCCTGCGAGCAGGGCCAGCCCGTAACCGCCCAGCCGTTCCCCTCCGAAGCCGTTAGGGCGCGGCGTGCCGACGGGGAGTACGTCCCCCTGGTCAAAACCCTGCCCTTGATCCGTCACCGTAATGACGACCTTGGGCTTGTAGTATTCCAGGGTGACGACGAAGTGGTTGGAATTTGACCGGGCGTGGCGGATGACGTTGGAACACAGTTCCGCGACGATGGTTTCCACGTCGTCAATAGTGATCTGGTCGACCCTCATGTCTTCGAGAAGACACCGACTGAGGAGCCGCGTGGTCCGAATATAACTGGCGTCTTCAGGCAAGTCCAGCGATAGCCGCAGTATCATAACTTTGCCCCTTTGTGCCGCTCTGTTGAGGAGCATTCGCTTCCGCGCCCGCCGTCCTCGATGACATTTGTATTTCGGTTGACTCAAGTATACCACGAATGTACAAGAATCATGACATTGGCACGGTCAGGCAGCCTAATCACGCGCCGGCGGGTCCTTATCGGCAAAGGGCCTGCCTATCAGCATTTCCGGCATTTCGCTGCTGTTTCTGTATCCGTTCTGTATCACTTCTGTATCG
>CAZZVX010000010.1:0-26695 GCA_964657535.1 Armatimonadota bacterium | reverse complement strand
GCCTTCCTCACCGGCAAGCCGCTGATCGCCGTCGCCAACGTCGGCGAGGGCGACATCGCCGACGGGGACGACCTGGCTCTGCTGGCGCCGCTGCGGGCGCAGTGCCGGACCGAGGGCATCGAACTCATCGCCCTGTGCGCCTCCGCCGAGGCCGAAGTCGCGCAGCTGCCCGACGACGACCAGCGCGAATTTCTGGACGCTTTAGGCATCGCCGAACCGGCGCGGGACCGCCTGATCCGGGCCGCCTACGCCGCGCTCGGCGTGATGTCGTTCTTCACCGTCGGCGAAGACGAAGTTCGCGCCTGGACCATTCCCGCCGGGGCCAACGCGCTGACGGCGGCGGGCCGCATCCACTCGGACCTGGCGCGCGGCTTCATCCGCGCCGAAGTGCTGGCCTTCGACGACCTGATCGCCGCCAAGACCTGGGACGCCGCCAAAGCCGCCAACAAACTGCGTCTAGAAGGCAAAGACTACCCCGTCAAAGACGGCGACATCCTCCACGTCCGTTTCAAGGTTTGAGACGATTGCCTGCCTCTAATGGTAAAATAAAAAGCAGAGGAGAAACGCAGATGGCAATTACCCTTTCTGATGAGACGGAGACGCGCCTGCGGGAGACAGCCGAAATGGAAGGACAGGATGTAAACGCCCTTGCCGACGCCCTGCTCGCCGCCGCGCTGGAATGGGAAGCGCAGGAGCGGGCCGAAACGCTGCAAGGGCTGCGGCGCGGCCTGGAAGCCAGTGACGCGGGCCGCGTCCGTCCCTTCGCCGATTTTGCCGCCGAAATGCGCAAAAAGTATGCGCTTCCGGCACACCTTTCCGACGCCGAGATTGGCGGCGAGGTCATCGGGTTTCTGTGAACTACACCGTCGAAACGACTGATGTGGCCGATGCCGAGATTGACGCGGCTTTTCTGCGCCTCTCGTCACGAAACCCGGACTTTGCTGTGCGCTGGCTGGAAGGTCTTCTGCGGGCCATTGCTTCTTTGGACACGTTTCCGAATCGCCATGCCCGCGCACCGGAAAGCAAAGCGCTGGGGCGGGACGTGAAGCGAATGCTTACCGAAACGGGCACATCGTTTATCGGATTTTGTTTTTCCTGGTTGACGCGGACGGCGACGGGGAAACAGAAACGGTTCGCATTCTGCACGTTCGGCACGGTGCGCAGCAACGCATTGGCGAAGCCGACGCGCCAAATGAGTAACGCATCGTTGCCTTCTTATCCCAAATTGCAACACGTATGAAGCCTTTGCTGGAACGGATTCGGGGCGGGCTGGGGTGGATGCCGTGGCTGGCGCTACTGGCGGGGATTCTCGTCGTCGCCGTGCTGAACCTGCTGCTGGCGCTGCTGCTGCCGAGTCGGCTGCACGCCGGGGTGGGGATCAACATCGTGGCCGCCGTGCTGGCCGCCGGGATCGCGCCGTATCTGCTTCGGACGATAGACCGCATCAACCGGCAGGTGGAGCGGCAGAACAGCGAACTCAAAACCCTGCACGCTTTAGACAACGCCCTGGGATCGCAGTCCAGCCTGCAGGCCATCCTAGACGTAGCCGTGAAAGAAGCGACGCTGGCCGTGGACGGCGAACTGGGCGGCCTGTGGCTGTTGGACGCCGCCGACGCCGGCCGGGTGGACGCCCGCTCCTACTACAACGTCGTCCCAGAGCGGCAGGGCTTCTTGGACGAGCATCTGGAGGCGACGAGCGGCCCGCCCGCCCGCAAGACCGGCCTCCCGCAGCGGCGTCAGGAGATTGACGCGACCTGGCCCCGCGACCGGGCCGCGCACCTGCTCCGCCTGCGCAGCACGCTCACGATCCCCGTCAGGCAGCAGGACACGCTGCTGGGCCTGCTGCTGGTGGGAAACCGGGGCGGAGCGTCCCCGCTGGCCGGGTTCACCGGCGACGACGAAGCCCTGCTTGTCGCTACGGCGTCTTCCCTGTCCGTCGCCGTGCAGAACGCCCGGCTGTCCGAGGAGACGCGGCGGCGCGGCGAGATGCTGCGCGCCCTGGTCTCGCACACCGGCGACGCCGTCGCCGCCTCGTCGGACGCCCCGCGCCTGATGCAGATTCTGGCCGACGCCGCCGCGCAGATTCTGAGCTGCCCCCGCGTCGCCGTGTATTCCTACGTGGAAGCCCCACCGCGCCTGTTCCCGCCCCTGCCGACCGAGTTCCGCCCGCTGGCCTTCCATTACGGCACTGTTAGGGCTGACGCCATGCTCCGTCCCTCGGAGGGGCCACTGCAACTCGATCTCACCCGCGCCCGGCTGCTCGCCAATGTGGACGACGGCGGGGGCCGGGCCGTGCGCTACGTCCCCGATGTCGGGCAGACGCTCGGACTGTCCCCCCAGGACGAGCCGTTTCTGGCCTCGCCGGGCTACCTGTTCGTGCTGCGCTCGCGCGACCGGCGCGGCATCGGCCTGCTCTGCCTGCTCGACGACGCGCCGCACCCGGCGTCGCCCGACCGGGACGCCTTCGCCCAGGCGCTGTCCGCCCAGGCGTCCGTCGGCCTGGAAAACGCCCTGCTCGGCGAACAGTTGCAGATCGCCTATGAGCGGGATAAGCACGTCGCCGAAGTCTTCCAGCGCAGCATGCTGCCGCCCGTCCCCGCCCGGATCGGCACGTTCGCATTCGCCCAAAAATATCAAGCCGCCCTGGAAGAATCCACGCTCGGCGGCGACTTCTACGACCTGTTCCCGCTCGGCCCCGATCTGATGGGCGTCGTCATGGCCGACGTGTCCGGCAAAGGCCTCAAAGCCGCCGTGCAGACGGCGATGGTCAAGTATATGCTGCGCGGCTTCGCGCACGAAACGCCTCACGAACCCGGCGCGGTCTTGGCTCGCGTCAACGACGTCCTCAGCCGGGACACGGCGGGCTTTGAGGGCTTCGTCACGCTGTTCTTCGGCGCGCTGGACACGGCCTCCGGCGACTTCATCTACGCCAACGCCGGCCACGAGCCGCCCCTGTGGCGCGAAGCGTCCACCGCCGCCGTCACGCCCCTGGAAGCCGACAGTGGCCTGCCGCTGGGCAGCCTCGCGGACACCCCCTACGCCTCCCAGTCCCGCCGCTTCGCCCCCGGTGACGCCCTGCTGCTGTACACGGACGGCCTGCCCGAATCCCGCAGCCCTGAAGGCCTGTTCCTCGGCACCGACGGCCTCAGCCGCCTCGCCGCCGACTCCCTGGGCGGCAGCGACGCGCCGGGAGCCGTCGAGTCCCTCTACCGCACCGTCCGCGCCTTCGCCGGCGACACCCTCCGCGACGACGTCGCCCTGCTCCTGCTCCTGCGCGCCGGTTGATGGGGTGTGTTATAATAACTCCGAGGAGAAAACACGCATGAGTACGCTGGAACTGCCGACGCCTGTTTATCAAAGCCTGCTGGACGCGGCGCGGGAAATTGGCGCCACGCCCGCCGAGTGGATTTTGTCCCGCTTGCCCCAGTCCCGTGTCGGGCAATCCCCCACATCGGCGGAAATTGCCGACGCCAACGCCCAACTGCGCGCGCACCGGATTCCGCAGGGAGATAAGGAGTAAAAACGATGCCGTACACACTGCAAGTTCCTGATGTCCCGGATGAGATCGTCAGCCGTCTTGACGAGCGGCTGCGCGAAATGGGCCAAGACCGTTCCACGTACCTTTTGAGTCTTCTTCAGCGCGATCTTCAACCCCACACGCTGGATCAAATCCTAGCTCCGTTTCACGCCCAAGTCGCTGCAAGCCGCCTGAGTGATGAGGAATTGGAAACGCTTTTTGAGGAAGCGCGTTTAGCAAAGATAAGGGAGAATCACCTATGACAGCCTTGTTGGAACAAGCCATTCAGGAAACAATGGCGCTTTCGGACAGCGAACAAGATTTCGCCGCCGCGCTGCTATTGGCGAACATCCGTGATGCCCAGCAATGGGACGCCCAATTCGCCGCCTCCAAAGACGTGCTGGAAGAGTTGTTTGACGAGGCCATGGAAGAGTACCGGGCAGGCCGCACGACTGAAATTCGGGCTTAACGATGCAATCCCGCCTCACGGCTGCCTTTCGCAAATGTTACCGCCGCCTGCCCGCCGACGCGCAGTGAGATGCTTTGAAAGCCTATCGCCTGTGGAAACAGAACCCGTTCCACCCCAGTCTCTAGTTCAAGGAAATCCCAATCACGCACAACAAAAGCTACTAGTCCGTCCGCACGGAACTTGGTTATCGCGCTCTCGGCATCCGACCTGAATCCGATGTCGTTGTCTGGCACTAGATCGGCCCGCACGCCGAATATGACCGGCTGATTGAAGCCCGCCGGGCAAAAAAGAAGCAGACAGACCTCCTGTAATCCTGCCTGCCGTCTTCTAGCAGTCTTGCTACCCGCCGATCCGCACCGTACCGCTCCCATTCGTGACCATGTGGATATTCCGGGTGATGGTGATCTTCTCTTTGTACCACCCCGGCGCAATATGCAGCGTCACCGCCTGCGTCGTACTGGCCGCAGTCACCCCCGCCGCAATCGTCCGAAACGGCTGGCTCGCCGTCCCCACTTCCGTCCCCGTGTAATTAGTGTCCACATACGGATTGGCCGGGTCAAAGCCGCCCGTGCTGCCGTCAATCACCCCGTCAAAGTTCGCATCCACATGATACGGCGACGGCGTATTGGGTATGGTATGATGCCCGGTTGTTTGAGCAACCGTTGGAGCTGTTACTGTGACATCTACCCACTCTCCATTAGCGCAGTTTGCAATTTGGTACAAAACCGCATCTGGATAGGCTCTGCTGATGATGGTGGCATCTAAGCCGTTGTACGTCCATATCGCATAAAACCAATTTTCCAGTTTCGCTCGGTCATTGTCGCCAATGATGGGACTATTGTTCCAGCAGGACAGCGGGTTTGTA
This sequence comes from Armatimonadota bacterium, assembly GCA_964657535.1. Lineage (GTDB taxonomy): Bacteria > Armatimonadota > Armatimonadia > Armatimonadales > Capsulimonadaceae > CAZZVX01. Next base: position 21,844 of record CAZZVX010000010.1, on the reverse strand, counting down.
GCGTCTGCAAGATAAGCAGCGCCTCGCTGAATGTTATAGTCAATATCGATGCAGAGTTGCTTATAGTTTGGATCAGTAGGAAACACTGTAATCTGCATGATGCCAACGCCGACTTTCCCGGTCGGCTCCAGATGGTAAACAGTGCGGCCTCCGTCACTCGCGTTAAACTGTCTCCAATTGGACTCTTGTTGTGCAATACCGAATAGAATGTGCGGCGGGACTTGGTATTTCTGGCCGTATTTTATCATCATCGCCTTGATGTCGCTGAGGCTGGGATTCGTGCCGTAGTACGGGGGAGGCGGCGAGTATTGCGCGTGTGCGGCGGGTAGTAGCGTGAGCAGCAACAAAACCGTCGCCAAAATCCATAATGGGTGTTGCTTCAACTTACTTTACCCCCCGATCTTCACAATGCCGCTACCATTGGTCACAAAATGAATGTGCTTGCTGGTGCTGAACTTGCCATAATTGCCCGGCGTGATGTGAATGGTCACAGCCTGCGTACTGCTGGCGGCATTCACGGCATCCACAACGGTATTGTACGGACTGCCCTGGCTTCCATTCCCACCGCTAGATTTGAATCCATCCACCCAAATATCGGTGTCCGAACCGCCATTTGTAGAATTGTTGTTTAAACAGTGAACTACGCCTAAAATATAAGCAAAGCCGGATCGAGCCAAAATTGAGCCGTTAGTACCTGATCTGCTGTATGTTGCCTGGCCCGTCGCTGATGCATTTTGTTCCACAACGTACACGTTGTTGTTGTCAACGTAATTGACTACACACACATGGCCCGCATCTTCACTGCCAGGAAGATAATGGTCGTGAATAATCATATCTCCGGGAACCGGAACATAGCCACTGCCGTTGTTGTCCGTCACACTGAAAAGATTAGGCTGAGACTTTGCCCAACTGTAGATCAGATAAGCGTAGGCTTGGCCGAAACCACCACTGTACCAACCTTTTGCTGTATACAGACGTTGTGGTAATTCCACACACTGCCATTTCACACCGACTTTGATGCCGTTTGTGTCGTTGTATGGATAGTAGGAGGTTGGTCCTGGATAAGCATAAGTATTCTTGTATACAGGAACGCCCTGACCGCCAAACCATTGACTGCCATCAACGAGTATAGTATCTTGTGCTTGAACTCGCTGCGTGACAGCCAATAAAATAATGCTGATGACCGCAAAGACGAGAAAGACAACCTTATTATATCTCGTCGCTGTCGGTGAACAGCGCCTATAAACGGCATTTCCTGTCCCCCCATTATTGGGGGTTAGGGGGCTTCTGAACATGACCAACCCCCTCCTATTGCAGCGTCACCAGCACCAGCACCAACCCCCGGCCCGACGAAAGCGACGACATCGCCTTGCCCAAAATCGCCCCCCGCGCCTTGTCGTAATCGCGCACCCGCATCGCGTGGCCCGGCGTGTCCGACGTGGTCAGCAGGTCGCCGGGGTGGATTGCCCCGCCGCCCGCCCCGTCCGCGCCCGCGTCGCACCAGCACCAGACGCGCCCGATGCTGGCAATGGGGAGCGTCCCGTCGGCGACGGTGCCTTTCTGCCGCAGGGTGATGCCGGGCTGAATGCCGTTGGCCCCGCTGATGATGCCCGCGACGGCGGTGTCGTAGGCGTGAGTGGAGACGCGCATTTGGCCGGTTTGGGTGGGGTCAATGGTGACGACCAGGCCGGGGAGGGGTTTGGTTGGGCCGAGGGCGGTGATTTTGTAGGGTTCGGCGAGGTCGCTGCCGCCGGTGATTTGGATGCTCTGTGCGGTAACGATGTCGGCTGCCAAACCGCCGCTGACTTTTAATCCTTGACCTGTTCCAACTAATGGGTCAGTGAATGTACCATTGGAGAAATGGCTTTCAGTGTCAGCATAGATGGGACCGTGAACACTGAGGTTGCATTGTGAAGTCGTTGTACCCATTCCGACATTACCGTAGTAGTCGATAACAACCCTGGGGAGACTGTCTGTAAAGAATTTGATAGCAGAGTATCCAGACAACCACGCCGAAGGTGCGCCTGTATAATCAGAATCAGTAAACCACCCTAACCCATAATTTCCCATCGTTAGACCCTGATACGAAAAGGTGTCAAAAGGGGCGATGCAAAAATCTTGGTTTTCATTTATGACTATGTCCCCTGAGTTTTGCACAGTCATATAGCCGCCAGAAACTTTAGTGAGGGAGTCGGGGTTAGAGGCGAGTTTTCCACTGTCAATGGCATTGGCCGCTACGGTAGGATTAGGATACGTGCCAGTGAGGTCGCCGCCTGCCGCGCCGGTGGGGTTGCCGCTGCCGCCGGAACCCAGGACGCCGGGGGCGAGTTTGGCGGCGGTGATGCTGTGGTCGGCAATCGTGGCCGTGGTGACGGCCCCGGCGGCAATCTTGCCCACCGTGACGGCGTTCGGTGCGAGGGCCGGGGCGGTGACGGCGTTGGCGGCAATTTTGGGCGCGGTGACGGCCCCCGTTGCCAGTTTCGTCGTCGTGATAGCCCCGTCCGTGACCGTCCCGGCGAGGATGGCATAAGGGACGCTGTCCAACACCTGCGCGGGCGAGGAGGTCGTGTCGCTGCTGAACTGGTACGACAGGTACGCCGGGGCCGCCAGCGCGGCGGCGGTCAGGGGCGTGTGCTTGCCCAGGACGACGCTGAACGCATCGCCCGCGACGGTGACGGTGTCCGCCTCCGACCAGCGCAGTGTGCCGCCCGTCGGGGCGCTGTACAGGCGGAACGTGACATTATACAGGCCGTTCGGCTTGGTCGCCGTGCTTTGATAGGTGACATACGTGGGGACGGATTGGGCAAAAGCCGGGGCCGACAGGGCAAGCAGGGTCAGGCAGGCGAAGGCCTGCGGAAGCGGGCGTGACATGGCGTATCGTTCTCCTCGTTGGTCGTCCGTCAAAAAGCGTTTGGGTACAACACGGCGAGGATACTGCTGACGCCGCAAGGGTACTTTAACATGGATGGGCGGGGTTGTCAAGGGCATTTGGAAAAAGAAGCCCACCTCCCCGCTTCGCTGGGGTCCTCCCGAAGCGGGAGGATTCGGAGTAGCACAAACGGCTTTCCCGCTCTTTCTCGGCAGTAGAACACACACGCTAACGGAAAAAAATCATCTGCCCCTGCCGCCTTCCGAATCCTCCCGCTTCGGGAGGACCCTGTGATACGCAGTAATGACCGCAGGGCATACCGAGGAACGAGGGAACAAGGTGGTGGGCCGTCCTTGCCCCGCCCCCCCGTTCTATGGTATACTCTCGGCGACTACTAAAGACACGCCCTTTTGACGCACTGATACGAAGGAGTATGCCTGTGGCCCTGCTGGAACACGAACTGATGACTGCCAATGCTTCGCTGACCGAAAACGACTACTTGATTCGGCGCGACGCGCCCCTGTCCGAGACCGACCCCGAAGTCTACGCCGCCATCCAGCAAGAAGAAGGACGGCAGCACGACAAACTGGAACTCATCGCCAGCGAAAACGTCGTTTCCCGCGCCGTACTGGAAGCGCAAGGCTCGGTGCTGACCAACAAATACGCCGAAGGCTACCCCGGCAAGCGCTACTACGGCGGCTGCGAATACGTGGACATCGTGGAGCAATTGGCGATTGACCGGGCCAAGCAACTTTTCGGCGTGGACCATGCCAACGTCCAGCCCCATTCAGGCGCGTCGGCCAACATCGCCGTCTTTACGGCGTTTTTGCAGCCCGGAGACACCATTTTAGGAATGCGTCTGGACCAGGGTGGGCATCTGACCCACGGCTCGCCCGTCAACTTTTCCGGCAAGTTCTACAACGCCCAGTTCTATGGCGTGGACCCGCAGACGGGACGCATTGACTACGACGAGTGCGCTCGCATCGCCCGCGAAGTTCGGCCCAAAATGATCACCTCCGGCGCATCGGCCTACCCGCGCACCATTGATTTCCCCCGCCTGCGGGTCATTGCCGATGAAGTCGGCGCACTGCTGCTGGCCGACATCGCCCATATCGCCGGGCTGGTCGCCGCCGGGCAGCACCCGTCCCCCGTCGGCCACGCCCACATCGTCACCACCACCACGCACAAGACCCTGCGCGGCCCGCGCGGGGGATTGATCATGTGCGACGAGCCTTACGCAAAAGCCATTGACTCGGCGGTCTTCCCCGGCACGCAGGGCGGCCCTTTGATGCACGTCATCGCCGCCAAAGCCGTCGCCCTGAAAGAAGCCCTGTCCCCCGGCTTCCAGGACTATCAGGCGCAGATCAAACGCAACGCCGCCGCGCTCGCCGACGGCCTCACCCGGCGCGGCTTCACCCTGTTTTCCGGCGGCACCGACAATCACTTGATGCTCGTGGACCTGCGCCCCCAGAAGATCACCGGCCGCACGGCGCAGTTGGAGTTAGACAAAGTCAATCTGACCACCAACAAGAACGCCATTCCCTATGATACCGAAAAACCCTGGGTCACGGGCGGCCTGCGCCTGGGCGCACCCGCCGTCACCACGCGCGGCCTGCGCGAGCCGGACATGGACATTATTGCCGACTGCCTCGCCCGCACCTTGACCCACATCGGCAGCGCCGAAGTCTACGACTCCGTCCGCCGCGACGTCAAACGCCTCTGCGACCGCTTTCCGGGGTAATCGTTGGCATGAAGGTCCGGGACGTTATCAAGAAATTGAAAGAAGATGGCTGGGTTCTGGTCAGGACGGAGGGGGATCATCAAAACTTCCGCAAGGAAGGCACCCCCAACGTTGTCACTGTTGCCGGGCATGACCGCGACGATATCACGCCAGGCGTTTTGAGCGACATTCGCAGAAAGAGTGGGTTGGCGTTACGATGAGCAGCCTCACATTGGAAAAAACCACCGATCAAAGCCTGACCCTCACCGTTATTATAGAGCAGGCCAAAAACAATTGGTGCGCGTTCACCCCCGACGACATCGGCGTGGTTGTCGCCACCGGCCCAACGCGCGAAGAGACGCTTGACAACTTCCGCGCGGCGCTGAAGTCTCACTTTGCGGCGATGCGGGAGCAAGGTTTGTCCGTCCCAAACGTCACGCAAATGGAAGTCCGAGAAACGATGGCCGCATGACACCGGACACCGACAGCAGAAAAGCGCTTGTTGAGGCCGCGTTCGCCGTTGCTGCCGACTCAACGCGCCACGTTTGGGACACGCCCGAAGAAGACGCGGCCTGGGTGCACCTGCAAACCATTGCGCCGACGGGGCCAACCTCGCAAAACAGCCTCGCCCTTTCAGGGCGTGGCTCCTGCCGGGCGTTGCGGTAAAAGTATTGATAAACCTGCCCTGGAAAACTTCTGTTCTGTTGCTGCTGTTCTTTGCGCTGATCGTTCCGGCCCCTCCGGCGCAGGCCGACCGGGACATCGTCTACGCCGCGCGGTACTACCTGCCGCCCGGCGCGCACGGCACGAGCCACTTTCACCTGTACCGGATCAACCCCGACGGCACAGGCAAGACACAGATTACGTTCGGCAGCGCCGACGACTACGAACCGGCCTGGTCGCCCGACGGACGCCGGATTTTGTTCACGCGCGACGGGCAGGGCGCGTGCCTGGTCGCCGCAGGCGGCGGGGCTGTGCGGACCCTGTTCCCCGCCGGGCCGAACGACGCCAACGGCTGGGGATCGGCGCGCTGGCTGCCGGACAGCAACATTTCCATCGGCCACACGCGCCTGCTGAAGCGCGGCGCGGCCTCCGAGGTCTTAGAAAAGGACACGCGCACCGGGAAGACGCGCCGAATCGCGGGCGCTACCGATGAACTGCTCTCGCCGGACGGCAAACACGCTTACCTGCCGGACGATAACAAAGACCGAATCCTGGACCGCCGCACGGGAGCGCTCGCGCCGCTGCCGGACACGCTCACCGGCGCGGCCTGGGCGGACAATCAGACGCTGATGGGTCTGGAAAATGACTCGAAGACGACTCGCTGGTCGCTGCACGTCGTCGGCACGGACGGACGGCAGACGCAGCAACGGGAACTGCATTTCCCCGCGACGTTTCCCGGCGCATCGGCGGGGGACGATCCTGCCGAGCATGGCGGCATGGTGCTGTCGGAACCGAAAAATACGCTGGTCTTCGCGCTGGACAACCACAACAGCACCGTCGGCACGGACTTTTTGTTCTTCCGAATGCCCCGCGACGGGAGCGCGATGTCCTATCTCACCGAAGGGCAGTTCCTCGCCTGGTCCCCGAACGGCAGGCAGTTCGCCGTCGCGCCGGGCCGGGACACGACAAATTACGACGGCAAGCGCAGCGTCTGGTACGCCCCGCTCTTTGTCCGGGCCGCCGCCAGCGGCCCCATGCGGCAGATCACGCCCCGCCTCAGCGACGTGATCGGGGCCGACTGGCGGTCTGCTTCTAGTCCGCGTTCTATTCCTAGTCCGCGCAGGCGGACTTCGTGATCTTTTAGCCGCGACTTTAGTCGCCGGGCCATCTGCGGTTTTAAGCGCCGAGTCTCTGACGCCGGAGGGAACGAACACACTCCATGAAAATCATGCCCTGGGTCAGTTTTGCCCTGGCCCTGCTGTTTGCGTACCTGCTGACGCCGCTCGTGCGGAAACTCGCGTTCCGCTTCGGGGCCGTCGCCGTGCCGCGCGACCGGGACGTGCATCAAGAACCCCTGCCGCGCTGGGGCGGGCTGGCGATGGTCGGCGCGTTCCTGCTCACGCTCGGCATGGTCTACGCTTACATTGACCTGCACCGGCACCGATTTCCGTGGACGCCGCACCAGTTGGAGCAGTTCGCAGGCGTGCTGGTCGCCGGACTTTTGATCGCCCTCGTCGGCACATTGGACGACAAATTTGAAATGTCCGCCCTCTGGCAGTCCCTGGCCTTGATCGGCGCGGGCATCGTGCTGGTGACATTCGGCGTCCGCATTGAAGGCGTCACCAACCCCTTCGCGCACCCGTCGCTGCACCCGCCCCGGCACGGCTACGACCCGGCCACCTGGCTGCCGTTCCCGTACTGGTTCTCGGCGATGGGGACAATCGTATGGGTCTTCGGCGTCGCCAAGACCGTAGATTTTTTGGACGGCCTGGACGGCCTGGCGGCGGGCGTCTGCGCCATCTGCGCCACCACTCTCGCGCTGATGTCCGCTCAGGTCGGCCAGTACGAAGTGACCATTATCGCCACCACGCTCGTCGGCAGTTGTCTCGGCTTTCTGCGTTATAATCGGCACCCGTCGTCCATCATCATGGGGACCGTCGGGGCGCAGTTTTTGGGCTTCGTGCTGGCCGCCATCGCCATCATCGGCACGCTCAAGATACCCGCGACCCTGTCCGTCGCCCTGCCCGTGCTGGTGCTGGGCGTCCCGATCTTTGACGGCATCCGCGTCGTCACCCAGCGCACCATCAACCGCACTCCGGCCTATCTGCCCGATAAAACGTCGCACATCCATCACCTGCTGCTCAAGCGCTACGGCTCGCAAAAAAAAGCCGTCTGGGCTATCTATGGCCTGACCGCCACGTTGTGCGCCCTCGCGTTTTTGTTATTTCGGTTGTCGGGCAGGTAGGAAGTCCCAGGGGTTCTGCCCTGAGACTTCCTGGAACGATTGTCGCTTATGCAAACCATTCTCTGCGCCTTCGGCACGCGGCCCGACGCCATCAAAATGGCCCCCGTCGTGCTGGAACTCCAAAAACGGCCCCGGTTAGCCGTCAAAGTCGCCGTCACCGGCCAGCACCGCGAAATGCTGGATCAGGTGCTGGCCGTCTTCGGCATCGTCCCCGACTTTGACCTCAACATCATGACGCACGGCCAGACGCTGTCCCAGGTCACGACCCGCGCTTTGGAGGGGCTTGACCCCATTTTGGCCGTCCAAAAGCCCGACTGGGTGCTGGCCCAGGGCGACACGACGACCACGTTCGCCGCCGCGCTCGGCGCGTTTTACCACAAGGCCAAATTCGGCCATGTGGAAGCCGGGCTGCGGACGGGTAACCCCTTCGACCCGTTCCCCGAAGAGATGAACCGCCTGCTCACCACGCGCCTGGCGACCCTGCACTTCGCCCCGACCCCCGAAGCCGCCGCCAACCTGCGCGCCGATAACGTCTCGCCCGATGCCATCATTGAAACCGGCAACACGGTCATTGACGCCCTGCTCCAAGTCGCCGCCATGCCCAATGTGCCTCTGGCCGAAGACATCCGGGACATCTTGAGCGACAGCCGCCGTGTTGTTCTCGTTACCGCCCACCGGCGCGAAAACTGGGGCGAGCCGATGGGCCGCATCGGAAGCGCGGTTCTGGAAATTGTCAAAACGAACCCCGACATCCGCGCCGTCGTCGCCCTGCACCGCAACCCCGTCGTCCGCGAAACCCTCGTGCCGCTGCTCGGTTCCGAGCCTAACGTCACGCTCATTGAGCCGCCCGATTACGCCCCGTTCATCAAGCTCCTGCAAAAAGCCACGCTGGTCCTGACCGACTCCGGCGGCGTCCAGGAAGAAGCGCCCAGTCTGGGCAAGCCCGTGCTTGTCCTGCGTGAAACCACTGAGCGCCCTGAAGGCGTCGCCGCCGGGACCGCCCTGCTGGTCGGCACGGACACCGCCCGCATCGTCGCCGAAGCCCATCGCCTGCTGGCCGACCCCGACGCTCACGCCCAAATGGCCCGCTCCGTTTCCCCTTACGGCGACGGCCTCGCCGCCGCCCGCATCGCCGACGCACTTTCACCCGTTTAAGGAGCCTGCGCTTTTGTCCCCCACGACCGTCGTTCCCGTCACCTATTTGCAAGCCTTGATTTTAGGCATCGTGCAGGGCATCACCGAGTTTTTGCCCGTCTCCAGCACCGCGCATATGCGTATCCTGCCCGCGCTGCTGCACCACTTCAACTCTGCCTGGCCCAACGACCCCGGCGCCCCATTCTCGGCCATCGTGCAGCTCGGCCCCATCGTCGCCATCATCGCCTACTTCCGGCAGGACTTGCTCCGTTACGTCGCCGGGCTTTTGCGCAGCCTGGCCTCGCGCCAGCTTTTCCCGCGCGGCGACGAGGACGCCCGCATGGCCTGGTACGTCGTCTTCGGCACCGTCCCGCTCATCATCGCGGGGCTGGCGCTGGAAAAAAGCGTGGACAAAGAGTACCGCAACCTGTACTTCATTGCCGCAGCGCTGATTCTGCTCGCCATCGTCCTGTTCGTCGCCGAGCGCACGGGCCGCAAGACCAAGCCGTTAGACTCGCTGACCTTCAGCCAGGCCATGATGGTAGGACTCGCACAGGCGCTGGCCCTCGTTCCCGGCGCGTCCCGCTCCGGCGTCACCTACACGACCGGCCTCTTCCTCGGCCTCACTCGCGAGGCGGCCATTCGCTTCTCGTTCCTGCTCAGCATCCCGGCCATCACGCTCGCGGGCCTGTATAAACTCGCCAAAGTCCTGCACGCCACGCATCTCGGCCCCGCCGCCGGGCCGTATCTCTTTTCCGCCGGGGTCGCGGGCATCTTCGCCTACATCGTCGTCCGCTGGCTGATGAAGTTTTTGGGCGAAGAGAACCATTCCATGATGCCGTTCATCATCTATCGCATCCTGCTCGGCGTCGCCCTGCTCTTTCTCGTCCATCTGGGCATCGTCATCCCGGAATCAAAGTAGGAAATTCAACTTCTCGTGTGGAACTTGGCGGCAGACGTGGTAAAATCATGGACCACACGAAGCCCAGCGGCGCGCTTCCTTTTCTCACGCCACAGAGGAGGACGAATCGTTGCAACCGGACAACACCGACCAAACACTTCTGCGCCGCTTGTTCGGCGCGCTCGTCGAGCGGACATTTCTGCAGAAACTCGGCGTCCATGAACCCGGCGTCACGGACTATCTTGCCGACGTGATGACCGACTTCGCGCATTTCAAGCAGGTCTACAAAGTCAAAGACCTGCAAGGCCGCCCCCTGTACGAAGTCGCCGAGATGCTGCTCGAAGCCGATGTCCGCCTGAACGCCACGTCGTTCAACCGCGAACGGGAAGTCCACAAGCACATCGGCGACTTTACGCTCTTTTGGGCGGGGGTTTATCCCGAATCGCTGGCGCACCTTCAGGCCCAGTCTCGCAAAGACCATTTACTGGATTACGTCCGGCAGGGCAAGAACAGCTACGCCATCGCCGCCTCGTTCGACTACGGCGACTACCGCCCGCAGGCGCCGGTGCTGAAAAAACTGTCCGACGAGTTCGAGTTGTGTCTGTACGGGTTGAATATCGTCCGGCAGGAAATGGACGGCCTGAGACACGCCGTGTAGGAGACAAGCCAATGACCACAATGCCGACACAGCCGTTTGGCCCCGACCAGGTTCCCGTCAGCCGCATCGCCCTGGGGTGCATGGGCATGGCGGGAACCTGGAACCCCGCCGAAGTCGGCCCCGACAACGTCAAGCGCGCCGTCGCCGCGTTTGAAGCGTCTCTTGACGCCGGCATCACCTTCTACGACCATGCCGACATCTACGGCGGCACGGCCTGCGAGTCCATCTTCAAGCAGTGCCTGGCCGCCGTTCCCGGCAGCCGCGAGCGCATCTTCATTGCCACCAAAGTCGGCATCCGCTCCGGCTACTACGACCACTCGCCCGACTACATCCGGCAAAGCATTCGCGGCTCGCTTGACCGCATGGGCTTGGACTACGTGGACCTGTACCAACTGCACCGGCCCGACCCGCTCAGCCACCCCGCCGAAACGGCGGAAGTGCTGGACGAATTGGTGGGACAGGGCCTCGTCAAGACCATCGGCGTCTCCAACTACTACCCGCAACAGACATTGGCCCTGAAGAAGTACCTCCAAGCCCCCATCGTCTCGAATCAGATATCGATCTCTCTGCTGCGCCTGGACCCCATCTATGAAGGCGCGGCGGGCGGTCCCGGCTCGGTAGACAGCGCGGGCGACGGCGTTTTGGACCAGTGCGAGGAGCTCGGCATCACGCCGCTCGCCTACAGCCCCGTCGGTGGCGGCTGGCTGTCGGGCCGCCGGGAAGTCCCCGCCGACCGCCCGGACGTCCAGCGCACCCTGGACATCCTGCGCGAACTCGGCCCCGCCTACGGCGGCGCGACGCCAACCCAACTCGCCGTCGCCTGGCTGCTGGCGCACCCGGCCCGGATCATCCCGCTGGTCGGCTCCAACAACCCCGAACACATCCGAGAATTCGCCGGGGCCGCGCACATCCAACTTGCGCGCCAGGACTGGTACAAACTCTGGGTCGCCGCGCGGGGCCAGCGCGTCCCTTGACAATTACAAAAGTGTGGGGTAAAATCCATGCGCGTTAAAGACGAGATAGTGCGGCGGCTTCGCGAAGGCTGCGCCTACAACCGCATCGCCGCCGAAGTCGGCTGTTCCAAAGCGACGGTCGCCTACCACGCCAAACAGATCGGCGTCGCGCCGGGTTTCAGGGTCTATCCCTGGCCCGAAATCCAGCAGTATTACGACGCCGACCACAGCATGAAGCAGTGCATGAAAAAGTTCGGCTTTTCCTGCTATGCCTGGTATGCGGCTCGTGACAATGGTCAGATTATTCCCCGCGTCAGTCACAGCATTCCGCTGGCGACACTGATGCAGGAGGGGCGACGGACAGGCCGGTCTCATCTGAAAGGCCGTCTTTTAAGTGCGGGTCTGCTGAAGGCCTAATGTGGCCAATGCGGACTGACCGAGTGGCGCGACAAAACATTATCGCTGCAACTGCACCATATTAACGGAAAAGGCAGTGACAATCGACCGGAAAACTTGCAGTTGCTTTGCCCGAACTGCCACAGCCAAACACCGACTTATTCCGGGCGTAATCGGAAAATGACCTGACGCAAAAACTTAATGCCGGATAGTTCAGTTGGCAGAATGCATCACTCTGGATGATGAGGTCCTAGGTTCGAATCCTAGTCCGGCAGTATGAAAACGCCGCCGCTCTTATGAGCGGCGGCAATTTTTTGAGGTCTTGCTATGGTGATGACGCTTTCCAGCCCGGTCTTTGATAACGGCGCGGGAAGAACCGCGCCGTGCACCTGCGACGGCGAGAATCCTTGCCGGAACTTCTCTGGGACGATCCGCCGCCGGGGACGCGCGGTTTCGTCCTGATCGTACACGCCCCCTACTCCCGCTTCGGCGACTTCCCGCACTGGGTACAGTTCGACATCCCCGCCGACGTGACTCGGCTGCCCGAAGGCCGGGGCGCGGCAGTCGGCCTGGCGGGGACGAACGGCTTCGGCAGGACGGGCTACGGCGGCCCCGGCCCACAAGAGGGCGAACACCGCTGCGTCTTCGACCTGTACGCCCTGAACGTCAGACACCTGGGCCTGGGACCGGGCGCGTCCTGGGGCGAAGTCGAGGACGCGATGGAAGACGCTCTGCTCGCCCGCGCCTCGCTGATGGCCCGCTGTCAGCGTCGGCAAGCGATTGCCTTATTATCCTCCCCCAAGACCGCTCTGTTGCGGATGTGGATTAAAAAAATTGAATTGAATGGGAACATCTGGGCAAAAATTAGCGTTTTTATATCATCAGCAATTATGATAATATAAAATGGTGATTAATAAAGGATGGACTGCCGTGATGCCAAGCGAAGCCGTCGCTGAACGACCAGAGCCGGGTTTGACCGACGAGAAGCCGCGGCTGCCGCGCAGTCTGTCCGTGTGGACGGGGTACCTGCTGACCCGCGCCGCGCAGAAGTGCCGGGACCATTTTGACGCGCTGACAGCGCCCCTGGGCATCAAAGGGCGGCACTTCAGCGTGCTGGCCCTGCTGGACGAGGCGCCGGGGTTGGCACAGATTGAGATGAGCGCGCGCCTGGGTATTGACCGCAATACGATGGTGCTGCTGCTCAACGACCTGGAAGCGCTGCACCTGGTCGAGCGGCGGCGCGACCCGCGCGACCGGCGGGCGCACGTCGTCACGCTGACCCCGTCCGGGCGGGACGTACTGGCGCAGGGGACGGAACTGGCGCAGCGCACGAACGAGGAAGTCTTTGCGCCGCTTTCGCCCGACGAGCGGGTGCAGCTGCGGACGCTGCTGGGCCGCCTGCTTTAAGGAAGCGGCGAGATCGTGGGTAAGTCTATGGCGACGCAAACTTTGGACGGGTTGAAGCGACCGAGCGACATTCCCCGTCAGCGCGTATCCCAGAAGCCGACACAGGACGGCCCGGCGGCGGCGAGGCCGGACGTGACACCGGAAGTCAGCGCGCACCGCTGGTGGATTCTGATCGGACTGATCAGCACGGCGGCGCTGGAGATCCTGGACACGACGGTCGTGAACGTCGCCCTGCCGCAGATGGCGGGCAACCTCAGCGCCTCGACGGACGAGATCGCGTGGGTCTCGACGGGATACATCCTCTCCAACGTGATTGTCCTGCCCATGACCGCCTGGCTTTCGGGCCGCTTCGGGCGCAAGCGCTATTTGATGGCGTCAATTTTTCTGTTCAGCATCGCGCGCCTGATGTGCGGGTTTTCGAGCACTCTGACAGAGATCGTCTTCTGGCGTCTGCTGCAAGGCGCGGGCGGGGCGGCCCTGATTTCAACGGCCCAGAGTACCATCGTCGAGATCTTCCCGCGCAACCAGCTCGCGATGGTGCAGTCCCTGTTCGGGCTTGGCCTGATCGTGACGCCGACCCTGGGGCCGGTGCTGGGCGGGTACATCACGGACAACTACTCGTGGCAGACCATTTTCTTCATTCATATCCCGGTGGCCGTTTTTTCACTAGTGGTCGTCGGCCTGTTCCTGCAGGACTCGCTCCACCAGAAGCGGGTCAACACGGTGGACGTGCCCGGGATCGTGATGCTGGCGGCGGGGATGGGTTCGCTGCAGTACGTGCTGGAGGAAGGCGAGCGCTACGACTGGTTCAGCGACGTGTGGATCACCCGCCTGTCGGTGTTGGCTGCCGTCTCATTGGTCGGCTTCGTCGTGTGGGAGTTGTCGCCCCGCAACAAGGCGCCGATCCTGGACCTGCGCGTCCTCCAAGACCGGGGCTTGTCCGCCTCCGTGGTGCTGGGCCTGGTGCTGGGCTTCGGGCTGTACGGCGGCGTCTTTATCTACCCCTTGTTCGTGCAGAACATTTTAGGATTCACGCCGACGGAGACCGGCTTGGCGTTGCTGCCGGGCGGGATTATGACCGCTGTTGCCGTGATCCTCTGCGGACGCCTGCTGTCGCGCGGCTTTGACGCGCGCTACCTGATCGTCATGGGGATGTTTATCTACGTGACTTCCATGTGGATGCTGGGACACCTGACGACGCAGAGCGGCCAGACGGATACGCAGACCGCCCTGATGGTGCGCGGTTTCGGGCTGGGGCTGGTCTTCATCCCCATCCAGGCCGTGGCCTTCGCGGGCCTGCGCGGGGCGCAGATCGCGCAGGGCTCGGCCCTGTATAACTTGATGCGGCAACTCGGCGGGTCGTTCGGCATCGCGATCCTGACGACCTACGTCACGAACATGACACAGTTTCACCGGGAGAACCTGGTGTCGAGCCTGTACAACGGCAACGTGACGCTGGACCAGCGCATCGCGGGACTGACCGGCGCGATGGTCGGCAACGGCTACAGCCCGACGGAGGCGCACGCCGCCGCCATCGGCCTGATCAACCGGACGGTGCAGGCGCAGGCCTCGGTGATGTCCTACAACAACGCTTTCATCCTATTGGGCATCGCCGCCCTGGTCTCGCTGCCCGCCGTCCTGCTGCTGCGCAAGCCCAAACCCGGCGCGGCGGCCCCGGCGGAGGCGCATTAGCCTCAGAAATGCCGGCCAAAGATGCCCGGCAACTGAAGTCGCCGGGTCTTTCAGTCTTACCGATTGGGCGCAAGGCCGTACTCCAAGATCACGAATGAGCCGTCTTGGTACTGGCGGCCCCGGCGCTGGATGGGCTGGCCGGGTTGGGGGGGCAGGGGTTTAGCGGTGACGGTGAAGACGTGGCCGGTCTTGGTGTCCAGGGTCATGGTGCGCGCGCCGGCCTGAGTCGTGATCGTGCCGACAAGTTGGTAGAAGTCGGGCGTGGATTCTTTCAAGATGGTCATCGTGCCGTCTTCGCCGTTGGGGCTGAAAACGAGGCCGTGAGCGGCGTCAAACGCGGCGGCGTCGGGGCCGTTGCCGATGGCGGGCGTGGCGATGACTTTGCCGGTGTCAGCGTCCATGACGACCATCTTCTGGTTGTCGCAGACGGCGAACAGGCGGCGATGCTTGGTGTCCATCGCCAGGCCGGACGGGCTTTCGCCGGGCGCGATGGGCCAGACGTTCTGCACTTGCAGCGTTTTGGCGTCAATCGCGGCGATCTCGCTCTTGTCCTCGATATTGTCGTACAGGTGGCCTTTGCCGTCGGCGACCGGGAATTCGGGGCGGCCCGGCAAGGTGACGGTGCCGACGACGGTGCCTTTGGCGGCGTCAATGGCCGTCGCGGTCTGGGCGCGTCCGTTGAAGGTGAAGACCCGGCCGGTGACCGGCTCGAACACGATAGCGTCCGGCCCTTCGCCGACTGGGACCGTGCCGAGTATTTGGAGTGTCTTGAGATCAAAAATGGTGACGCTGTTGGCGCGTCCGTTGCTGGTGAAGCCGCGTCCGAGTTTCGAGTCAATGGCGACGCCGTGAACGCCGTTCGTGCCGGGGATGTCGCCGACCACTTTGCCGCTGTCCACGTCCACGACGGCGACGTGCGTGCCGCGCGAAACGTACAATCGCCGCGCGCCGCTGTCGAGCGCCAGATAGTCCCAGCCCTCCCCGCCGGGCAGCGGCAGAGTCTTCAGGAGCGTGTAAGCGGGCGCAGTCGCGTCCGCCGCGCGGGAGGGGACACCTAACGGCAGGAGCAGAAGCAGCGCCCCCCACAGATGCGATTTTCTCATGCGATGCAGAGCCTTTCATAGCGGACATTCCGGCGGCCATGCCGCCGGGAGTCCTTGTGTTACGCAGAGTATACCAGGGCGCATTCCCGCGCGAACGAAGATGAAAGAAAATTAATCTGCCGCGTCCGCGATTTGCCCGGCTCGCCGTGCATAATAAATGTCATGCGGCGATTCTCCCCGATTTTTTGGCCCCTGGCAGGCTTCGCACTGCTCGCCCTGGCAAGCCTGCACCCGGTCTGGACGAGCCGGGCAGCGAAACTGAGCGGGGACTTCGGCAGTCATACGCTGTACCTGTCGCTGATCGTGCTGGCGGCGGTTCTGCTGCTGTGGCGCGGCCTGCGAACGCCGGACAAATACCTGCTCTGGTGGACGGCCCTCGTCGGCCTGATCACGTTCGGCAGCGTGGAGGGCTTGAAACGGCTGACGCGCCTGCCGCGCCCGGACGGCGACCCGACCGGCTTTCCCAGCGGCCACACGACGTTCTCGTTCGCTCTGGCCTGGCTGCTGACCCAGGTGTTTCCCCGGTGGGCGCCGCTCTGGTACGGCGCGGCAGTTTGGATCGGCTGGTCGCGCATGGAAGGCTTGGCGCATTATCCCTATCAAGTCCTGTGCGGCGCGCTGTTGGGAACGCTCATCGGCTGGGGCGTCAGCCGGATCCAAGCCTCTTCCGTGTCTTCCGCTTGAAGCATCTGCGCGCCGTGCAGCAGTCGGAGCAGAAGAATGACGGTTTCGGCGTCTTCTTCCGGCTCCCACAGATCGGGCGGCAGAACGCTGAACAGGATACGAACCGGCTTTCCGCTGCGGCGGGCCGTAATACAGACACCGGCGCACTTCCTGCCGATAGACCGCCGACGCTTCTTCATCAATCGCCCAGGATAATGGGCCGGGGAAATCGCCAAACTCCCTCTCTACCCGCAATATATCCGTGAACCATTCACCGGCGTAATCCGGCCCAAGAACGCGGTTCAAGGACAGAAAATAGCGATCCCGATCCGCCTCATAGCGGTCACTGCGGACAATGGCACACCAGGGATTGAGAGTCAACTCATATCAGGCCCAGGCGCTCCGCTTCGGCCAATCGCTCCGGCGGCAGGGCTGCCAGCGTCCCCTCGGCCTGCTTGCTCAATTCTTCGTGGGTCAGGTGTGACAGACCCGGGATGCTATGCTTGCGGCGAAACTCGGCGTCATACTCCTCCGGGGTGCGGCGGGGGCGTTTCAGGACGGCCTCTACCTCGGCGCGGGCGTTTCAGGACGGCCTCTACCTCGGCGCGGGCGGCGTCTTGCTGGGCGGCCAAACGCTCCCGGCGCGCGACATAATCCTGCACTGCGGCGCGTACAAAGTTGTTGATGTCTTCATCGGGCGCGACGGCCTGTACGCGCGTGTGCAGGTCTTCATCAATCGTCACGGTAGGCACAAGGTTCTCCTGCGTTTTTCCCCATTATACCTCACCGGCTGCCCGCAAGACGCCCGACTCGCCCGCGTCCCCGACTGCCGAGCCATGCGCCAAGCATGGCAACAAGCGACATCAGCCCCCAACAAAGCAAAGAAACGCCGATGTTCTGAAGATTTATGGAAATTATGTGCGCCGCCGTAAGAAGGCTGCTTCGCGCAATCTGAAGAATGAAGGAAACCGTCACGATCAAGTAACAGACGGTCCAAATGCCCATGCCTAGCCTGGTTCCGGCCACCGCCCGGCGCGGCAGGACAAACCCGTTCACCAAGCCTACAAGCAGAAATTGAGGTATGAACACAGGCCAAAAAGGTTCATGAGCATGGAACTCCTGCAAAAACAATGGCTTCACCAGCGGGAAAAGCAACTTCGGCAGCAGAAACGCTAGGAGTAACGTGCAAGCCGCCGACAAGCCAAGTTCGCGGCGACGGATGGATTTCCCGCGCCGCCATGCCTGAGTGACGCTCTGCGCCAGGGCGTTCGTCGGGCCGAATTGCGCGATGGCGCTTGCGGCGGCTTCGTCTTCCGTCTGCCCTTGCTGCTGGTGCTCGGCCTGGGCGCTTTCCAGGTGCGCGCGCATCTCGCGCAGTTCTTCGTCGCGTCGGACTTTGGGAAGCATTTGCAATTGCGCCGCGAGTGCCGACAGATAATTTTCAAGCAGGCTGTGCATGGCCGATCCTCCCCAGCATGGTGTGAATGAGCGTCGCGTAATCGCGCAGATCCTGCGTCCGTTTCGTCCTTTCGCGCCGGCCCGCCTCGGTCAGCGCGTAGACTTTGCGGGCCGCGCCTTTGGGCTGGTCCTGCCACGTCCCGACAATCCAGCCGTCTTGTTCCAGCACGCGCAGCGCGGGGTAAAGCGACCCTTCGCGCAGGTGCAATGCCCCTTCGCTCATTTGCTCCACCTGACGGGCGATGGCGTAGCCGTGCAGCGGCTGCGCGCCGAGTACCGCCAGGATCAGAGCGGGCAAGTCGCCCTTTGGCAACTCTCGTCTCATGGCTGTCCCTCCTGTCTCACTTTCTTGACACTATACCTAGATTTAAGAGGTATATTAAGAGGCGGTTGGGGAAGGCGGCACAGAACGCGCCAGGAAATAAATAGGGCGACTGCGTCCAGAGCGGAGGCGAGGAAGAAGGAGACGCCGGGGACAGGGTGGGCAAGGCCGGGGCGGGTGAAGTAGGCGAACAGGCCCGTTGCCAGAACAGGGCCGAAAATGCCCATGAGACTGTTCAGACTCGCCAGTGCGCCTTGCAGCGTCCCCTGCTCGTTGTCGCCCACTTGACGCGACAGCAGGCCCTGCGTCGCCTGCCCGGACAGAAAACTCAAGCCGGCGGCGAGCATAATGGCGTACACCATCCAGCCTTGAGTCGCCGTCCCGTAGCCGATATACTCCACAACGCCAATCGCCAGGCCGATCAGCACCACCCGGCGCTCGCCCAGCCGGGGCAGGATGACGCGCCCCAGGCCCGTCTGGAAAAGGAGAGAGATGGCCCCGAACGCGGCCAGTGAAATGCCGGTATCGCGCACGTTCCAGCCGAAGCGGGCGGTCGTGAACAAGACCCAGGTGCTTTGCAGGCACTGTCCCGCCAGGTTCGCGGCGGCCAGCGCGCCGGTCAAACCCCAGACGACGGGGTAGCGGCCCAGCACGGCCAACGCGCCGACCGGGTTCGCCTCGCGCAATACAAAGGGACGCCGGTTTTCGGGCTTGAGCGACTCCGGCAGGATGAAATAGCCGTACAAGAGATTGGCGAAGGCCAATCCCGCCGCCGCCCAGAAAGGAACCCGCGCCCCCCACTGACCGAGCAGGCCGCCCAGCGCCGGACCCAGGATGAAGCCGATGCCGAACGCGCCGCCGATGAGGCCAAAGTTCTGCGCCCGCTCTTCGGGCTTGCTGACGTCGGCGATGTAGGCGCTCGCCGCCGTGAAACTCGCCCCGGTGATGCCCGACAATGTCCGCCCGACGAACAGCCCGGCGAGATTGGGGGCCAGCGCCATGATGACATAGTCCACGCCCGTAAACAGCAGGGACAGCAGCAGAATGGGCCGACGCCCGAACCGGTCGCTCAGGCTGCCCAATAACGGGGAGAACAGGAACTGCATCGCGCCGTATAGCGCCAGCAGAAGGCCAAAATCGCGGGAGCCGCCGCTGATGCCGCCGTGCGACAGGCTCGCGACGAACTTCGGCAGGATCGGCGCGAGCAGGCCGAAGCCTAAAATGTCTATGAGCAGCGTGACGAAAATAAAGGCGAGGCCGGCGCGGGGTTTCAATGTAGGTTATCAACCCCCAGCGGGCGGCGGCAGTTCCCCGGCGTTTGTTTGAGGGGCGCGGGGTGGTATGTTAAACCCGTGACGCTTCAATATGTCCTGCTGTTCCTGGCCGCGCTGCTGGCGGGGGCGATCAACTCCGTGGCGGGCGGCGGGACGTTGCTGACCTTTCCCGCCCTGCTGTCGGTCGGCATTTCGCCCGTCGCGGCCAATGCGACCAGCACGGTGGCGCTCGTGCCGGGTTCGCTGAGCGCTTTCTGGGGGTACAAAGGCGAGATGGGCGGCAGCCGGGGCGACCTGCTGCGGATGGGCCTGCCGAGCCTGCTGGGCGGCCTGCTGGGCGCTATCGTCGTGGTCAAGGCGGGCGACAAAGTGTTCAGCCATTTGGTCCCTTGGCTGATCTTCAGCGCGACGGCGCTGTTTATCATTCAAGAGCCGGTGCGCCGGTGGCTGGCAAAGCGCGGCGATGCCGACGCTCCCGAAAAGGGCGTGACGGCGGGCGCAATGATTTTTCAGTTCTTTGTGGCGCTGTACGGCGGCTTTTTCGGGGCGGGCATCGGGATTCTGATGCTGGCGGCGCTGGGGCTGATGGGGCAGAGCAACATCCACCGGATGAACGGCTTGAAGAACTTCGCGGCGGTGTGTATCAACGGGGTCGCGGCGGCGACGTTTATCGCGCTGCACCGGGTGCATTGGGCGCCGGCGCTGCTGATGGCGGTGGCGGCGATTGCGGGTGGCTTCGCCGGGGCGGGCGTGGCCCGGCGCGTCGGTCAGACGAATGTCCGTCGGTTCGTCATTTTCATCGGCCTGTCCATAGGACTGTATACGCTGCTCCGGCCACTCTGAGGAAATTGGTAACAAACGCCGACAGAATCATGGTATAACACGTAAAGAATACAGCCCGTACTATGACTGCTCATTTCACTTCCAACCTTGACTCGGCCTCCCCGGCAGAGATCGCTCCTCCCGAAGAGAACCAGGCGTTGTTCGCCCTCTTTCTGCGTCACCTGCCCGGCATGGCGTACCTGAAGGACACGCAGCATCGGTATCTGTATGTCAACGAGCTGGCCCGGCAGACGTTCGCTCGGCAAGTCCCGCATTGGCTGGGCCGGACCGACGACGAGGTTTGGCCGCCGGACACCGCGCGGATGTTCAAAACAAACGATGCCCACGTTCTGGCGACGGGTGAGGCGATGCAGAGCATTGACCCCGTGCCGCATGAGGACGGCCCGCACGACCTGCTTTCCGTGAAATTCCCGATCTTTGATGCGGGCGGCGCCCCGGTCATGATCGGGGGAATCACGCTCGACATCACGCAGCAGGAGCGCGTCGAGAACGAGCTGCGCGAAACGAACGACGCCCTGCGGACTCTGATTCAGTCCTCGCCGATGGCGGTGTTCGGGCTGGACATTGAGAGACGGGTGACGCTGTGGAACCCCGCCGCTGAGCGCATTTTCGGCTGGAAGCCCGAAGAAGTCATCGGACAGCCGTACCCGCTCAGCGGACATGACCCCGGCAGCCTTGCCCAGTTTGCGGAGTCCACAACCCGCGTGCTGGGCGGCGAGACCATCATGCAGGCGGAGATACGGCGGCGAAGAAAAGATGGCACGCCCGTTGACATTCAGCTTTCCGCCGCGCCCTGGCACGATGCGCAGGGCCGGATCACCCAGATACTGGGCATGATGGAGGACATCACGGCCCGCAAGCAGGCCGAGAACGCCCTGCGCGACAGCCAGGAGCGCATGGACGCCGTGCTTGGCTCGCTCGATGATGTGGTCTGGTCGGCCGACCCGGACACGCACACGCTTCTCTACTGCAACGCCCCCGCCGTGCCGAAAGTCTACGGCCGGCCCCTGCAAGACTTTCTGGACGACCCGAAACTCTGGCGGGACGTCGTCCATCCTCACGACCTGGCGCAGCGGACGCAGGACGCGCAATCGTTTTACGGTGACGGCAAGGGCAGTTTTGAGTATCGAATTCTTTGGCCGACGGGCCAGGTGCGCTGGCTCAACGACCGTGTCCGCGTCGTTCGGGACGAAGAAGGTCGACCGACGCGCATTGACGGCGTGACCTCGGACATCACGGACCGCAAGCGGACCGAAGAAGGCTTGCAGCAGGCCGAGCGCAACTACCGGAGCATCTTCGAGAACGCCGTCGAAGGCATCTTCCAGACGGACGCTTTCGGGCGCTATCTGTGCGCCAACCCCGCCCTGGCGCGTATTTACGGCTACGAGTCGCCCAAAGACTTGATGACCTGCGTCCGCAACACGGCGACGGATCTGTACGTCTCCACCGCCCGCCGCGAGGAGTTCATCCACCGGATGCGCGCGGAGGGGCAGGTGACGGATTTCGAGTCGCAGGTCTACCGCAAGAACGGCACGGTGATGTG
>CAZZVX010000009.1:0-26813 GCA_964657535.1 Armatimonadota bacterium | reverse complement strand
GTCGTCGCCGTCGGGAGTGCCGGTGGTGATGCGCAGGCTCTGGACGGGGATCGGGCGGGACAGCAGGATGAGGAAGTCGTCGCCGTCGCCCATGTCGTAAACGGAGCGGAAGTAGGTGCCGGGGTCGCCGTCGAGGGCCATCTGCGGGCGGTGCGCTGCCGTCGAGGGCATCGTGGAGTAGATCAGCGCCTCCACGGGGGCGGGCGGGTTTCCGGCGGCGCGCGAGCGGCTGGCGGCGAACGGCAGCAGGCAAACCGCCGCGAGGAGCAGGGCGGCGAGGCCGCGAAACGGAGTGGTCAATTTTCTAGTTCTCCCGAAGTGGTCGTCTCAGTCGTTCGCGCCGGCCCGCTGCTGTCGCGCACGATCAGCCGGGACGGCAGTTCCCGATGTGCCGGTTCGAGGGCAGGCGTCTGGAGCCGTCGGAGCAGAGTCTGGGCGGCCAGCCTGCCGATCTCCTCGAAGGGCTGAGCGACCGTGGTCAGGCCGACGCCGTTCGGGAGCGTGTGTATGATGTCGTCAAACCCGACGACCGAGACGTCCTGGGGGACGCACAATCCGATCCGGTCCAGGCGCTCGGTCACGCGCACGGCTTCGTAGTCGTTGACGCACAGCACGGCGGTGGGGCGCTCCGACGGCGGCAGGCGGAACACGGTGTCGAAGACGGGCCAGGCGCCGCCGTCCACGGAGGGCGTTGACAGGACGATCTCGTGGGCGTCCTCCCGGAACGCCCGGCGCAGAGCGTGCAGGTATCCTTGTAAACGGTCCTGGACGGTCTTGATCTCCTCGTTCCGCGTCACGTAGGCGATCCGGCGGTGTCCCAGGCCGATCAGGTGGGACGTCGCCTCGAACATCGCCTGGCGGTTCTCGATGCCGACGAAGTCCGCCTCGACGCCCGGCACCATCCGGTCAAGAAGGATCAAGGGGATGGCCCGCGACACCTCCTGAATCAGTTCGCGGTTGCTGTGGTAGGCGTAGGGGTAGAAGACGACGCCCCCGAAGCCGTGGTCGAGGGCGTAGCGCAGGTGCGCGGCTTCGCTCGCCGCGTTCGCCTGCTCCGAGCCGACCTCCCGGCCCAGGTCCAGGAAGACGGCGTGGTAGCCCGCCACGCCCAACGCCTGGTTGATGCCCCAGAAGATGCGCTGCTGTGCCGTCGCCCCCTGTTCCAGCGACCCGCCGTGCCACATCACCAGGGCGACGAGCCGCGAGGAGGGGAACTGGGGGTTCGGTGGGACGTCCGCCGGTTCCGTCTTCCTGATGCCGGCCTGGACGATGGGGCGGCAGTTGGGGCGGCGCGCGAGCAGCCCTTCCTCGGTGAGCTGGACAATCGCCTCCCGCACGACCCGGCGATGGACGTGCAGGTCCTCCGTGAGCGACCGTTCGGCGGGCAGCCACTCTCCCGCCGCGTAGAAGCCGGCGCGGATGCGCTCCCGCAGGACCCGCGCGACCTGTTTGGGCGACCTGTCGGGGGGCGCGGGAGGATTTTTGAGTGCTGTTGTCATAATGCTTGCGGCGTGTCCGGCCTTTCCTTCATGCCCGGCGCTTCGGAAAAATAATTGTACCAAAAATCCGGGCGGGCGTCAAGGAAAACCGAATCCCTGTGGTACCATTTGTAGCGTGTCACGGCTCAACCCGCTGATTATGCCCGTTTTTGGAGAAAACCGATTTTGAACAGACGCCCTGCGGTCGCGCAAAGATGCTTCTCTAGTCCCGCCATCGAGGCCGCCGTGGAGCGCGTCCAGGGACACATTCGTGACCCGAAACTGCGCTCTTTGTTCGGCAACTGCTTCCCGAACACCCTTGACACGACCGTTTCTTTCGCCTCGGACGCGGACGGCCTGCCCGACACGTTCGTCGTCACCGGGGACATTGACGCCATGTGGCTCCGGGATTCGACGAACCAGGTCTGGCCTTACCTCCGGTTCGTCACCGAGGACGAGACGCTGGACCGACTCATCCAGGGCGTGATCCGCCGGCAGGTCCGCTGCGTCCTGGCCGACCCCTACGGGAACGCCTTCAACCGGGAGCCGCGCACCAGCGAGTGGGTCACGGACCGGACGGCGATGACGGACGACCTGCACGAGCGCAAGTACGAACTCGACAGCCTCTGCGCGGTCATCCGCCTGTCTGTCGGCTACTACGAGGCCCGCCGGGACGCCGCCTGCTTCGACGGACGCTGGCACGAGGCCATGCGTCAGATCGTGGCGACGGTCCGAAACGAGCAGGCGGGAACGGACGAGGTCGCGGAGCGCCGCTACCGCTTTCAGCGCCTGTCCCCGTCCCCGACGGAGACGCTGGCGGGGGACGGCTACGGCCAGCCCGCGAAGCGGTGCGGGTTGAGCAAGTCGCCGTTCCGCCCGTCCGACGACGCGGCGCTGCTCCCATTCCTGATTCCCGCCAACGCGATGGCCGTCGTCTGCCTGTCGCGCCTGGCGGACCTGTGGACCGAGGCCGTCCCGCGCCCGGAAGACGCGGCGGCGGCGCGCGCGCTGGCCGCCGAGATCGAGCAGGGCATCCGCGCGCACGGCGTGATACAGCACCCGCAGCACGGCGAGATATTCGCTTACGAGGTGGACGGCTTCGGCTCGTACTACTGCATGGACGACGCGAACGTTCCGAGCCTCCTCAGCCTGCCCTATCTGGGCTATTGCCGGCCCGACGACCCCCTCTACGTCCGCACGCGCCGCTACATCCTGAGTCCCGACAACCCCTACTACGCGGCGGGCCGGGCCGGGCGCGGCGTCGGCAGCCCGCACACCGGGCTGGGGACGATCTGGCCGATTGCGGTCACGATGCAGGCGCTGACGAGCCAGTCCGAGGACGAGATCCGCGCGTGCCTGTCCCAGCTGCGGGACACGGACGCGGACACGGGCTTCATGCACGAGGCCTTCTCCAAAGACGACCCGGCGCGGTTCTCCCGGACCTGGTTCGCCTGGGCCAACACGCTGTTCGGGGAACTCCTCCTGACGCTCGACTCCGAGTGCCCCGAACTTCTCGCGAGTTTGCAGGCTTGACGTGAGGCCGAGACCGTGCTAATATGGTCCGAGATTCGGGCTGTTTTGGTACAGGCCTCTGCCAATCCCAGCATCGGGGACAGGGAAACAGGATGCCGATGAAACACCACGCGACCCGCTCTGCAGAGGAGCAGCCGGGCGCGACCCCGCCGGGCCGCGTTGAGCCGGCCGCCGCCCCGTCGGCCCGCCTGCCCCTGTGGCGGGCGCTGCTGCTGGGCGCGCTGCTGATCCCGGTCAACGCCTTCTGGGTCACGGTCGTCGAAGTCCGCTGGTACACGCTCGACGGCACCAGCCTGCCCCTGTTCATCACGCCCGTCTTTATGCTCTTCGTGCTGACGCTGCTCAACTTCGCCTGGCGCAAGGCCGCGCGGAGGTCTCAGGGCGGGCTGCGGCAGGAAGAGCTGCTGCTGGTCTATATCATGCTGGTCGTTTCCTGCACCTTCGCCGGCCACGACACCCTGCAGAATCTCTTCGGCAGCATCGGCCACGCCTACTGGAACGCCAGCCCCGACAACAAGTGGCAGGCTCTCTTCTTCCGGTTCCTGCCCCGCTGGCTGCTCGTCACCGACCACGACGCGCTGTTCGCGTTCTACCACGGCCACGTCAGCATCTACGGCCCCGAAGGACGGCACTACCTGGTCTCCTGGGTCGTGCCGCTGGCCGCCTGGGGCGCGTTCTTCCTGACGCTGTGCGGGATGTACCTGTGCATGACCATCCTCGTCCGGCGCGCGTGGATCGAGAACGAGAAACTGACCTTCCCGCTCGTCCAGCTGCCGCTGGCGATGACGGCCCCCGACGCCGGCATGGCCTTCTTCAAGAACCCGCTGATGTGGGGCGGCTTCGCCCTGGCGTTTCTGGTGTCCGGGCTGAACGGGCTGCACGAACTGCTGCCTTCGGTGCCGGAGATGAACGTCAAAATCTATGACCTGTCGCCGTTCTTCACGACCCCGCCCTGGAACGCCGTCGGCACGACCTATTCGTCGTTCTACCCGTTCGCCATCGGCATCGCCTACTTCATGCCGCTCGACCTGTCGTTCTCGTGCTGGTTCTTTTTCATCCTGTCGCGCGTGTTCCGGGTGGTCGGCGCGGCCTACGGGTGGGACACGGACAACCACGGGTTCCCGTACTTCGGCGAGCAGGCGTCCGGCGCGTGGCTGGGCCTGGGCGTGATGCTGGTCTGGGCCGGGCGCGGCTACTGGCGTTCGGTCTTCCGGTCGGCGTGGGAGGGTGCGCGCTCGCCCGACCGGGCGGAAGCCCGGCGCTACCGGGCGGCGTTCGTCGGCCTGGCCGTCGGCGGCCTGCTGCTGGCGCTGTTCTCGGCCCTGATCGGGATGCGCGGGTGGGTGGCGGCGGCGTTCTTCGGGATCGTGCTGCTGCTGGGCTTCGTCATCACGCGGGTGCGGGCCGAGTTCGGGGCGCCGCACGAGATCAACTTCGTCAACCCCGGCCAGGTGCTGGTGACGGTCTTCGGCACGAGCGCGCTGGGGGCGCAGGACCTGTCCCTGCTGTCGGTGATGCACTGGTTCAACCGGGGCTACCGCAACCACCCGATGCCCAACCAACTGGAGGCGTTCAAGATGATGGACGGCAAGCCCGCCGTCGGCTTCGCCGGCCTGGTCGGGGCGCTGTGCCTGGCGTTCGGCGTGAGCCTCCTGTCGGTCTACTGGGCGAACCTGCACGTGACGTATGCGGCGGGCGCGGGCGCGAAAGCGGCGGGGTTCAAGTCGTGGGTCGGGGACGAGAGTTTCGGCGGCCTGGCCTCGTGGCTGACGCAGCCGACGCCCCCGGCGAGTACAGGATTGTGGTACATCGCGGGCGGCTTCCTGCTGGCGGTCGGCCTGTCCGTGCTGCGGTCGAGCTTCGTCTGGTGGCCACTGCACCCGGCGGGGTACGCGCTGGCGCTGTCGTTCGCGATGCAGTATTTCTGGCTGCCGGTCTTCGTCGCCTGGCTCCTCAAATCGCTGATCGTGCGCTACGGCGGCGCGGCCCTGTACCGCCGCGCCATCCCCTTCTTCCTGGGCCTGATCCTCGGCGACTACACGATGGGCTCTTTGTGGGCCATCATCGGCCCCCTCATGGGCATTCCCACTTATAAGATCTACATCTGACGGCCCATTGACCGTCTTTTGCGAATTTGCTATACTAGGGGTATGAGCAACTCACTCGCCGCCGCCGCGCCCGTTCTCGAAATGACCGGCATCAGCAAGTCGTTCCCCGGCGTCCGCGCCCTCGACGACGCCTCCCTGAGCGTCCTGCCCGGCGAGGTCCACGCGCTGATGGGCGAGAACGGCGCGGGCAAGTCCACGCTGATGAAGATCCTGGCCGGGGCGCAGACGGCCGACACGGGCGAGATCAAACTGGACGGCCGGCCCATCCATGTGGACACGCCCCAGCAGGCGATGGACCTGGGCATCAACATCATCTACCAGGAACTGATGCTGGTCTCGCACCTGTCCGTCGCCGAGAACATCTTCCTGGGCCGCGAGCCGCGCCTGCTTCCGGGCTGGGTGGACGGCAAGAAGATGCGGCGCGACGCCCAGGCGCTGATGGACGACCTGGGCATGGGCGTGGACGTGAGCGCCCCCGTCGGCGGCCTGCCCCTCGCCCAGCGGCAGATGGTCGAGATCGCCAAGGCCACCAGCCGCCGGTCCAAAGTCATCATCATGGATGAGCCGTCGGCGACCCTGACCGACCACGAACTGGAACACCTGTTCACGCTGATCGCGCAGCTCAAGGCCAAAAACATCGGCATCGTCTACATCTCGCACCGGATGGAGGAGGTCTTCAGCATCTGCGACAGCGTCACGGTGATGCGCGACGGCAAGACCATCGGGGCGAGCCGCATCGGCGAAGTCAGCCGCGAGGATCTGCTGCGCCGGATGGTCGGGCGCGACCTCGACGAGACGTTCCCGAAAGTCGCCCTCCCGCCGGGCAAGCCCGTCCTGGAAGTCAAAGCTCTGAACCGGCGGGGCGTGCTGCGCGACATCAGTTTCACCGTCCACGCCGGCGAGGTCGTCGGCCTGGCCGGTCTGGTCGGGTCGGGCCGGACCGAGATCGCGCGCTGCCTGTTCGGCGCGGATGCCATGTCGAGCGGCGAGATCCGCATTGACGGCAAGCCGTTCACGCCCCGCTCGCCCAAGCACGCCATTCAGGCAGGCATCGGCTTCGTCACCGAAGACCGCAAGGACCAGGGCGTGGTCCTGCCGATGACCATCCGCGAGAACATCTGCCTGGCCTCGATGGACAAGTTCTCCCGCGCCGGGTTCATCCGGGGCCGCGCCGAGGCGCAGCAGGCGCAGGCGGGCGTCAAGCGCCTGCGGGTGCGGACGCCGAGCGTGGAGCAGAAGGTGGGGAACCTGTCGGGCGGCAACCAGCAGAAAGTCGTCATCGCCAAGTGGCTGGAAACGCCGCTCAAACTGCTGATCCTCGACGAGCCGACGCGCGGCATTGACGTGGGCGCCAAGCGCGAGATCTATCAGATCATGAACGAGCTGACCGCTCAGGGCGTCGCCATTCTGATGATCTCGTCGGAACTGCCTGAAGTCCTGGGCATGGCCGACCGGATCATCGTCATCCGCGAGGGCCGCATCGCCGGCGAACTTTCCCGCGCCGACGCCACCCAGGAAAAAGTCGGTCGCCTCGCCCTGGCGGATTGAATGATGAGCGCATGGCGGAGAATCGCGATTAAGCGGCTGCCTTCTTTGCAAAAAGAAATCGCAGCCGCCGACAACATCAACGGCTTGTGGATCGAGTTGCGCTTTGCCATGACCCGTGCCTACGAACGGGAACCCATAGATGATGCTGTGATTGCCGCCATCTACGGCTACGGTACTTGGTGTTTGACCCAGGCCCGGAATGATGGGATCGCGACTGCCGCCCTGTTCGGCTTCTATGAGCATCTTCCCACGGACCCGCTCATCCGTGCGGACGTTGGGCGCTGGCTCTCCGTCGCAGACTTCGACGGTTTGAGAAACATCTTCGCTTATCACCTGACGCCCAGAGAGGTGAATGAGTTCGCGCAGGAATTTCTGGCCCAGAAGAAACGTCGAATGAAGGGTTAAAACCTTTCCGCTCCTTCAACTTTTGTCCAAAATCAAAATTGCAAAGGAAACCGCGCCGGCAACGGCGAATGGACAGAGAACGTGCGTGGGACACGGAGTTCGCTCCCGCGCATCCAAGAACTATTCAACAGCTTATTGCTCAACGCAGAGGGGACAGATGCAGATGATCCGTTACACGACAAAGACCGGGGCCGCCCTCGCCGTCACATTGGCCGCGCTTACCGTCGCCCTGGCAGGGTGTCACAGCGGCGGCACGGAGACCGGAAGCGGCGGCGGGCCGTCGGCCCCGGCGGGCGGGAGCGGCGGGGGCGGGAGCGCCCTGCAGATCGCCGTCATCCCGAAAGGCACGTCGCACGAATACTGGAAATCCATCCATGCCGGGGCGATGAAGGCCCAGCAGGACCTCGCCAAGCAGGGGACCAATGTCAACATCATCTGGAAAGGGACCGAAAGCGAAGGTGACCGCAACGGCCAGGTCAACATCGTCGAGGGCTTCGTCGTTCAGCACGTCAGCGGCATCGTCCTCGCCCCGCTCGACAACCAGGCGCTCGTCACGCCCGTCCATGACGCGGTCAGCCGCAAGATTCCCGTCGTCATCATTGACTCCTCGCTCAACGGCAGCGACTGGGCTTCGTTCGTCGCCACCAACAACGAGAAGGGCGGCGAACTCGCCGGCGACCAGCTCGCGAAAGTCCTCGGCGGCAAGGGCCGCGTGCTTGTGCTTCCCTACGCGCAGGGGTCGGCCAGCACGGAAGCCCGCGAAACAGGATTTCTGACCGCCATCAAGAAGTACCCCGGCATCTCCGTTCTGTCGAGCAATCAGTACGGCGGCCCGACGACGGACACCGCCTACAAGACCGCCCAGAACTTGCTCGCCCGCTACGGAAGCCAGACCGACGGCGTGTTCTCCTCCAACGAGACCAACACGCGCGGGATGCGCCTGGCCCTGAAGGACGCCAACCTGCTGCACAAGGTCAAGTTCGTCGGCTTCGACGCCGCCGCCGACCTGGTGGACGCGCTCAAGGCCGGGGAGATCCAGGGCCTGATCGTGCAGAACCCGTTCAAGATGGGCGAAACCGGCGTCGAGACGGTCGTCGCGGCGATCAAGGGGCAGAAGGTGGATCAGACCGTTGATACCGGCGTCGCCGTCGTCACCCCGGACAACATGAACCAGCCCGCCATGCAGCAGTTCCTGCACCCGCCCATTGACCAGTACCTGAAGTAAGCGAGGGCAGAGATCGTGACAGCATTCCAGAACACCGGGTCCTTTGCCGTCGATCCCGACGGCGTTGACCCGTCGCTGTTCCCCCAGCGGACGCTACTCACCGGGTCCAAAATCCCCGCCGTCGGCCTCGGCACCTTCGGCTCGGACAAGTACACCGGCGCGGAAGTCGCCCAGGCCGTCATAGACGCTGCCGCCGTCGGCTACCGCCACTTCGACTGCGCCAGCGTCTACGGCAACGAAGACCTCATCGGCCCAGCCTTCCAGACGATCATGGCCGGGGGCGTCAAACGTGAAGACCTGTGGATCACCTCCAAAGTCTGGAACGATATGCACGGCCAGGTGGCAAAGTCGTGCGAGCAGTCCCTGCGCGACCTTCAATTGGACTATTTAGACCTCTATCTTGTCCACTGGCCGTTCCCCAACTCGCATGGCAAGGGCGTGGACGTGTCCTCCCGCGACCCGCACGCCACGTCCTATGTCCACGACGCCTACATGGACACCTGGCGGCAGATGGAAGCGCTGGTCGGGCGCGGCCTGGTCCGGCACATCGGCACGTCCAACATGACCGTCCCCAAACTCAGACTCGTTCTGCGCGACGCCGCCCTCAAGCCCGCTGCCAACGAGATGGAGATGCATCCGCACTTCCAGCAGCCGGAACTGTTCCGGTTCGTCACCGACCACGGCATTGTCCCCATCGGCTACTCGCCCATCGGCTCGCCGTCCCGCCCGGAGCGCGACCGCACGCCCGACGACACCGTGGACGTGGAGGATGCCGTCATCGTCGGGATTGCGGAGCGCTTGAATGTCCACCCGGCGGTGGTGTGCGTCAAGTGGGCGGTGCAGCACGGCCAGATTCCCATCCCGTTCTCGGTGAAGCGTTCCCAGTATCTCAGCACGCTCAAAGCGGTCGTGTCGGCGCCGCTGACCGACACCGAGATGGACGCCGTCGCCGGCATAGACAAGGGCAACCGTCTGATCAAAGGCCACGTCTTCCTGTGGAAAGAGGGCCAGACTTGGGAAGACCTCTGGGACACCGACGGCGAAATCACGCCCGCTTAATCCCTGCCGAACAGGAAAATTCTGTGCCGAATTTTGACCTAGACATCGCACCAGGCCCGTTCGAGCCGACCTGGGAGTCCCTGAAGACCTTCCGATGCCCCGACTGGTTCCGCGACGCCAAACTCGCCTTCTGGTCCCACTGGGGGCCGCAGTCCGTCCCCATGTACGGCGACTGGTACGCCCGCCACCTCTACGTCGAGGGCCACGACCAGTACCGCCACCACTGGCGCGTCTACGGCCACCCAAACGCTGATCCGCGCCTTCGCGTCCGGCAAAGCACCCCGCGTCGGCGGTGTGCGACTGCTCGGCCACGGCCCCGTCCCCTTCACGCAGACCGCCGACGCCCTGGCGATCACGCTGCCGCCGCTCGATCCCATCGTGGGGCCGCACGGCTTCGCCATCACGCCCGAATGACTGGAGATTGTTATGGCCCTGCCCGCCGCGCTTGCCGAATCGCTGCTCGACAAGGACTGGTACACTGAGGACGAATACTTCGCCTGGAACGAGCGGTCCCCGGAGCGCTGGGAGTTCGTTCCCGACGGCCCGCCGGATGCGCTGGGGCGGCGCATGGGCAGCATCCGCGCCATGAGCGGCGGCACGCCTGACCACAGCGCCATTGCCGCCAACTTGATTACGACCTTGAACAATGCGTTTGGCGCGGCTGGCAAAAAAACGTGCCGCGTGTTCGGCTCCGACCTGAAAGTGAACGCCGCCGATGGTCGCAAGACCTTTCCCGATGTCAGCGTCATCTGCGGCCCCCTCAGTTTTCACCGCCGTCGCACGGACACCGTCACAAACCCGATGCTCATCGCCGAAGTGATTTCGCCGTCTACGGAACTGTTTGACCGGGGCGAAAAATGGACGAGTTATCAAACGGTTCCCACTTTGCAGCACTACTTGCTTCTGTCGGCGAGCCAAATCCGCGCCGAGTTGTACACGCGCCAGGAGACCGGCTGGCAGTACGAGACGTATCACGGCCTGGGTGCGCGAGTCTCCCTGACGGCCCTGGGCGTGACACTGACACTGGCCGACTTATACGCACTCGTAGATTTCGACAACGAACAATCATAACTCAGAGAGAAATGACTATGACAACGACAACCGAGAGAACAATGAAGGGCGTGGTGCTGCCCGGCAACAGCACCGTCGCCTTCCGCGAGCAGCCGATCCCGACGCCCGGCCACGGGCAGGTGCTGGTGCAGATGAAGGCGAGCTCCATCTGCGGATCCGACATCCGCGCCATCTACCGCGAGCACCTGGGCGTCGGCGACGAGGCCTACCGGGGTGTCATCGCCGGGCATGAGCCGTGCGGCCAGATTGTGGAGACCGGCCCCGGCTGCAAGCGATTCAAGGCCAGAGACCGCGTGGTACTCTACCACATCAGCGGCTGCGGCGTCTGCGAGGACTGCAAGGCCGGGTATATGATCTCCTGCCACGACAAGACCCGCGCCGCCTACGGCTGGCAGCGCGACGGCGGCCACGCCCCGTTCCTGCTGGCTGAGGAGAACACCTGCGTCGCCCTGCCGGATAATCTCACCTACGTGGACGGGGCATTGGTCGCCTGTGGCTTCGGCACGGCCTGGGAGGCGCTGACGCGCATCAAGGTCAGCGGCTGGGACCGGTTGCTGATCACGGGCCTGGGACCGGTCGGACTCGCCGCAGGAATGCTGGGCAAGGCGCTGGGGGCGAGTCAGGTTATCGGCGTGGACACCAGCCCCGGACGCATCGCGCTCGCCAAAGAGATGGGCGTGGTGGACGAGGCGTTCGCCAGCGACGGCGAGGCACTCGGTAAGATCAAGGACCTGACGGGCGGCAGGGGCTGCGAAACCAGCGTGGACTGCTCCGGCGCACCGCCCGCCCGAAAACTCGCCCTGCAGGGGACGCGGCAGTGGGGCCGCTGCGCGTTCGTCGGCGAGGGCGGGACCGTGGACTTCGACGTGTCGCCGCTGCTCATTCACCCGCAGATCACGCTCTACGGGTCCTGGGTCACGTCGCTGTCGCACATGGAGGAGTTGGTCGAGCGGCTTTCGCGCTGGGGCCTGCACCCGGAGAAGACGGTCACGCACCGCTTCACGCTGGACCAGGCGGGCGAGGCCTACGACGTGGCCGACAAGGGGCAGAGCGGCAAAGTCACCATCGTCTACGATTGAGCGCTGAGGGAATCAACTATGAGCTCCACCGTCACCCCGTCGGGCCGCGCCGATATGCCCGCCCCGCAGCCCGCGCCGGGGACGCCGCCGGGCCGCGCGTCCGGGCGGCAATTGCTGACCATTCTCGGGCCGTTCATCGGCCTGGCCCTGGTCATCGTCCTGTTCTCGATCCCGCCCGCGATCCGCCCGACGTTCCTGAGCGCCGACAACTTCCGCAACGTCGCCGCCCAGACCGTCATCACCGGCCTGGGCGCACTGGGCATGACGCTGATCATCATCAGCGGCGGCATCGACCTGTCGGTCGGCTCCGTCCTGGCGCTGTGCAGCGTGGTCGTCGCGCTGCTGCTCAACCACCACCTGCCCGTGTTCGCCGCCGTCCTGGCGGCCATCGCGCTCGGCGGCGTGACCGGGGCCGTCAACGGCTCGCTCATCACCGGCCTGCGCGTCACCCCGTTCATCGTCACGCTGGGGACGCTCGGCATCGTGCGCGGCCTCGCGAGCTGGCAGGCCAACCAGCAGGCGATCAACCTCAACCCCGACGTGGTCAAGCACGGCGACGTACTCACCAACCTGGCGGCCACCTATCCCGTCCCCGCCTGGCTGCAGGTCTCCCCCGGCGTCTGGATCACGCTGGTCATGGCGGTCGTCACCGCCGTCATCCTGCGCTCCACCGTGCTGGGCCGCTATATCGTCGCCATCGGCTCCAACGAAGTCACGTCCCGCCTGTCCGGCCTGCGCGTGGACGCCCTCAAGATCAGCATCTACGCCATCGCGGGCCTGTTCTTCGGCCTGGGCGGGGTTTTGCAGTTCGGGCGGCTCGGCCAGGGCGACCCGACGGTGGATGTGGGCGAGGAACTCGACGTGATCGCCGCCGTGGTCATCGGCGGGGCGAGTCTGTCCGGCGGCGAAGGCTCCGTCCTCGGCTCCATCATCGGTGCCTTGATCATGGCCTTCCTCCGCAGCGGCTCGCAGCAGATGGGCTGGCCGTCCTACGTCCAGCAGATCATCATCGGCGTCGTCATCATCGTCGCCGTCGCCCTGGACCGTCTCCGCCACCGCGCCCCCGCCAAATGAGGCTGTTGTCGCAGCCGACATCATCCAATTTATTTCGGAGTAAAACATGAATCAAAACTGTTACGCTCACGCCTTCACCAGCGCCGATGCCGATACCGCTGTCAACGCTTATCTCAAGGCGTTTGTCCGCTCCGAAGGGGAAGTCTCCTTCATCAAGGGCAATCAAGACGGCGGCAGTACCGGCTTCTGGCAGCAAATTGAACAAGTGGAGGGCGTTGAGGACGCCAACGACCGCACCCACGGCGCTTACAAATCCCAAGTGACCGTGCTGCTCAATGGGTTCCTCAAACTGCATGGCAGCGACTGGTCGGAAAACGAATTCAATGACGACATTGCCTGGGCCGTCATGGCTTACACGCGCGGCTATCAAGCGACGGGCGACAGAAAGTTCCTTGCCATCGCGCAAAGCAACTTTGACATGATGTTCGCCCGCGCCTGGGATCCCGATCAAGGCGCTCTCTTCTGGAAGACCGACAATACTACCTACAACTCCTGTGTGGAGTGTCCGGCGGGCAATGCCGCCTTTATGCTCAGCCAAGAACTCAAGGATTCCCGCTATGAAACCAAAGCGCGCACCCTCTACAACTGGAACAAAGCGAACCTTTTCGATGCCAAAACAGGCGCCGTGTGGGATGCGGTGACCACGTCCGGCAAACTCAACACCTGGTCAAGCACCTACAATCAAGGCACATTTGTCGGTCTAGCCAACTTTCTAGGCGACACTGCGACGGCGAAATTGGCGGCGGATTACACCATGAACAGCATGGGAGAGCGAAACGCGAGCGGCTTTATGATCATGCCCCAATACAACGCGGACGGCGGCGACCTGGCGGGCTTTCACTCCATAGGTTTGCGCTGGATTTCCCGGTTTATGAAAGAACACAATTTGGAAGCGACCTACTTGCCCTGGCTGCAAGCCAATGCCCATGCGGCCTGGAATATGCGGCGCACGTCGGACAACCTTTCATGGTGCCGATGGCTTGAACCCACGCCCGAAGGCGTGCTGCACTCGTGGGACACCATCAGTTCGGTCGTCGCGCTCCAAGTTGTGCCGCCCAGTCAAACGACGCCTGCGCCATAAAATCTGTGTCCACGAGAGACTTTGACGCTTCATTTATCGGCTTTCGCGGACAGGCACGGTGATGACGACCCGGCCCGGAACCGTCTGCATGACCGACGCCTGCCCAACGGACGCAACATGGCCAATCCCATTGACTGAAGTCGGGATTTGTGATACCTGCGCATCGTTGTACAAATCCCCGGCTTTGACCGGGAGGCGGCTGAGAATGTCCGCCGTCTTGGTCTTCGCATTGCCGTTGACGATTATGGCCTGAACATAGGACTCAATAATGGGAATCGTTAAAATGCCTGTCGTCGGGTCCAAAATACTTGCCCCCGCCACAAAGCGATACCCCTGACGCCGCGCATAGCCCGTCGCCGGGTTGAACAGGATGTCCAAGTCCCGCGCCAGCGTGTTGGTGTTCAGCACCTGGCCCGTCTGCGTCTGCATCTGTGCGAGCAGTGTGGCTGCCGGAATGGTCGGCTGCCCTGTCAGCGTGTTGGCGTTAAACACAATCGCCTGCACGACCGGGTTCTCGGTCACGGAGAACGTCAGATCCAGCCCGCCCTTCATGTCCGGCGTCGCCGCAAACTGCGCCGGGCCGGTCCAATCTCCCAGCGCCGTGATCGCCGCCGCGTCCCGCTCCGCCGCCGCCGGGTCAAACTGATCGCC
The DNA here is from genome assembly GCA_964657535.1 of Armatimonadota bacterium. GTDB lineage: Bacteria > Armatimonadota > Armatimonadia > Armatimonadales > Capsulimonadaceae > CAZZVX01. The sequence goes on along the minus strand of CAZZVX010000009.1, from coordinate 12,501 downwards.
CGCCTTTTCCGTCACTTCGGCCCGGATCGTGTCCGTGCTGATGTTTTTATTCCCGATAATCGTGATCTGCGTGATCTTGCCGGTCGGCTGCAAAGCATTGATGTCCACCGGCGCAACCGCCGTCTGCCCTGTTGCCGTCGGGTCGCTGCTTGGCGCAGTTGTCGGTACAGGATTCGTCGTCGGCGCAGGCCCAGGCGCGGGCACCTGCGTCCTTCCCGCCGAGCCTATCAGCAAAATGCACCCTGCAACCAGCATAGCTTTGATAAAAGGACCGTTGTTCATCATGTTCTCCTGAAAACAGTTGTCGTTTGTACTATTCCCATTTGCAGCAGTTTGTATCAGAGCGGTTTCAGGACAATTCTGAAATAGCTCGCCTTATCCTACAATTCCTGGCAGAGAGTTTCGCTGCGCCAAGCGTTGGGTATGGAACACAACAAAGTTTCCTTTGCGGCAAGACGCTTAATTTGTGCCGCAGCCTGCCGGAAGGGAAGACAGGACTATGAATGAACCTATCTCTCCGTATGTGCTGACCAATGAGAACAGTCCCGCCTTCTGGCTCATTGACAACCTCTGGATGCCGCTCGCCGGCGGCGTTCTGACAAACGGCAACCTCTGCCTGATCGAGCAAATTTGCGGAACCGGCATCGGAGGGCCGCCCACCCACAGCCATCCGTCCGATGAGGGATTGTACGTCATTGAAGGCCACTGCACCTTCAACGCCGGGGGCGAAACCATAGACGCCGGTCCCGGAACCTTTCTCTCCATCCCGCGCTACGTGGAACACAGTTTCACCGTGGATGCTCCCCACTCGCGGCTTCTGAACTTCTACACGCCGGCAGGCTTTGAAATGCTCCTGATGAGCATTGCCACGCCGGCGACCGAGCGCAAGCCGCCCGTTCCCAATTCGCTCCCCATGCCGCCCCGCTGGATGGTGGAGGAATGTTCGCGCGAGTTCGGCCAGATCGGCATCCTGGCGCTTCCCTTTGCCGACCCGCCGACAAAAGACAACATGGCGACCCGGCCCAGCCAGATCAACCCCATCAAGCCGTATGGTATTGAAGTCAAGAATGCTCCGGCGTACTGGTCGCAGGACATTCTGTGGACGGTTTTGGCAAACTCGGAGCAAACAGGCGGCTCGTACTCCTTGATAGAGGAATTGTGTCCGCAGCGCTCCGGGCCGCCGCCCCATACCCATGAGCAGGACGAGGTTTTCTATGTCCTGGAAGGGGAAATTACACTCCTTGCCGGCCCGGAAAAGCTGACGGCCAAGTCCGGTTCCCTGGCCTACATCCCCGCGCATTGCGTCCACAGTTTCCGCGTGGACACTCCGCAAGCCCGGCTCCTGAACTTCTACTTTCCGGGCGGCTTTGAGCGTATGCTCACGGAAACCGCGACGCCCGCAACATCACGCGCGCTTCCCCCGGCGGGCGTGAAGGCGAACGGCACGCCAGAACAGATGCAGGCTCTGTTCAAGCGGATCGGGATGAATACTGTTGCCTTGCCCGACTCGCTGCGCGACGGGCAATAAAATTTGCAAAAACGAACTCTCTCAGTGCGCCGCCAGTCCCACTACCAGCCCCGTTTACCCTCCGAATCCTCCCATTATGGGAGGACCCTGAGAGCGAGGAACGAGCGAACAAGGAGGTGGGCATCTTGACTTATCCCTCCCCAATATGCTATAATTACTGCATCAATCGGCGAGCAATTCACAGTTGTTGACAGCAACCTGAGAACAGAATTTGTGTAGGAGTGAGTGATACAATGGCAAAAGCGCAGACGCTGCGAGAGGAAGTGATTGACCGGGCGACGGATGGCATGACCGAGGAACATCGCGGCTTCGCCGGCCCCGCCGACGGCCACCTGAACGGCAACGGGGCAGGGGACGGTCGCAAGGCCGACGGCGGCCCCAAGGCGATCCTTGATACGACCGGCAAACAGGTCGTCACCGAGATTGACGACGAAAACGGTGAAGTAGACAGCACCGAGATGAGCCGCGTTACCCAGGAGTACACGGCGGACACCATCCGCCTGCTTGAAGGCGTCGAGCATGTCCGCACCCGCCCCGCCATGTACATCGGCGACACCGGCAGCGCGGGCCTGCACCACCTGATGTTTGAGGTCGTGGACAACTCCATTGACGAAGTCCTCGCCGGCCACGCCTCCGAAGTCTGGGTCACGCTCAACGCCGACAACACCATCAGCGTCCGCGACAACGGGCGCGGCATCCCCGCCGACATCAACAAGCAGACCGGCCTGTCCGGCGTCGAACTGTCCATGACCAAGCTCAACGCCGGCGGCAAGTTCGGCGGAGGCGGCTACAAAGTCTCCGGGGGCCTGCACGGCGTCGGCCTGTCCTGCGTCAACTTCCTGTCCGAGTGGTGCGAGGCCATCGTGGAACAGAACGGCCAGATGTACAAGCTGCACTGCGAGCGCGGCATCCCCAAGCCCAAAGGCAAGGGCGCGCTCAAGCACACCGGCCCGTCCGACCGCCACGGCACCACCATCACCTGGCTGGCCGACAAAGAGATCTTCGGCGAGTACGTCTACAAGCCCGACATCTTCGAGGCGCGCATCCGCAACACGTGCTACCTCAACCGCGAAGTCACGATCCACTACGACGACAAGCTCACCGAGGGCGCGGAACCGCAGACCTTCCACTACCAGCGCGGCATCGCCCAGCTCGTGGAACACCTCAACGAGACCAAAACCAGCATCGGCCCCGCGATCTACTTTATGAAGACCCGCGAGGACGTGCAGGTCGAGATCGCGCTCCAGTACAACGACACCTACAGCGAGACCGTCCTGTCCTTCGCCAACAACGTCCACACCAAAGAAGGCGGCACCCACCTTTCGGGATTCCGCACCGCCCTGACCCGCGTCATCAATCAATACGCGCGCAAATCCGGCAGCATCAAGGAGAAAGACCCGAATCTCTCCGGCGACGACGTCCGCGAAGGCCTCACCGCCGTCATCTCCGTGCGCCTGTTCAAGCCGCAGTTTGAGGGCCAGACTAAAGCCAAGCTCGGCAACTCCGAAGTGGAAGGCATCGTCAACTCCATCATGGGCGAGGGCCTCACCCAGTTCCTGGAAGAAAACCCCGCCGTCGGCAAGCGCATCATTGACAAGGCGCTCACCGCCCAGCGCGCCCGCGACGCCGCCCGCAAAGCCGCCGACCTCATCAAGCGCCAGTCGTCCCTGGAAAACTCCAACCTCCCCGGCAAACTCGCCGACTGCACCGAGCGCGACCCCAAAAAATGCGAGCTTTTCCTCGTGGAAGGCGACAGCGCCGGCGGAAGTGCCAAGCAGGGCCGGGACCGGCGCTACCAGGCGATTCTGCCCCTGCGCGGCAAGATCATCAATGTCGGCAAGGCGGCGCTGGACAAGACGCTGGAGAACAACGAAGTCCGCTCGCTTATCACCGCGCTCGGCATCGGCATCAAAGTGGACAGCGACGGCGACGACGAAGGCGAGTCTACGTCCAAGTTTGACATGACCCGCCTGCGCTACGACCGCCTGATCATTATGACCGATGCGGACGTCGATGGGGACCACATCCGCACGCTACTCTTGACATTCTTCTTCAACTATATGCGTCCCTTGATTGAAGGCGGACACGTCTATATCGCCCAGCCGCCCCTGTTCTCCATCAAGGCCGGCAAGGACACCCGCATCTACGCCCGCTCCGCCGAGGAGCGAGACCGCGTCTTGAAGGAGATCAAGCGCAAGGACGTCCAAGTGGGCCGCTTCAAGGGCCTGGGCGAGATGGACGCCACCGAACTGTACGACACGACCATGAACATCGAATCGCGCACCATCGCCCGCGTCAACCTGGAAGACGCCGAAGCCGCCGCCGAGATGTTCTCTATCCTGATGAGCGAAAAGGTGGAGCCGCGCAAGGCGTTCATCATCCGCTACGCCAAAGAAGTCCAGAACGTGGACTGGCACTGCTGATGCCCCGGCGCTTGCGACACAAACGGGGGGTACGGCTTGCCGTACCCCTTCTGCTTGCGTTACTGCTCTTCGGCTGTGACCGCCACGCGCCGACAGCGGCGACGCCTGACCCTGCCGACACGTCCGCCGACACGCTCGCGCCCGGCGTCATTCACCGCTCCCTGCCGACGGGAGCCGGGGGCGTAGACCTTGTGGATGTTGACCTTGCCCGCGCCCCTGTCCGAACTGTCGTCGCCGCCAAGGACATCAAACTTACGGACGGCCTCGTGACCGGTAAATCCTACACGCCCCACGAATGGCTGGACAAGACCGGTGCGCTCGCCGCGACCAACGGCGGCTACTTCGGCTTGGAAGTCGGTAGCGACCGCAAAGAGATCGTCGGCCTGCTCGTGCAGAACGGAAAAATCCGCCACACGGCCCCGCCCCTGCACGGGCGCGGCAGCGTCAATGCGCCATCTGGGCTTTATGTCCGCAGCGCCTTCGGCATCACGCCGCAGGGACAGCCCGATATGGAATGGGCCGCAACAAGCGCCGCGCCGTCCCTGCCCGTCCACCGCTACACCGCTCCTGCTGGCGCTCTCTCGTCAAGCGCGCCCTGGGCCGTGCGTCAGGCCGTCGGCTGCGGTCCGATGCTCTTCCATCACGGTCAGGCCGTCGTCACCGACCGGCAGGAACGGCTTGTCAGCCCCGGCCCCGCCGCCCGGACATTCGTCGCCTACGACGGCTCCCCCGGAACGCCTCGCCATTTCGTGCTGGGCATGGCCTCTGGCATGACCTACCGCGACCTGGCCGCCTTCCTCCTCGGTTACTTCACCCGCTATGACCGTTCTCGCCCCGCCGATGCCATGTGCCTGGACGGCGGCGCGTCCACCCAGCTTTCGTACCGCCTCCCAAACGGCACAACCCAATCCCCCCGCGAAACCGGCGTGACCGTTCCCGACGCCATCTTGATACTGCCCCGGTAGGAGGGCAAACCGAGAGACCCACCCACCTTGCTCGGTCGTGCCTCCCTCGCAGGGTCCCTCCCCAGAGGGGAGGGAGATCGGCAGACACCTTTCCTGTCCGACAAAGCCTCTCGCCAGGCACAGCCTTCCATCAACCCGCTTCAGTCACTGCCAATCCCCCTTCCCTCTGGGGAAGGGTGGCGAGGAACGAGCCGGGGTGGGTCTCTTCCGACGCCGGGGTGGGTCATCTTTGGGCAGGAAATCATCCGTCGGACGGCGAACTTGCCGCCATGAACGCCCGCTTTTTTATTGCATTGCTGCTCGGCAGTCTTGCCCTGGCAGTGACATTCTGCCCGGCACACGCGCAGACGCCCGCCCCGGCCCTGACTTATCCCGTCGCGGCCAAAGGCGACGTCGTGGACGACTATTTCGGCGTCAAAGTCGCCGACCCGTACCGCTGGATGGAAGATTTGGACTCGCCGCAGACCCGCGCCTGGGTAGACGCCGAAAACAAAGTCACTTTCGGCTACCTGGACACGCTGCCGACGCGCCCGGCGCTTAAAGCCCGGCTGACGCAACTGGTCAACTATGAGCGCTTCGGCGTTCCCTTTCAAGAAGGCAGGCGCTACTTCTACACCCACAACAGCGGCCTGCAAAATCAAAGCGTCTATTTCACGCAGACGGCGTTGAACGCCAAAGCACGGGTGCTGCTGGACCCCAACATGCTGTCCAAAGACGGCACCGTCGCCGTCCGCAGCATCGGCGTCACCCCCGACGGCAAGTTTCTGGCTTACGCCTTGTCTGATGCCGGCTCGGATTGGCAGACGATCCATGTCCGAAATGTGGAGACCGGGCGCGACCTGCCCGACATCGTGCCGTGGAGCAAGTTCTCCGCGCCCTCCTGGACCAACGATGACCGGGGCTTCTTTTACAGCGCCTACGACCCGCCGACCGCTGCCGACCAACTCAAAGCCGCCAACTACAACGAGAAGATCTACTACCACCGTTTGGGAACGCCCGCCTCGCGGGATCGGCTGGCTTATGCGCGCCCCGACCACAAAGACTGGTTTATGAGCGGCGGCGTGACGGACGATGGACGGTATCTGATCCTTGACGTCTCGCCCGGCGACGACCCCAAGAACGGCGTTTTCTACCAGGACTTGCAGGATAAACGCGCCAAAACCGTGGAACTGCTCAACTGGTTTGATGCGACCTACTCGTTTATCGCCAATCAAGGCCCGCTTTTCTGGTTTCAGACCAACCGGAACGCCCCGCGCGGAAAGATCGTCGCGATAGACATCCGGCATCCTGCCCGGAAAAACTGGCGCGAAATCGTCCCGCAATCGGGCGATACCCTGGAAAGCGTCAGTGCCGTCGGCCATCGGTTTCTCGCGTCTTACCTGCACGACGCCCACACCGTCATCAAAGTGTATGGGCTGGACGGCAAGTTGGAGCGCGCGCTTCCCCTGCCGGGCATCGGCACGGCAGGCGGCTTCGGCGGCAAACTCACCGACACCGAAACGTTTTTCTCTTACAGCAGCTACGCCGCGCCGCCGACCATTTACCGCTACAACGTGCCGCAGGGCCGCGTGACGGTCTTCCGCAAGCCGCAGATTGCCTTTAACCCTTCCCTTTATGAGACCAAGCAAGTCTTCTGCCGCTCCAAAGACGGCACGCGGGTCCCGATCTTTTTGACTTACAAGAAGGGGATCGTTCTGAACGGCCAAAACCCAACATTGCTGACCGGCTACGGCGGCTTTGACATCTCTGAAACGCCCTACTTCAGCGCCATCAACGTCGCCTGGCTGGAACAGGGCGGCGTTTTGGCCGACGCCGTGCTGCGCGGCGGCGGCGAATACGGCGAGCAGTGGCATCTGGCCGGGACCAAAGCACGCAAGCAGAACGTCTTTGACGACTTTCTCGCCGCCGCGCAGTGGCTGATTGACAACGGTTACACCTCCACGCCGAAACTCGCCATCACCGGCGGCAGCAACGGCGGCCTTTTAGTCGGCGCGTGCCTGACCCAGCGGCCCGACCTGTTCGGCGCGGCCCTGCCCGATGTCGGCGTGATGGATATGCTGCGCTTCCAGAAGTTCACCGTCGGCTGGGGCTGGGCCTCCGATTACGGCTCCTCCGACAACCCCCAGCAGTTCAAGGCGTTGTATGCCTACTCGCCCCTGCACAACATCCACCCCGGCACGCATTACCCGCCGACTTTGATCACCACGTCGGACCACGATGACCGCGTTGTTCCCGCGCACTCATTCAAGTTTGCCGCGACCTTGCAAGCCGCTCAGGGCGGCGACGCCCCCATTCTCATCCGCATTGAAACGCGCGCCGGACACGGCGGCGGCAAGCCGATCTCCAAAGTCATTGACGAGTACGCCGACCAGTACGCCTTTTTGATAGACGCTCTGCACATGAACCCGGCAGGCAATTTTCGGGTACACTAAGAGGCAAGTCGCGTCGGGCGAGGGGATATGTATAAATACAAAACAGTGGTAACGGACTACGAGGGGATGCAGGGCATTCTGGACACGCACGCGGCGCAGGGCTGGCAACTATTCTCCGCCGCCCCGGACACCTGGCGCCGTATGGCGTCCGCCGGCGGCAGCATGACCCCGCCGCCCTTTGACGACCTGGACACCCAGCCCGTTCAAGAGTATTCCGCGTCCTACTACCTGCTCATCTTCACCCGCGACGAGCCGCTGGACGAGCCGGACCGCCTGGCGGCCCTGGAGGAGCCGTTCCCCGTCGCCGGAGCGCGAGAATATGAAAGTTAGGCCCGCCGCACGCCCGTCATGATGTAATAAGGGCGGCTGTTGCTCGGTTTCGCCGGGTCGTACAGGATGGTGGTCGGCGTGCCGGGAGACGTTTGGTCATAAAGCGACCGCCCCACCGACGCCTTGCCGGAGACCGGCCCGGCGGGGCCGTCAAACTCGTACTGGATGTAATACGAGTTGGATTTGTTGCCCCGCGTCACATACCGGTTCGTCAGTCTTCCCATCACGGCCACGCCTGTTTCCAGCAGCGCCCGGTGGTTGCGGAAGTTGGCTTCCGTGGCAACCAGGAGCAGGCCGAGGACAAGCGCCGCCCCCAGTGTTCCTAGCGCCCAGAGCGTCCGCGCGTGCGTCACCCGCGCCTCGTCCACAACGCCCACCCGATGGACCGTCGGGTCGTCGGGCAGATACGTCACCAGGACTGAATCCCCGGCGTTTGCCTGCCGGAAGTCGGAAGACGAGACTGTCTCTTCGCCGCTTTCGGCGCGCCCGTTCGCCGTGTAGGAATAATCCAGGTAGTACGTCGTGTTTTTGTGGCCGCTGGTATGCTTCCCGGTGATGCGGCCTGTGGTTCTGATGCCGCTCGCCGCCAGCCGGGTCAATTCCCCCGTGTCCTGCACGCTCAGCGACGTGATCAGGCCGACGCCGCCCAGCAGCAGGCACAGCACAAACAGGCGCGTCGCCTGCGCCCGGAACGTGTAGCGCACGCGGCGCGGCATCTGCCCCCGCAGTTCCGGTTCCACGGCGCTGTCGGTCTCCCCGAAGTTCACAGCCATTATCCTCGCGGCAGATCCGCCCCGCAGTTGGGGCAGAAGACGAACGCCCGGTAGCGCACCGTCGCGCGGCAGTTCGGACAGGTGCGGGCATCATCGGGCGGCGTGTCCGCAAACGCCTCGGCCTGGGGCGGCGGGTTCTCATCGCTCTGCCGGGGGTACTCGCCGCGCAGGATGGCCGCGTACTCCGGCCCTTTCTCCCAGCCGTCGGCCTCCAATGCGCGGACTGCCGGGAACGGGTGCGTCGTGGTCAGCGTCATGCCCATCTTGAAGAACTGGTTGAGCGCGTCCTTGCCCATGTCTTCATAGTCACGTCCCTGCTGCAAGAACGCCTCCTTGTCCATCTGCGCGTACAACTTGCGGCTGCCCCCGGCCAGTTTCATCAGCGTGTTCAGCACCGCATCCGGGTCCTGCGACGCCAGCAGCGACGCCCGGTCCGCCGTCAGTTCGCTCTGTCGGTACCAGTGGAAGAATGCATAAAACAGCCCCACGCCCAGCGTCTTGCCCAGCCCGAACGTCCGCCCGCCGATCTGCAAGACCAGCCGCGCCAGAAACTCCGCCACCTGTCGGTACAGCACATGGCCGGACTTGATATGCCCCAGTTCATGCCCCAGCACCACGCGCCACTCATCCTCGTCCAGCAATTCCAGCAATCCAGAATACAAGACAATGATCGGCGCTTCTACGCCAAACGTCATCGCATTGGCAAAAGGCCGCTGATCAATATATAACTGAGGCACCGGCATATCCAAAATCTCGCAGCATTCCACGAGCATCTTGTGCAGGTCAGGACACTGCTTCGCATCCACCCGCACCGTGTCCGACAGGCAATACAGCCGCCCCGCGCGGTCTCCGCCGTACTCGTTGAACTTGCGGAACACCCAATCCACCCCCGGCGCCTTCTTCAAGGCCGCCAGCGTCTGCCGATCCGTCGGGTGTTCAAAGGCCGCCGACGACAGCCCCGGAAAGCGTTTGCGATCAGTCATTGGTCATCTCCTCTCCCCAGTATGACACGCCCCGCCCCAAAAAGTTGCCGCCCCCGGCAATCTCTGGTATACTCTCCGTGACAGGATATTTGTTGCAGGAGCCTTGCAATGACACAAATGATTGAAGCGACCTACGATGGCATGATTTTCCGCCCCGACTCGCCGCTGGAACTGGCGCAAGGAACGCGCTATCGGCTGATTATCGAGTCGCTGCCTGAACTTCCTGACACGGGAGATGTTTGGAACTTGCTGGCCGACGCGGCAGGCTCTGTGGAAGCGCCGCCGGACTGGGCCAGTGAACACGACCATTACCTCTACGGCTCGCCCAAGCAGGAGGCGCAGCCATGACCGACGAGCGTTTCTTTGTGGACACGGTCTACGTGCAGGCGCTCCTCAGCAAAAATGACCAACATCATGTATCTGCCCAGCGGCTGCTGCGGCGCGTTCAGGAGGCAAAGGAAGTCTGGCTAACGGAAGCCATCCTCATTGAAATTGCCAATGCCCTGAGCGGCATTAACCGTACCCTGGCAGCCGCCTTCGTGCGTCAATGCTACGCGCCGGGCAATGTGCGCGTTGTTCCTGTCGACACGCCGCTCCTGCTGCGCGGGCTGGCACTGTACGAAACCCGCCCCGACAAAACCTGGAGCCTGACCGACTGCATTTCGTTCGTCGTCATGCAGGACCAAAACTTGACGGACGCCATTACTGCCGATCACCACTTTCAGCAGGCCGGCTTTCGCGCCTTGATGCGGGAACCGTGACGACTGCTTAAATGAGTATCTTATTCCTCAGGAGGAACTTGTACATGGTTTCTACTTCAGTCGTGCCGCACCTCAACCCTGAACAACTTTACGACATTCTCCGCGCACAAGTGGAGACGCCGGAGCAGATCGGCAAGCTCATCGTCATGGATTTAATCAGTGGCGATTACGAAATCGACGCCAGCAGCGACGATCTCGGCCTGGAAGCATCACGCCGCCTGCAAAACCGACACCCCGGCGTGGCCCTTCATGCGCTGCGCATCGGCTACCGCACCGCCGCCTCCTTCTGCGGCTCCCTGGAACGGACCGAGGCCCGATGATCGGAAGCGTCTTCAACCGTCACGTCCTGCTTTCTGTCCCATTCCGTCTCCCGGATCAGCCCGACCTGAGCCTTGAATTCGTCGTAGATACCGGCTTCACAGATTATCTCACGTTGCCGCGAGCAGCGGTCAACGCGATGGCCCTGCCCTTCCTGTACCACATGAACGCCGACCTTGCCGATGACAGTACCATTGAAATTCCCGTTCATTTAGCGACAATCCTTTGGAACGGCGTTCCGAAACAAGTCCGCGTTTTGGCAACCGGCAGACGCCCCCTGCTCGGCACCGCCCTGTTGGACCAATGCCGAATGCACGCACACTTCGTTGACGGTGGCTCCGTCACCGTCGCCCCCTAGTAAATCACGCCCAAAAGTTGCCGCCCCTCGTTTAGATTTCCTTTCTGCCCGTGGTATCATAAGCTTACCGCTCCCAAAGGAGTCTGAGAGATGATGGCACCAAGACGCCGATGACGCTGCCCAATCACCGCCACATCAAAGACTCAGCCCTGCGAACCATCCTGACCCAAAGCGGCATTTCACGCGACGAGTTCTTAACAGCCTATGACGCCGCCTAATCAACCGACCCCCGCCCCCCATTCTTCCTCCCGATGACGGCCCCACGACGACAACTTGACGACCACATGGCGGACATAGGTAAGTCGGACTACAATTTCCAGCCAGCCTGCAAGACTGAGACTTGCCTGCCACAGGGTATAATATAATCCAGTTACTCAGTTTTCCACGACATGATACTTGTTGGGCCGCAGGGCGCAAGGCTTTTCTATGGCGATTGAAGATGACATTGAGATGCGGTGGGTCAATGCATGGAATGATATGTACGATATAGTCGGTGATCGCCGGGACGTGCGGTGCCTATTGCCGAATGGGCAGGTCGTGGATACGGAGGCGTGTCGGGGCTGGCTTCAGGAGCAGGTTTACGAGGGCTGGTCAGTCAAAGCCGAGCCGAGCTGGGTCCTGGGCAAACAAGGCATCGTCGCCTCACGCTGGCAGTAGCCCAATGGCCCATCGCAGAGCAGTCTGTAGCCCAACACGCGCTGCAACCGACGCTTGTGCTTGTACCTCGCTTCAGCGCGGCTGAGCGCCGCCATTAGACTGCGCGGCAGAGGCTTGGCATTAGGCAGAGGTAAGTATGTCCGGTTGGTTGGCGCGTTTTGATGAAGACGAAGCGATCTTTAGAAAGCCACTCAGCAACTGTCTTTTCTTTGGTGCTGTAGCAATAGGATACGCATACTTTCACGTCCGCTTCATACTCCCTCTTTACAGAGGTAAGCCAGATGAACAATCTATGTTCCTGCTGAGCGTGGTGATGGGCCTCGTTGTCTTTCTGATCTTCAGTTTCGGGGCTGGCCCGAAGGTGATGCGCTTTGATTTCCGGCGGCAGAGTTACTGCTACAAGATAGGCTTCCCCTTCTTCTTCTGGAAACGCTCTGGCGACTGTGCTGAGATTGCCTGTATACGTGTTTGGGATATGCCCAAGTTCACCGGTCTGAGTGTAGAATGGAAGGATGCAAAACGTCTACAAACTACGTTCGTCTCTTGTTCCACCAGACAAGAGGCTCAGGCTTTAGCGGAAAGACTAGGCAGTAAACTCTGTGTGCGCACTGAGGCAGGCGTCGCACGCGGCGTCAAAAAGACGTGACGAGGAACTTGACATCACGCCGTTTAACAACCGCAAATAAGAGGCCAGGCCGCAGATAGGTATGTTTCGCTGTCGTCCCTGGTGTCGCGCTTGTGAGGAACGGCATCACTCCATCCCGCCGCGATCTGGAACCGCACCTCGGTAGCCCCATCCACTGACCCGTCCGCCTTCTCCCCTTGTGGCCCTCGTTCACCCTTTGTGACAGGCACCCCTCCCCTTTAGGGGAGGGGAGAGTTGCGGCTTGCCGCAACTGGGGGAGAGGACTTCCTTACCTTCCCCACGCAGGAAACCGCCCCCTCCCCGCCGAACCACCCCCCATGACGCACA